>JAITFP010000021.1 GCA_031281275.1 Candidatus Fibrimonadaceae bacterium
AATAGTATCGCCCACTCGCGTTGAAGTCAAAATAATTCGCAACAAAAGAGCTATGGGAGCTTGCTGCTTGTGAAATCTTTCTCCCATTTCATCTCTTATTGCTTCATCTCCGGCAAAATAACCCGATGTTAATTCTCGAATATCATCCCAAACATCGGTAACAAAAATGCCATTTTCACGTTCAAATTTATAACCAGCAGGCAATTCAGGATTTATTCTCAAGCGATTGAATGTTTTTGCTCTATTCCCTTTTGTCGCATAAGCAATTATTTGATATTGCTTGCCGTATTTGCTACGTACTGGAACTGCTGAAGTTCTTTTTTTCCAAATAATCAAATTTTGAAATTCCCATCTGGTTTCTCTCATTACCCGCAAGACATCTTCCGTATTTTTTTCTCTTTGCATAAAATAAAGGCAACCGCCTTCGTTGGTTATGTCATATATGGAACGGCATACATCTTTCATCATTTCCCAATACTCTTCTTGCGGCATATTGTCATTATGAAGAGCATAGTTTTTTTGCTGGTTAAAAGGAGGGTCCATAAAAGTTAAATCAACTTTTTTTGAAATTGTCGGTATTACGCTAACGCTATTGCCGCATAATAATTCGCAAATGCCACCTCCAGTATCGGCAAAATCAGCAATAATTTGAACGGTTTTCTCTTTGCTCATAGGAATTCTTTTAATAATGTAGAAAATTTTATCAAAACACCGCCTTTGCTTCCAAATTAAGCTTCTGAAACACCTCGCTACGCCATATTCTCATAATATACTGCGAAGATATATAAAAATTTTCATTAAAGGATATTTG
Source organism: Candidatus Fibrimonadaceae bacterium (assembly GCA_031281275.1). Classification (GTDB taxonomy): domain Bacteria; phylum Fibrobacterota; class Fibrobacteria; order Fibrobacterales; family Fibrobacteraceae; genus Fibrimonas. Next base: position 812 of record JAITFP010000021.1, read on the forward strand.
AGCAAGCGCGTTAATTCGCCAAGAAAAACCCTTTTCAAAACCCTCAACGGCAGAATAGGGGGAAATTTCGCTTGATTTTTCAACATAGTTTCCAGCAATGCCCAGCCCAGCCAAATCGCCTCTTTCGTTTTGCCATTTTCCATTTATGCCACCTTTTTGCAAAGCAGCGTTCCAAGATTCTTCCATATAAAAACCAGATGTGTGTTTTCTTGAATAAAAAGGCGATAAAGAAAAACCAGCGGTAAGTTCTCTTTGCCACGCAAATTCGCCCTCATAAGAAATCCAATCCAAATCGCTAAGTGCAAATTCAGCCTCTTCTCTTTTAAGTCTCAATGAATAATCATTTTTTTCTATTGCCTTGTAGTGAATGGTTGCTTCCTGTCCAAAAGAAACCTTTTCAAAATTTATTTGCGGCTCCTTATCCCATTTATTTTTTATCGCAAGCACCAAGGAGCCTTTATTTTTTGGATGCTCCCAAAGAGCAGAATTTTCTAATAACAGCAATTTTTCCGCTTGATGCAAAAGCCACTGACCGTTAACAAGAAATGTCATATCGCTTAAAAAACCTTTTTTTATGATAATATCAGGATGCACAGACAAATTCCACCTAAGATTATTTTTGCTGTTCTTGCTAGATAACGAATCCACTCGCCCCAAGCCTTCGTAAACAAAGTTTCCGTTATCTGCTCCGCTTATGTATTGCCCGCTTAAAGAATCGTAATAAACATCGCCCGTGCCATCTGGAACCCTGCGGTATATGGGAACCCAGGGAACTTCATCGGTATAGTTAAAGGCGTAAAATGCCTCACCTTGCAAAAAGGAATTTGGATTATCATAACCAGCGTTTTGGTCTAAAAGCCACGAGAAACCCGCCCGTTCTTCGGTGAAATCTTTTCTAATCTGAAAAAGCGTGTTTGAATGCCAATATTTTCCTTTTAAGGAAACAAAAGTTTTCCAATTTGAAAATTCGCTTGTGTCTGCTTGCTCTCGTGCAATTTCCGAGCTTACATAGTTTGAATTTTCATTCCCCCATTCCAAGCCGTAAATTGAACGTAGATTTTCTTTGCTATCCATACGAAAATTTCCATAAGGGCGGTAAGTTCCCTGCAAAAATTTGCTGTAAATTTCGCTTTGCCATAAAGAATGCACTTTCGCCAATGTAAGTTTGCTTTCTGTTTTTTCTGTTTCTCTGCGTAAAAATCCCTCACTTCTAAAGGATTCAAAATTTCTGTGCCCTATATAAAAACCAGGGAAAAAACCAAGGGGCAACCTCATAGTCGCCTTAAATTCATCGTAGCGCAAATTTCCCGAAACGCTGTCTAAAAGCCATTTGTCTCGCAAAATAAAAGCATCCCATACATTCTCGCTTCCTTCATATTCTGGTTTTGCAAAAGCGCTATCTGCAAAACCTCCCTTTATTGAAATTTTGATTATGGATTTTTGCTTAGAATTGCTATCACTTTCAAAAAACCATCTGTAAGCTTTATTGTCATTTTCATTCATCGCCGTTTCCAAATCTGCAAACAAAAGCGAATTTCCCGTTCTCAGCCTTGCACCGAGCATTTTGTCGCTTTTAAGCGAATCCCTTAAATTAAAAGCCGCAATGTCAATCCACACGAATTTTGAGCGATAGGTAGCATCTGTGCCTCTGAGTTCGCTTGGGTTCAGGGAATTGTAAGAATCGTATTCTACTCTTATTTCATCTTCTGGCCCCGGAATAACTTTCCCCAAAAAATCCAAAACGCCACCTGCGTAATTTATCTCATAGTCCCTGCCATTAACGAGCAAAACACCATTCAAATAAACACGTTCTGTGTGCGGAGCAATAATGCCAAAAGCACTATCGGCAAAAAGCAAATAACCTTTTTGTTGGCTTGGCCGCCCGCGAATTGTTGTGCTTTGCCTAAGCGTTTTGTCCATTCCGTAAATTGCGCCTGCTTCTGCATTAGAGCCTTTCAATTTGCCGCTCGCTCCGAGAGTTTGTCTGCGAAATCCAAAAAGCGAGAGTTTATTTATTTCGTAGTTCAAATCTCCCAGTTCCAATTTTACCCATTTGTTTTCCACTCCAATATATGCCGCATCCACCTCTCTTAGTGTTGTGGATACTTCCGTTCCCGCAGGTCGCCCTAAATCCATAAGATAAGCATCAATAAAAATTCCATCTGCCACCTCGCCTTGCATAGAAAGCCTTAACTCTTGCTGAATATCTGCCCCTCCATTTCCTATTGATGTTTGCAGGCTTTTGCTACCTTTGGTTTGAAGAGCATTTTCTGGTTGAGGAACATCTTTTTGCTCTGTTGAATCCATTGCATTTTCATATCCCCTCCACACGGGCAGGGAATCGGGAATAATGCCTTGGGCGAAAACATTTGCAGATAAAAAGAACGCCAGCAGGCATGGATTTTTTGTCAATCTCATTTAACTAAAGCTTCAATATACTCAACATTCACCACTATCCTCTTCCTTTCCATATCAACCTTCAAAACACAATCATCAATCCAGGGCACCGCAACTTCTTTTTCACCCACAAGCAAATTAAAAACATTCACCGAAGGCATCTCCTCCGCGCTTAAAACCTTGCCCACCAAGTTCCCATCCTTATCTACCGCCTCAAAATTTTCAAAATCGCTGAAATAAAATTCACCCTCCGGCAGAGGTAACCTTTCGGTTTCTGGTATCAGAACATAAGCATTCACAAATGGCTGAACCACCTCTGGCGAGTTAAAGCCCTCAAAGCGGAATTTCCATAAAAAGCCATAAGTCTCGGAGCGCGAAATAAACGCTTCTTTAATGTCCTCCGAAGTGGTTTCCAAATAAACTTTTTTCAACAAGGAATGTCTATTAAAATCGTGGCTTAGAGGTTTACATAGTATGTCGCCATAAATGCCATAGGTTCGCATTAAACGCCCCACAGCCACAAAAGAATCCATTTTTTAGCCCTGCGGGGCTTCTGCCGGAGCTGCCGCTGCGTTTTTTTCTGCCTCAATGCGGGCTTTGGCTTTTGGACCGAGCTTTGCTTTTTTAGCCTTTAAGGGTATTGGGGTTGGGGTTTTGCCTTCAATGCTTCTGCCGGCACGTTTTTCGTGGAAAAGAGCCATTATGCCTTTCTGCTTTAACAAGGAACGCACGGTATCGGAGGGTTGAGCACCAACGCCTAGCCAATACATAACTCTGTCGTACACAAAGCGGACGTCTGGAATTTTCAAATTTGGGTCGTAAAAACCAAGTTGTTCTATGAACTGACCATCGCGAGCCTTGCGGCTGTCTGTAACCACAACCCTGTAAGTTGGGTGGTGGCGTTTTCCAAATCTAGATAAGCGAATTACTGCTGCCATAATGTTTCCCGTAAATTGTAGGTTTAAAATATAGTAAAAAATCAGCCAGAAAACAAGGGCAAAAGGCTCACTTTACCATCAAAATCTTTAAAAAAATCGCTTAAAAGCGGGTCGCAGTCCGTTTTTCCATTTGCAAAATCCAAAATAGCCTCTGCCAGAGGCTTGCCGCTACGGTACAATTCCCTGTAATTTTTTTCCAAAAGGGCTATTCTCTCTTCCGAAAAATTGTGTTTTCGCAAGGCGTGCAAATTTAGCCCCGCAAAACGAGCTGGATTGCCAAGGGCCCTGCCTGCTGGAGGCACATCCCTGTCTATTTTGAGCGTTCCGCCCGCAAACGAATAGGCTCCTATTTTTGAAAACTGCTGAACATAAGTCCCGCCTCCAATGGTGGCAAACTCCCCAACCTTAACGTGCCCCCCAAGCTGCACCCCATTGGAGATAACCGCTCCATTTTCCAAAAAGCAGTCGTGCCCAATATGAGAATATGCCATTAAAAGAACGTTATTTGCAATTTTGGTGACCGAGTTTTCCCCACAACCTCTATTTACGGTAGCGTATTCCCTTATGGTACAATTTTCGCCTATTTCCAAAAAAGTCTGTTCCCCCTCATATTTCAACGCTTGCGGGTCGCCACCAACCACAGCTCCGTCAAAAATGCGAGTTCCTTCCCCAATGCTAGTGTTGCCAAAAATATGAACCCTTGTGTCTAAAACAACATTTTCCCCTATTTTTGCCCCATCTTCCACCACGCACCAAGGACCGATGCTTGCGCTTTGGCAAACCTCGGCTTTGTTAGAGACTATTGCGGATGGGTGAATCATGGGGGAAAGGTAGTAAATTTATAAATACTCCTTTTTTATTTCTAAAATCTTTGCTAACTGCCTTGATATTTCTATCATTTGCTGAGTTGTCAAATTTCCAATTTTTTCGCCTAGTAATTTTTTATCTACCGTAACTAATTTTTCTGTCATTACAAAACTTATTTTATTCAATCCGTTTGTAACACTTGGTTCTATTTTTACTCTTGTACTTATATGATTAGATTCATAACTTGTAAATAAACAAATCACTACAGAATCAAAAGAATGTTCTAACTCTGCTTGAATAATAACAACTGGTCTGGCTTTACTAGCATAAGCCTTATCTTGTAAAGTCCAAACTTCACCTCTCATTTTTTAACTGCCTCATAGACAAGTTGGTTGCAAATTCAAGAGCTTCTTCTTCTGTTTCAAAAGGTTCAATTTTTGCCCTTTGCCGAGCTATCTTTTGAAATTTTTTGTTTTTGGTCTTTTTAACCCTAGCCCTAATTTGAATTGTTTCCATAAATACCTCTTTACTTTAATATGAAATGCTAGCAACTACTTATAAATATAGTAAATATTTGCCAGCCTCAGCCTGAGGCTCACGCACCAAGGACCAATGCTTGCGCTTTGGCAAACCTCGGCTTTGTTAGAGACTATTGCGGAAGTGTGAATCATGGGAGCTACGCCTTAATCTTGCACGCAACGAACATAGAGGAATGCGCTCTTATTGCTGGGGGTCCAGTAGATAACAATGGCGTTGCTTTGGTACATATCCAGGTCGTAAGCGAAACTGGCAGTACACATGCCGTTGCACACGCTCCACCAACCGCCGATGTCACCGACATTGCTGAAACTGCCATCAGAATATCCATAGCCGCCCGGCAGAGCTGAAAAGCCATGTCTGTCATCACCACCCCAAACGCTAGTTTTCAAATATTTGCCTGCGATATCATGGCCACCTGCAAAATCAACAAGTTCCTGCCATTCATCATAGCTTGGCAAATGCCAACCTTTGGGGCAAACTATATTCGCAGCTTCCCAATCATACAATCTCCCGTACTTTCTGCAGTTGGCAGGAGAATTGTCATAGCATACGCTACCTTCAACATAGCAATTCAAATTCTCCGCCATCCAAAATTGGTTACCGATTTGAACAGTTTTGTAACCGCTTATATCGCAAGAACTGTTGCTTGAACTTGGTACATCTGAGAAACATTTTTTATAATTAATACTCTTTTCATCATAACAGTTATCACGCTCTACTTCCGTACAAGAAAAAAACATAGATAAGCAAAGCATTGCCGTCAATAAATAAATACGGTTCATAAGAACTCCTTGTTGAATATGTATGAATACCGACTTAGGGGGGGGGGGGGGGGGCAATAGTTAGCATAGAACCATACCCTCTGCCAAATCCATTATGGCTTCTTTGCTTAAATCTCTAAACCGAAATGAATAATATAAATTCTCAATTATGTTTTTAGATAAATTTACTTTTTTTCTTACTTTCGTAGCATAAAATTTCAAACCATTTGTAAAAAGCCATAAAGCAATAAGCGCATTCAATTCATAATTTGGTTTATTATTCATCCACGCAAAAGGCTGAAGTTTCAATATCCAAAAACAATAAA
>JAITFP010000024.1 GCA_031281275.1 Candidatus Fibrimonadaceae bacterium
CCCCCCCCCCCTGAAGGGCTGGGAATTTACGGAATTTTCTATATTCAACCCTTAAAACGGAGGTAACAAAATGAGAACACAATTCTCAAAAATCGCATTGGCGGCAGGCATTTCGCTTGCCTTGGCATTCACCTTTTCCTGCTCTAGCGATGACGGCGGTTCTTGCGATATAAGCGGTTACGAAAGCAAAAAAATGCCAGACGGGAAAACGTGGATGACAGAGAATTTGAATTGCAAAGTTGCTGGTAGCGAATGTTATGATAAAAATGAAAGCTACTGCAATACCTACGGCCGTCTTTACACTTGGGAGGCGGCAAAGAAAGCCTGTTCCGGTGGCTGGCATTTGCCAACCGATGATGAATGGGAAGCGTTAGTGACAGCGGTTGGCGGAGAAGAAACAGCGGGCAAGCATTTGAAGGCAAAAGAAGGCTGGAATAGTTGCGGTCCCACAGGTTCAGGCAAGGATTATCTATGCGAGGACACTTATGGCTTTTCCGCTCTTCCGGGCGGCGGCGACTATTCGGGTGGCTATTTCAGCAATGTCGGCATCTTCGGCCTTTGGTGGAGTGCTAGCGAGTACAATAGCTACGACGCTTACATCAGGTACATGTACGACGACGACGAGTACGTGTACTACAGCTACAACGATAAGTACCTCTTGCGGAGTGTTCGTTGTCTGCAGGACTGAGGCGTAGCCCGCCGCAAATCATTTCACATTTGGGCGACCGCGAGGGTTGCCCCTACAAAACGGATCATTGTATTATTCTGTAAATTCCAAAAATTCTGTAAATTCTGGTTCAGACAAAATAAATGCGAACCTCGTGCGTTTGGGAGAGGTTGTAGGTGTTTTTTCTATCTTTACCATTATGATATATCAAATCACATTAGATGTCCAAGAGAACAAAATTTCTTTAGTAGAGGAATTGTTTCGCTCAATATCTTTTATCAAAGAGGTAAAACCTTTGGATTTTCAGAGAGAACGAACAAAACCAAATAAATTTAATGCTATGAGGATTAAAACTAAAGATTTTAAGTTCAATAGAGAAGAAGCTAATGAAAGATAAAATTTTTTTGGACAGCAACATTTTAATTTATTTGTATTCGGAGGATGAGCCAGAAAAACAGAATATTGTAAATAATATTTTTGATAAATTTGAATGTGTTGTAAGTACTCAAACATTAAATGAATTCTGTAATGTCTGTATAAAAAAATTGAAAAAAACTGTAGTAGAAATAATTGAATCATTAAATGAAATTAGAGAAAGCTGTAGGCTTGAATTCGTCGATGACTCGGTTATAAAACAGGCTTTGCTTTTACATGAAAAATATTTTTACAGTTATTTTGATTCATTAATGTTGTCTTCGGCATTGAAATACAATTGTGCTATAATATATTCCGAAGATATGCAAAACGGGCAAATAATAGAAAACACGCTTAAAATTGTAAATCCTTTTGCTGATTGAACAAACCTAGTACACTAAATAAAAATTTCTACCTTCCCCCTAGGAGCTTTGCGAATTTTGAAAATAGACTGCATAACGCTTTTTCCAGAAATGTTTGCACCCATGAATTGCTCAATTATGGGGCGAGCGCAAAAAAATGGATTTTTGAGTTTTAGAACAGTGCATTTGAGGGTTTTTGCCATTAACGACTATGGGCAAGTTGACGATGCCCCTTATGGTGTTGAAGCCGGAATGGTGCTTAGACCAGAGCCGCTTGCAAAAGCCATAGATTTTTGTGAGTCAAAAAAAAATAATGCAACTGTGATATTGCTTGCCGCAGACGGAGTGCCTCTTACACATTCTCTTGCAAAGGAACTCTCTCAAAAAGAATATTTGGTTTTAGTGTGCGGGCACTATAAGGGTGTTGATGAGCGCATTAGGCAGAGCAGGGTGGATTTATCTGTTAGCATTGGTAATTACGTTGTGAGCGGTGGGGAATTGCCAGCGATGGTTCTGTGCGATGCAGTTGTTAGGCTAATACCCGGAGTGCTTGGCGATATGGAAAGCGCAGAAACAGATTCCTTTGCTCAAAACGAATTGCTGGGTTGCCCAGTTTGGACAAGACCTCAAGAGTTTGAGGGAATGAAAGTTCCAGATATTTTGCTATCTGGGCATCACGAAAATATACGCAAATGGCAAAGGGAACAGGTTATTCCTCGCCTTCCGAATTGCTAAACCCATTGCCATTCAGAGCAACGCGGCGAATGCCTTCCAAAGTTAAATAAGGGTCGTAGCTTTTGATTATTGGCGTGTGATTCAAGAGCATTTGACCCCAACCGCCCGTGGCTATTATGGGAACGTTTTCCATTCCGGTTTCTTTAATTATTCCTTTTATCAAAAAATCCAGTTGTCCCAAAAAACCGTGAAGAATACCGGAGCGCATAGCATCGCCTGTATTTCTTGCCACGAATTTATTTGTCCATTTTATTGAAACAGGCAAAAGCATTGCCGCTTTTTCTGTTAAAGCATCCATAGATGCGCTAATGCCTGGCACAATTAAACCACCTGCAAAACCGCCATTGTGCAAAACATCAAATGTTGTGGCGGTTCCCATATCAACAACAATTCCATTTTGAATTCCTTGCGAGCGCAGCGCAATCATATTGCACAAACGGTCTGGACCAACACTACCAGGGCGAGGGTAGGCTATGGGTAAATCAAGGCAGTTTTTGGAACTTACAATTTGCACGGGTTTGTTGAAATAAGCAACGAGTGCTTTAATCCAAGGGCGTTCAAGCTGAGGAACAACATTGCTCAAACCTATGTGGGTAAAATCTTTTGTTTTGCAGCCAAAGTGTTTTATCAAATCGCTTATTCTAAAAAAAATCTCATCACTGGTTGTTTTTTCGTTTGTTGTTAAGCGATAACTCGCTTCGATTTTCGCATCTCGATAAATGCCTATTGCCGTTTGACTGTTGCCTATATCTATTGCCAGAACAAGAGTGCGTTTCATTTTATTCTCATAGATATATCAAGCGCTTTAACGCTGTGAGTCAAGGCACCTACGGAAATAAAATCCAGCCCAATATCTGTCAATTCTTTTACTCTTTCAAGTGTCATATTTCCGCTGGCTTCCAGTTCCACTGGGTCTCCGCTCTCTTTTACGATTTTAACCGCTTCGCTCATTAAATCATTGCTCATATTGTCTAGCATAATGCGATTAACTCCAAGACCCAAAAGCAATTTCAGTTGTTCCAAATTTTCCACTTCAATTTCAACTTTCAAGTTTTGGGTATTTTGTTTTTTCACAGCCTCCCACGCTTCCAAAACTCCGCCTGCGGCAGCAATGTGATTGTCTTTCACCAAAACCATATCCCACAAACCCATGCGATGATTTGAGCCACCACCGGCAAGTACAGCATATTTTTGCAAGGTTCTAAAACCTGGTATTGTTTTGCGAGTGTCTAAAACTTTTGTTTTGCCGCTTTTGAGAACATTTGCGAATTTATTTGTGATTGTTGCAACTCCTGAGAGCTGCTGCAAAAAGTTGAGCATAACTCGCTCACCGCTTAAAAGTATTTTTGTTTCGCCTGTTATGCTTGCAATTTGAGTGCCGACTTTAACTTGGTCGCCGTCTTGAACATAAGTTTCAACTTTAACTTTGCCGCCGAGTTCGGCAAAAACAAGTTCAATTATAGGAATCCCTGCCACAACTCCATCTTCTTTTGCAATGAGTTTTGCCGTTTGAACCTGCTCCGCCGGCAAAGTCCATAAACTTGTATAATCGCCTGTACGAACATCTTCGTTCAGTGCAAGGTGAATTAGAGTTTTAGCATCTTGTGCGGGGAAGATTAACATTATTTGCCATCTATCTCAAAAGTTTCAATCTCTCTTCTGGGGAAACAAGGGCAAGAATGCGTACGCCAAAGTTTTCATCAACAACAACAACTTCGCCACGTGCAACAACTTTTCCGTTTATTAAAATATCAACCGGTTCGCCAGCAAGCCTATCCATTTCAACAATGGCACCAGGACCAAGCTCTAAAATTCGCTTTAAGCTCATTTGCGTTCTGCCAAGTTCTATGACTATTGGCAATTCAATATCCATTAGCAAATCAAGAGCTTTATTGCCTGTGGAACCAAAGGGTCCGCCCGAATGGTGTGGCATAAGAGCAGGAGGAGCCGCCACTGGAGCACCGCCGCCACCACCAGTAGGAATGTTTCCGCCAGCGGCAGGTACAGGAGCTGCCACAGATGAAGAAAGCCCAAGGCTTGCAAGGCTTGTGTCTGCGGTGGCATAAGCCATTTTAGAAGAAATTTTTGACCTTATTGCAGAGAATAAATTCTCATCCAAAAAGATTAATATTTTTCTATCTGGGAATTCTTCTATTTTAACCAAAACAGTTGCGACTGAACCACCTTTAAAACCATCATTGGTTCCGCTAAATTCACTAACCGAAGCCTGCCCAAAATCCATAGCCAAATGAAGTTGTGAATCCATCACTGTTATGCAAGAGCCGGTGATTTGATTTATTATTTCGCAAATTGCATCTTTGTGTTCATCGGTATAATCTGAGTGACCAGAACCCATGAGCATAAGGTCGGAAAGAGTTGCCACCTCAGGCTTGCTTATGGCAAAATACATTTTTCCCACTACGGTTTTTTTAACCTCAACACATATGTAAAGACTTTGGCTTTTCAATTCATCTGGTATAACGGAATTTTCGCCTGCAACAAGCCATTGAAGCTGAAAATCAACGGCACGGGAAAGCACGGTTGTCACAACGCTGGATGCCTGTTCGCAAAGTACTTTGAAGAAGGGTCTTGCTACTTCTGCTATATTCTCAACCGGAGTTGGCGCCGCCGTCGCCGTCGCCGCCGGAGCCGCAGCATCGCCACCTCCGAGCAAACTCTTGGTGAGCAAATCTATATCGGCTTGGCTTAATATATCACCCATAAACACCTCGGTTAATCGTCATCTCCCACCTCTCTGTCTATAATGCCTGTTATTTGAAAAGATTTTGACCTGCCTATAACTCCGGGTTTTCCTAGGAATTTTGGACGGTCTTCTATGAACATAGTTAAATCGGATTGTGCAAGTTTGTCTAAAACCATAACATCGCCAACGCTGAGTTGCAAAAAATCTTTGACAGAAAGTTGCGTGGCTCCAATTTCTGCGCGAAGCATGGCATTGGTGGTGGAAAGTTCGCGCTCAACCATTCTGCGAGTTTCTTGCGTGGTTGTTTTTTGCGCAGATATCCAAGATTCACCGCTTAGCTTGTCTATAATGGATTCTAAAAGAACAAATGGAAAGCAAAGGCTCATTAAGCCCGAACCCGTGCGTGTGCGAACTTCAAGCGTCACCAAAACAACGGTATCGCCTGGAGGGGCAATTTGCACGAATTGGGGATTTATTTCGTAGTTTTCGATTTTTGGCGAAAAAATACCAATGTTTTCCCAAACAACCTTCAAATCAGCAAGAGAACGCTCTATTATCTTGTAAATAACGGTTTTCTCAATATCTGTCATTTCTCGGTTGGTGGAATCTATTGAACGTCCCTGCCCGCCAAACAAACGGTCTAGCATAATGAATATGAGCGAGGGGCTAACATCAAAAATTGCGCTTGATTCAAGCGGTTCCATTTGGAACACATAAATGCAGCTTGGCGTGGATATGCTTTTAATCACTTCGCCATAAGTGAGCTGTTCCACATTTTGCAGGCTAATGTCCACAACGGTTCTGAGTAGGCTTGTGAGTGTGGTTGTGAGCAGTCTGGCATAACCTTCGTGCAAATTTCTAAGAGTGCTTATTTGGTCTTTTGAAATGCGGTCTGGGCGTGTAAAATCGTATAGATTTATTTTTTTGTTGGAAGTTGCAATAGCCGTTGGAGCAAAAGGCTTATAGGCTGGGGTAGGAGCAGCAGGAGCAACAGGGGCAGCCGAAAGCCCCGATAGCATTGCATCAATTTCTGATTGTGATAGAATATCGCCCACTTTATTTTACCCTTCACTGCATAACAAAAGAGTCAAAATAACTGCGGCGAACCTTTCCCAAAGGCTTGCCCCCTACTTCTTCTGGCAAAATATTATTTACCGCGGAAACAATTTGGTCTCTTATAGCTTTTTTGCCGTCGTTTGACATAAGGTCAGAAAGCGATTTAGAACTCATTATGTCTATGATAATGTCTTTCATGCGAGCTTTGCGAGCTTCTAGTTCCGTGCTTAGTTGTTCATCTGCGGCATCGTACTCCAACTGAACTCCGCATTTGAGGTAGCGACCTTCTTCGCAGAATATGTTTACGGTTATTTCTATGGGAGCTGCCATAGTAGCACCCATAGCGGTTTGCTTTTCAATAGAATCTTGCCGTGCCTTAGCTGCCATTTCTGCTGATATTGCCGCCGCATCGGGTTCTTTTAGCTTTCCCACGAAAAATACGGCTATTCCAACCTCTATGCCTATAAATAGGAGCAAAATAAGAAAGACCATAACCCATTTGATTAAACTAGACTTTCCCTCGGAACTCGCCACCGGCGTTTCTTCTGTTTTTTTATCATCATCCATTACTGCCATTTAATCCTCGCACAATAGGGGTAATATATAAAAATGATATTAACGCGTTGGAATATTTGCGGATTTCATCTCCGTTTTTATTTGGGATATGCTATAAGTTCCAAAATGAACCATAGAGGCTATCAAGGCTGCATCTGCGTGTGTTTTTGAGAATAATTCAACTATATGGCTTGGCTCCCCGGCGCCACCGCTTGCTATAACGGGAATTGACACGGCTTGGGCTATTTTTTCCGTGATTGCAAGCTCATAGCCGTTTTTAACGCCATCTGTATCTATGCTGTTCAGGCAAATTTCTCCAATGCCTAAGTTTTCTGCTTTTTTTGCCCATTCCACCGCATCTAAGCCCATAAATTCTCTGCCACCGCGAATAACAACCTCGTAGCCGCTCGGAATTTTATCGGAAACTCCCACAAACTTCGCATCCATTCCAAGAACTATGCACTGTTTGCCAAATGCCTTGGCACCCTCTGCTATAATTTCGGGGTTTAATACGGCAAGGCTGTTAATGCTAACTTTTTCTGCTCCTGCAAGCAAAATTTGACGCATATCTTCCAAATTACGCACCCCCCCGCCAACGGAAAAGGGGATAAACACATTTTTTGCAATATCCTTCACCATTTCAATATCGCACTGCCTGTGTTCCGCGCTTGCGGTTATATCGTAAAAAACAAGTTCGTCAACACCTTCTTTGCTATATTTTGCACCCATTTCAACTGGGTCGCCAATATCTATATTGCCTTTGAATTTAACGCCTTTGGTGACCTTGCGATTGCGAACATCCAAGCAAATTATAAGTCTCTTAGTAAGCATTTCCCTTCCTGTGTTTTATTCTCAAATCTGGAATAACCTGCGATGCTGCAAAAGCGTTTTCGTAATATCTTATTGCGCTCCGATTGAATCTAAAATCCATAGCTGCTACGTCAAAGCGGGAATTTTGCTCAAGTCCGCCGTTATTGTGCAAAAAATGAAGAGCGGTTTGCCAAATTTTTCTCTGTTTTTCTTTGTTTACTCTTGTGTCTGGAGAACCATAAGAATTTTCCCAAACGGATTTCACTTCCACAAAAAGCCATATACCGTTTTTATCTTTAGCCACTATATCAAGCTCGCCACCGGCATATCTATAGTTCCTTGCAAATAACTTGCACCCTTTGCGCAGCAAATAAGCGCAAACATAAGTTTCTGCCTTGTGACCACGCTGGCTTTTAAATGTGAGCATATATCAGGAATGTAGAAATCTCTCTGCTAAACTCATTGCAATTCCTTTTTCGTAATATGAAGCCTCGTTTATAAAAGCAGGGTAGCAGGTTTCGCCTTGCCAAAGAATTTCTTCGCCATCAAAGCCCATAAATATTGGCATTCCGCTTTTAAGTTCGCAAAAATCCTTGCCTTGCAAAGCGGGGTGTATAATAGCGGTTATATTGCCCTCGGAATCTCTTGGGTAATCAATGCTTCGCATTTCTGTGAATGTTTCGAAATTGCTTATTTTTGATAAAATTCCATTATTCCAAGCCTCTATGAGTTCCAAAAATCGAAAAACAACTCTCTCCACTTTAAAAAAGAGTTCAGCATCAAGCGTTCCATGCGCTTGCGGTCCCGCTTCTATGCAAACATCGCTTTTGGCTATTGTGCCAAGATAGGGAGATTCCTCTCTTTTTTCGGGTTGCAAATAAATGTGTATGTTTGAAAACTCGCTTGCGATTATTGCAGAAATTTGCAAAAGAGCAGGTTCAGAGGAACTGAGGATAAGAGTTACGCCCATATTTGCGGTTGTATTGTGTATATCCAAAATAAAATCCGGTGTATTTTCGCTTCCTTTTTTCCCAAGCAAATCGTTGATTTCTCTTGCACGTACGGATTCCAAAGCGTTATCGTTGCTGTTCAAATCTGATAATGCAAAACACCTGTTCAAATCCTTGTCTATATATCTGCGGCAAGCCGCCGCTGCTGCTGGGTTTGCCAAAAGCCAGCCGTGCTTTTTTGCCAAATACACACCGGTTAGCTCGTTCCCGTGAGTTCCGCCGCAGATGACTATTTTGTTAAATAGTTTCATTGGCTTAATATAGTAACATCACGGGCAATTTATAGGCACTGCCCAAAGGCTAATCCAAGATAATAGAAACTCAACTGTTGAGTGACCAGCACTTATCACAAACGTTGTATTTGGATCGTTGATATTACAGTTGTTCCAAACGTCTTCGTATTCCGTGTAAGTTGAAGAAGAAAAAGATTTCTCCCATTTTTTGTAGTCACCACTTTCACACGTTCCGTCTTCTTCACAATGCAGAAGCACAAGTACAAGCGGAGCCTTAGAATTTTCTTTTGTGGTATTTCCACCAAAAGCTAAGTTATAAGAATATCCTGGTTTAATATTTAAATGACGTTGAAGTAACTGCAAATCCCAGTCATGCTCTTCTTTTAATGAAGGAGTGAATATTACGTCATAATAAGTAGAATGCTCCACCAATTTTATTTTTCCCTTATTAGGAGAGTCCCATAAAGAACCATAGCTTATTTCCCAAGGTCCAATTCCGCCTGTGGCAAAATCTATATTGGTAAGCACTTGATAAGGATTAGCTTCGCTTGAACTTGAAAACCTCTGCAAAATAGAATCAGGGCTTTCTATTTCGCTTGTGCAGGAAAAAAGAAATGCTGCAAACAAAATTGAATACTTTTTCATAAACTGCTCCTAAAAGAAAAATGTCACAACTCCAGAAAGTACGCAAACGCCTGTCAAAGCACCAAAAATATTGCGCTGATTCTCTTTTTCTCTAATCTCATCGGCTTTTGCATTATACTGCCTTTTCCATTCATCAATATCGGCGCTTGGAGTTTTCAAATAATCCAATTCTTTAAGCCTATCCTTTGATTCAAGATGTTTGTATATGGTTGCCGCACCAAATATTCCCGCCACAGTCCAAAACGCAATTCTCGTTATGCCGCTCCAGCCAAGCCCACTGTCCTCGCTTTTCTTTGTTTCGGTAGGTATATTTGTAGGTATTGCCGCTTGCTGCTGTTGCAGTTCAACAGCAACGCTCGGTGGTGTGCCAAGCATTTTCTTAAATAAATCGTAGGCTTTCTCGTTTATTATGTCACGCAAACCAGCTATATCTTTGGATTCGCCTATAAAAGAGCTTATCAAATTTCCTTTTTTGCTATCGTAAAGTTCAACCTTGATGGTCAAATTATTGTTGAAACGCCCTATCCGCCCTTGTGCCACGTAATCCGCATTTACCTTTCTGCCGAGTACCGCAAGGCAGCTAGATTCGTTGCAAGCCTTCACTGCTTGTTCTTGCGAACCTAAGAAGGCGATTATGCTTTCAGTTGTCATAACGCCGTATTGCTCCTTTGGTAAAACATTTACTGCCGTTTCGCGTAGCTTGTCGGTTAGGTAAGCCAAGTCTTGAAAGCCTATGGAGTCGTTGTTGTCTAGCGTTTGGATTATGGCTACTCGCTCTTGCTGTACGTATGCGGGGTTATTTGCTGGTGTTGCAATGTCAGTGGCATTTGCAGTTGCAAGGCAAAGCATCGCTGCAATGGGGATAACGGACATTATTCTAAAAGTACTTATCATATTAATGATAAATATAGAAATTAAATTCTAATGTCTGTTTTTAAGGGCGTTGCATTCTTCTTCGGTTAAAAACCTAAAGCCCATCGCCTCAACCTTTGGGCGAATTTCATCAAGATGCTTATTCCACCCTTTTATTCCACCATATTCCTCCAAAATTTCTTGACGAATACGGTAAACTTCCTCTATGGTATCGTTGTAGCGATTATCCATTTTCAGCCTCCTCTTTTTCCCTACTAGGTCCAGCCGTGATAAGGCTTGGTATTGTGGTTTCTATGTAAACCTTTTTTGGATAGTTCCATTGTATAAGAATATAGAAAAATTTGTAAATTTGAGCTACTATTATAGGCTTTGGTTCTTATCTCCATTTCTAAAAAATTTTCCCATAGGAAAATAATTTTGTATATTTAATGAAATATTTTCGCATAGGAAAATAATATGAGAGAGCAGTTTTTGAATAGAGAGAGCTATTTGCGGCAATTCGTGGCGTGGATAGAGAAGCCTGTTATAAAGGTTATAACGGGGCAAAGGCGTGTTGGCAAAAGCAAATTTATGCTTCAAGTGATGCAACACATCAAAAAATCCAACAAACAGGCGAACATAATATATATAAATACGGAAGAAGAGGAATTTCAGCACATAACAGACTACAAAGCACTGCAAAAAGAGATTAATGCAAAGTTGTCCAAAAAAGCCAAAAATTATTTGTTTGTGGATGAAATTCAAGACATAAAAAAATTTGAACTAGCTTTGAGAAATTATTTAGCAAAGAATGAATGCGATATTTATTGCACAGGCAGCAATTCCAATTTAATGTCTGGAGAGTTAGCGAGCTATTTAAGCGGCAGATATGTGGAGTTTAAAATTCATCCTCTTTCTCTTGACGAATTTTGTTTATTCCACAACTTACCAAAAAACAACGACACTCTGCTAAAATATTTTCGTTTTGGCGGAATGCCTTTTTTGCGAAATTTGCCACTTGAAGAATTGATGGTCAATGAATATTTGCAAAGCCTTTACAGCACAATTTTGTTGAGGGATATAGCGGAACGCCACGATATTAGAAACCTGCATTTGCTAAAATCACTATCTCGCTATATTGCCGACAACACTGGCTCAATATTCTCTTCTTTAAGCATAAGCAAGTATTTGAAGTCTATAAATTTGCTTGTTTCACCAAAAAGCATATTGGATTATGCGGATTATTTAAAAAATGCCTTGCTTGTGAACCAAATTGAAAGGCACGATTTAAAAGGGAAAAAATTGTTTTCTTCCGGTGGAAAAATATATTTTGAAGATCTGGGATTAAGAAATACCGTAGCTGGCGGTTTTAGAATAAACGATATTCAAAAAATCCTTGAAAATTCGGTGTATATGCATTTAGCAAGGCAAAACTATAAAATTTCCACAGGAGTTTTAAACTCACAGGAAATTGATTTTATCGCAGAAAAAAACGGCAAAAGAATTTATGTGCAAGTTGCCTATAAATTGTCTTCACAAGAAACTATAAATAGGGAATTTGGTAATTTGCTTTTAATAAAAGACAATTTTCCTAAAATAGTTGTGACTATGGATGAATTGGCTGGAAATGATTACCAAGGAATAAGGCATATTCATATATTGGATTTTTTAACGCGCGAATAAACGCTAATGCCTATTTCTAAGCTCATTGCATTCTTCTTCGGTTAAAAACCTAAAGCCCATCGCCTCAACCTTTGGGCGAATTTCATCAAGATGCTTATTCCACCCTTTCATTCCACCATATTCCTCCAAAATCTCTTGGCGAATACGGTAAACTTCTTCTATGGTATCGTTATAGCGATTATCCATTTTCTTCCTCCCGTTTCATTTTTCTCATAAATGTGTCTGGGTCTAATAAACCAGGAACCCATAAATTACGTGTTATATTATATTCTACCACTTTATTAAAAGCTACGTCTCCTAAATGAGTGAGATTCCAACTTAAAAGAAAATCAATTTTATTAATTACGCATATTGCTAAATGTGAGCTGTCTGTTTTCGCTTTTGGCGGAATTTGCAGATACGTAAAATATTCTTCTGCCAGTTCGTCTGTTTCTTTCGATTTGGGAATTTGCGGAATATCTTTAATCAAATTCAGCCTTTTCTCTGCCGCCTCTTTGTCTCCTTTCGCACATTCTTCCCAAACATACAAACTCGTATATAAATCGTATTTATGTCTTTCATATTCCCAAAAATCCTTTGCAACCTGTTGGCGATACAATTCACCAATATCTCTGCTTGGTCTCGCAGTGATAAGGCTTGGTATTGTGGTTTCTATGTAAACCTTTTTTTTGGATAGTTCCATTATATAAGAATATAGAAAAATTTTCTACTTTCCAAAAGTGCTATCCATAACAATCAACAAACATAATGCGGGGCAAAGGCTAGACCGCTTTTTGCGCAAGGCTTTTCCGGTTGCGCCGCTCGGTTTGCTGTTTTCTGTTATACGCAAAAAAAAGGTTAGGGTGACTGGGGTAGTGGGAAAAGCTGCTCAAATGCTGTGCGAAAATGATGCTGTGCAAATTTATGAAAATTTGCCGCAAGTTCAGAAAAAAGTGACTTTTGAGCAGGTAAAAACTTATGCAAAAGAAAAGCTGTGTTTTGTCTTTCAAAATTCAGATTTTGCAATTCTCAATAAACCCTGCGGTCTTGCCAGTCAATCTGGCAGCGGTGTTAAAGAAGAGGAATGTTTGGTTGGAATGCTTGAAATTTGGGCACAGGAACAGGGCATTGATTTCAAACCAGCTTTGGTGCATCGCTTGGATAAGGAGACATCGGGTTTGCTAATAGCGGCTCTTTCTGGGCAGGCTGCGCGTGAGTTTGGGAACATTATAAGAGAGAGAAAAATAAAGAAGGAATATTTAGCTTTGGTGAAAGGGCATCTGCCGCAAAAAAAAGGGAAGATAAGTATGCAACTCCCAGACGATGATAGAATTTCTGAAACTAATTGGATTGTGGAAAAAAAATTTGAGGAATGCGAATTGGTGCGTGTGGGTTTGGAAACGGGACATAAACATCAAATAAGAATCAGCTTTGCACAAAAGGGGCATCCGCTTTTGGGGGATTCCAGATATGGGGATTTTGCTTTTAATAGGAAAATGAAAAAAGAATTTGGGCTTTCTAGGCTTTTTTTGCACGCTGCGCTTTTGGAGTTTAGTTGGAAGGGGGAGAGGGTAAGGGTGGAGGCGGCTTTGCCGGAGGAGTTGGAGGGGTTTTTAAAAAATTTCGTATAGTATAAGCTACCTCACCGCAATGCGCATTATTTTATGTTCATTGCCACGCGATATTTTTACAATATATATCCCAGGTGGCAAATGATTTAGCGATACAATATTATTAACGCTACTTGTAGAGATGTAACTTGTCACTTTTTTACCTCCAACGTTATATATCTGAATTGTAGCTGTAGCATTTGTTGCTGCAATTTGTGGCAAAAGCGATACTGGCGGTTCTGGCGGTTCTGTTGCCGCAACAACAAAATTCAACGGAATTTTAAGCGTGAACGCAGAGCCTTGTTTTGTGCCGCTGAGAACAAGCGTGTCGCGGTATGGAGTAGGAATCTGAATCCTGATAGTAGTGTCGTGTTTGGTTTTAACAATAATAATTGAGTCGCGGGATGGGGATAAGTATGGAATCTGCTGGATCTTGATAGTGGTGTCGCGGTTGGTTCTAACATTAATAGTAGAGTCGCGGAGTGGAGATATGGCAAGTCCGCTTTTTGGTTTTACGCCTACTGCCGCAAGATATCCACCTTTGCCTGTTGATGTTTGATTTGGATTTGACGTGATTTCAAAATCCGAAGATGCGCCTTTTTGAAGGCTTGCCGACAGATTGCTCATCTCGCCATAAGAAACCAGCGTGACAGCACTCGGAGACACTTGCGAATAATTGTAGCCCCTTGCCCTGAAGTTCTTGATACGTGGGCGGGCATTTACTTTATTATATTCTGTCTTTAAGTAAGTTAATCTTCCGTCATAGAAACTCGTCATACTATTAAGGGATGATGTTAATTCAGTGCCAGTTTTGAACTTCCTTACGATTTCATCTATAAAGCTCCGCATTGACTCTATCTGCGTCATCTTCTCATTCCAAATCTCTATGTATCTAACAAGAAACTCAGGGTCGTCAAAGAAGCGAGCGAGCCACGGATGAACCATATACGGGAACTGATTCGGTCCCATGGTAGCCCCGCCCTGCACACCGGAAAGAAAACTCCAATTGAGATCCCACAGCGGACCTGCGCCTATTTTACCGCCCTTGTCTTTATAGAAAAAAGCACTTCCGATATGATTTCCAGTTTCTGTGCCTTTACGGAAAATGTCAATATTTTGTATAATCGTTTGCACCAAAAAATATTTAATGAATGTTTCAGCATCAACCAAATCACGGTAGCCGTTTTCTGGAAAATCATAGGAACTCATTAAATCTGCGATTCTGTTCAAATCATTTTTTACAAAATCATAGCGGGGGTCAAGAGAGTCTGCGTTTTCAAACTCAGGGCTTTTGACAATCACCGGTAAATAGTAGCTTTCTGTATGAAATTTTATAGGCTCGTCTTCTGGATAATAGCGATCCATTTCAATAAACCAACCTTCAGTCAAATGAACCTTTGGTCTTCCAGGGGCACCTATATATGCCGGGTCCGCCTGCCTGTGTTCAGTAAAAATATACTTGCCAGAATTACCATTGTTTATGTAAACCTCTACAGGATTATATGAGCATGTATATTGCAATTCCAATCGTTTACCGAGTTCAAGCCCGATAGAGTTTTTATCTGGGTCGGCGTTCATCAATACCCAATTTCTCGCGGCGGGAAGCCCAAAAGGCGACTGCTGCTGAGATTTCTTGAATCTGATGCGATACGGGTTACGATATCTAGTTCCATCTGGCAGGGCAGGAGTGATGATATTCCAAGAAGCATTCCAAGAGGAATTTCCTCGCCCTCTAATCTGTTGGCTGTCGAGAGCAGAGATGTTATTTTGCGGGTTGCTGGGGTCAGTTAAAGAAAACGTCATAGTGGTCCAATCCACTTTGCTTGTAATGGGTTTGTTGCCTTCCGTGTTAATGTCAATCCTCGGCAGTGCTACAGTCTGTGCAAATACTATCTGTTGGAGAATAGCTGTTGCTACACTCAAAAGAGATAGTTTCAGACACTTTTTTGTATTTATAAGCATATAGTATAAATATAATAAAATTCAATCTTTATATATTTTTTCTAAATTCTCCCCATGACTGATTTCCATCAAACCGATGAGCCGCAAAGCGGCGAAACCATAGCTATTATTACCACAAACAAGGGGCAAATGAAACTTCGCTTGTTTCCAGAGCTTGTAGGGGTAGCAGCAGAGAATTTTATTGAGCTTGCCAAGCAGGGTAAATACAACAATGTCCCTTTTCACAGGGTTATAAAAAATTTTATGATTCAAGGTGGCGATTTCACAAATAAAAACGGCACCGGAGGTCACGCCGCATCTGGAAAAGGGGAGAGCATAGGCGATGTTTACGACCCTCGCTTGAGGCATATTAGGGGCGCTCTTTCTTGGGCAAAAACCAGTGCGCCCAATTCCATAGGCAGCCAGTTCTTCATTGTTCACGCAGAAAACGGCGCGCACTTTTTAGACCATCCTCCAGGTGGGCATTCTCACGAAGGCTACACCGTTTTTGGGCAGCTTTACGAGGGTTTTGGGACATTGGATTCCATTGCAGAGACAAAAACCGATGGCAGAGACAAACCAAAAGAGGAAATTATCATTGAAAACGTGGAAATTAACTACTTTACCTATATGAAAACAGTGTTTAACTTTAGCGCAGGTCCTAGCATTCTTCCTAAACAAGCAACAGAAGAAGCAAAAGCGGCAATTACAGATTTTGCAGGTACCGGAATCGGTATTCTTGAAATGAGCCACCGTACCAAGCCCATAGAGGGAATGGTTGCAGAAACGGAATCTCTTTTAAAAGAATTGCTCTCAATACCGGAAGGTTATGAGATTTTATTTTTGGGCGGCGGAGCATCGTTTCAATTTTGCATGGTTCCAATAAATTTGCTCGGTACAGATTCCGTTGCGGATTACACAGACACAGGTCTTTGGGCGAGCAAGGCTCTAAAAGAGGCAAAAAAATTTGGCAAGGTAAATGTGGTTTGTTCTTCCAAAGATTCCATATATAACCACATTCCAAAAACCTTTGAGCAAACGCCCGGTGCAACTTATTTGCACGTAACTAGCAACAATACCATTTACGGAACTCAATGGAAGGAATTTCCAAAAGCGAACACTTATTTGGTTAGCGATATGAGTTCCGATATTTTGAGCCGCCCAATAGATGTTTCCAAATTTGGGCTTATATATGCAGGTGCGCAAAAAAATATGGGACCTGCGGGCGTGGCAACCGTTATAGTCAGGAGTGATATTTTGGGCAAGGTGGAACGTGATATTCCAACAATGCTGGATTACCGCACTCATATTCCAGAAAAAAGTATGTTCAACACCCCGCCAGTATTTTCCATTTATGTTATGAACAGAGTTTTGCACTGGTTGAAAAATCTCGGTGGTGTTGCCGAGATGGAAAAAATAAATGCCAAAAAATCCAATCTGCTTTACGATGCTCTGGATAACTCAAAACTATTCAAAGGCACGGCTGCAAAAGAAGACCGCTCAACAATGAATATTCCCTTTGTGTTCAGGGAAGATGCTGTTGCCGCAGATAAAAAAGAATCTCTGGAAAAAGACTTTTTGAAAACCGCTGTAGAAAAAGGTTTAGAGCAGTTGAAAGGTCACCGTTCAGTTGGCGGCTTTAGGGCGAGCATTTATAATGCTATGCCGATTGAAGGCGTTGAGGCTTTGGTTGCTTTCATGGGTGAGTTTGAGAAGAAAGTCTTTGGGTAGATTTGAGGATTTGTTGATGGTGTGCGGTTATTTTCCGCACTTGTTGGTGGATGTGGGTAAGGTCTTTTGAGTAAGCCTCTTTCGTGTGCATTTCCAGCAAGCAAAATATATTTGCAAGAGCTAGAAGGCTTAAATTCCCTTGCTTTTGGTCGTAGCACAAAGCCTTTATAGTCTGAACTACATAAGAATCGTTTGAATCGTTGATCCTAATTTTTGGAAAGCATGGCAATTTACGATGATTCAAAAAATCTTCAAGATCTGACGTAACTTTCTTGGCATCGTGCAGCATAAAGGAAGCAAGAACTACGCAAGCAACTAGGAATGCTATTTCAGTATTGACAAGCCTTTCCTTTTCTGGAGAACCTTTCTTAATTTTAAGGATTTTCACTTCAACAATGGCTTTGAATATACATGCGCAAACCTTGTGTCGGTCAAACAGCTTGTTGGGTTGCCGCATAAACTCCACTTTGATTCTGTCTTTGGAAGAGTTATACCAAGATTCCATATTGCGGCGTATTTCGGATTTATTGCTCGAACCATCCATTAAATAAAACGGATGGCCATCTTCTGAAAGTTTATATTCTAGTATAGGCTTTATAACATTGTTCCAAATTTCATCAAATTTAACTTCTTTCATAAATCTCTATTGCATCCTTTGTCAAAAGAATTATTTCTATCTCATTTATATCATCATCTTTGTTGTCCACACGCATTGCCTTTTCAAATCCAGCGTCAGGAAGATTAATAGAATTACGCACAAATTCACCAATTCCTATTCGCCTATTTTCTGTCATAATGTTATCTCCTAGTTTTACATTAATATAGTAAATTTAAAATAAAAACATATTCCTTTTCATTAGGGGCAAAATTATCCGCATTTTCACGCAAAGCCTGTTCCAATTCCGGTCCTGTGAACCATAAGATTTTTTGTACTTCGCTTTTCTGAATTTTAAGCATAAGTTTTTCGTTTTCGGTGATTTTCGCTATAAAAAAGCTCTGTATTTCCCTATCAACATCGCCATTTGGCATAACATGCTCGCTGGCAGAATCGTTTATATATTCAAGCCTGTTTTCTTCAAGCTGCAAACCAAGCTCTTCTTCTAATTCCCTGAGCGCTGCGGTTATGATTTTCTCGCCAGAGCTTATATGTCCAGCTGCGCTTACGTCTAGTTTATTGGGAAATGATTCCTTATCCATAGACCTTAGCTGGAAAAGGGTGCGTTTGTCAAAATCAAAAATTTGCACGTGCACAGTTCTGTGCCACAATTTATTTTTATGAATTTCGCTCCGAGGTAACTTTTGCCCAGTGTAGTTTCCGTTGGAGTCGCAAACATCTATTATTTCTTGCATATTGATGGAAGATAGTAAAACAATTTTCTATATTAACACGAAATTTCGGAATATAGCTCAGCCTGGTAGAGCGTCTGCTTCGGGAGCAGAAGGTCGTGAGTTCGAATCTCGCTATTCCGAGTACTTTCAAAGGAGAATGATTGTATATGAAAAAAGTATTCGGAAAAACGCTATGCGACCAATGCAAGGTTAAAGCGAGCATTATGACGGTTGCCGTTCAGAACGCAAATGAAAGCTATCCCAAGCTGCACAATTTTTGCTCGGATGAATGCAAGGAGTTGTGGAAGAAATCAAGCGGCGAACCAGTGTGAGAAGGATTGTTCACTCCGCCGCCTTGAAATTGTAAACCTCTTTCCAATGGTCGAGCACTTCAACGGTGTCGCCTATGAAATTCATCAGATATTCCATTTTCTTGTAAGCCATAGGCGATTCGTCAAGTGTGGCTTCGTTCACGCAAGAACTCCACACGTTGCTCATTCTCTCTTTGTATTCTTCCATTGAGAAATTCTTTTTGGACATTGTCCTTGAAAGCACTCTCCCTGCTCCGTGCGGGGCAGAATAGTTCCATTCGGGATTGCCCTTTCCTTTGCATAGAAGCACACCGTCTGCCATATTTATGGGAATTAGACAAATTTCATCTTTCTGGGCAGAAATTGCACCTTTCCTTATTATCTCGCTATCTATGTCAATGTAGTTATGTACCGATTCAATGAGATTGCTTTTTTCAAAATTCAAATTGAAATGTCTAACAAGTTCCCATAGAATTTTAGCGCGGTTAAATTCTGCGTATCTCTGGGCTAATTCCATAGCGTATATGTAGTCATCGTATAACTCACCAGATAAATAGCCTTTTTCGCCAACCTTTTTCTGAAAATGGTTTGCTATCTTCAGCCCAAAATTTCTGCTGCCGGTATGCACGGTTATGAATTTGCTTCCAGATGAATTTTCGTTTATAGCTATGAAATGGTTGCCACCACCCAAAGTTCCCATAGATTGGGCTACATAATTCTTAGAACGAAAATTTAGCCCCAGTTTTTTAACCAATTCGTTCAATTCTTCAACAAATAGATGAAATGAATTTTTCGCCACTTTTGAATAAACGTCTTTGCATCTATCCTCGTCAAAATGTTTGTGAATTTCATATCCAGAAGGTATGCTTCTCCTAACCTGCACATCAAATTTTCTAAAATCAACTTCTGTTTTATCAATTGGATATGAGGCAACTCCGCATCCTATGTCCACTCCTATGTAATTTGGAACTGCCCACTGGCTGTTCATTGTTGAGGTGAATCCTATGCAAATGTTGTTTCCGGCGTGGCAGTCTGGCATTATTCTTATTTTTTCCTCAGCCAAAAATTCATTGTCCAGAACTTCTTTAATCTGGTTTATGCAGGCTTCTTCAACATCGCTTGCGTACACTATTGCTTTGGCTTTTTTGCCTGTTACTGCGAACACTCCAACAACCTCGCCGCTATTTCTCCAAACACACGCGCTCCCGTGCAATTTGGGTTCGCAAGCACTGCGGGCAAACCATTTTCTCCGCCTTCCATAAGCGATGCTTCAATGGGAATTTGCCCCAAAAAAGGAACTTCCATTTTTTCTGCTAAGTTTTTTGCTCCATCCTTGCCAAAAATAAAATGCTCTTTTTCGCATTTATCGCAAATAAAACTGCTCATATTTTCAATTAAACCCAGAATAGGAACATTCAATTCCTTAAAAAGGTCAATGCCTTTTATGCAATCTGCAAGAGCCACTGCTTGCGGCGTGCTTACCATAATGGCACCATTCAATTTGCAGCCCTGAATAATGGAAAGCTGAACATCTCCTGTGCCTGGGGGCATATCTATGAATAATATATCCAAATTTCCCCAATCCACAAAATTCAGCAAATTGTTAATCAAGGCTGCCGCCCTAGGACCTCTCCAGGCATTTGCCTTTTCTGCGGGAAATAATTGGGCAAGAGAGGCAACCTTAACTCCGTGCGAGAATGAGGGCACAACATCGCTGTTCAAGCCAAACATCAGCCCCATGCTCGGTCCATATAAATCGGCGTCCAAAATGCCAACAGATTTTCCTTCTAGGGCAGTTGCCATAGCAAGATTGGCGGCAACGGTGGATTTTCCAACACCGCCTTTGCCGCTTGCAATGGCTATTATTTTTTTTATATCTTTTAACGACATCTTGTTATTTGGAGAATTTTATGACTAAATATAGAAAACTTGCAGTAATTTTATCGCTATGCCTTGCGTTTGGCTGCCATAATGCTAAACAAGGCGCAGAAATAAACAAAAACCAAATAGAGGCAAATGATTACATAGAAGTGCTGGCTGTGACAAAGCAAATTTCTGCCCAAGATGTTTCTGGTAGCTTAAAAACAAAAATCAGGGAAATAACGAAAAGAATGGAGAATCCAAAAACAGCAGATGACTTTTTTTTGAAAGCCTACATTGCAGAGATAGACGAAGATAAAGACGAGGCAATAAAATATTACAACAAAACCATTGAGTTAAAAGCCAATTATGCAAGAGCCTATTACTACCTAGGAGCGATATATGTTGGCAAAAAAGATTTGGACAAGGCAATGGATTGCTTTAAAAAATATTTAGATTTAAAGCCCAGTTATCCAAACAATGTTGAAGCCAGTATTACTTTGGCATTTCTTTATTATTTTAAATACGATTACAAAACCGCAGATGAATATTTCAAAAAAGTAATTGAATATTCGCCAGATAAAGCAGAGGCATATTACGATATTGGGGATATTTATTATGATAGAATAAAGAATGCTGAAAAGGCGGTGGAATATTTTAAACACGCCATTGAGCAAAAAACCGATTTTGCCGATGCATATTCCTATTTGGGAACCATTAGCAGAGACGAAGAGGATTATGCCAAAGCCATAGAATACTATGAAAAAGCCATTCAGTTGAACCCCAGCCCCAAAGCGGAATATGCCGCGCTTCACGGCATTGGAACAGCTTATTTTTATAAACTGGATTTTGATAAGGCAATAGAATATTATAAAAAAGCCATTGATTTGAAAATTGAAGAAGGTGATGCAAATATATATTTCAATATAGGGATTGCATACATAAGAAAACAAGATTACGATAAATCTATGGAATATTTGAAAAAAGTTGTTGACTTGAATCCTAAACACGTAAAGGCATACAGAACTATGGGAAGCATTTACAGCATAAAACGCAATTACGCCAAGGCAATTGAATTTTATGAAACGGCTATTAAATTAGACCCCAAAATAGACGCATACATCAGCATAGGCAGTGCCTATTACAAAAAGCAAAATTACGATAAGGCATTGGAGTATTGGGAAAAAGCCATTAAATATCAACCCGAAGACAAAGCCGAAATATATGACCTTATTAGCGGCATTTATTTTCACAAAAAGGATTACGATAAAGCAATAGAATATTTGAACAAAGCCATCAGTTTAAACTCCGCTAAAAATTTGCCTTATGCCTACAACAATATAGGTGAAGTGTATTTTTTCAAACATGAATACGATAAAGCAATAGAATACACAAAAAAAGCCATTGATTTGGATTCTACTATGCAAGAATCATATCTCTATATGGGCGAGGCTTTAATAAAAAAGGGAAATAAAGCTAATGGTACAGAATACAAAATGAAAGCCATAGAAATGGGCTATATGTTGCCAGAAGCCAAGCAAACTCCGGTTGAGGAGCTTTCCGAATACTTAACGGCAAAATATAAAATGCTAACCGAAGCAATAACAACCCCAAAAACTGCGAATGAATTTTTCTTAAAAGGCTATGTTGCCGAAATAAACAAGCAGCAAGATGCGGCAATAAAATATTATGCCCAGGCAGTACAATTAAAACCTGATTTTGCTCAGGCGTATAAAAATATGGGCGATATTTTCAGAAACAAAAAAAATTACAGTGAGGCGGCAAAAAATTATAAAAAAGCCGTTGAATATAATCCTAGTTACGCACAGACATACAAATATATGGAAGATGGTTATTTTACAAAAGATTTTTATGTTGATTCCAGAAATGGCAAAATCTATAAATATGTAAAAATAGACAAGCAAACTTGGATGTCAGAAAATATAAATTATAAAATAGGCAATTCCTGGTGCTTTGATGACCTTAAAGAGAACTGCGAAAAATACGGCAGACTTTACGACTGGAACTCCGCAAAGAATGCCTGCCCCGCAGGCTGGCATTTGCCAAGCCAAGAGGAGTGGCAAAAACTCATAGATTTTGCCGGAGGCAAAGACAATGCCAGAGCTATTAAATCAAAGCACAGTTGGAGCAGGGGAGGCGGAACAGACGATTTTGGCTTTTATGCAATGCCGGGCGGTCTCCGCAAATCCTCTCGTTTTACCGGAATAGATTTGCAGGCAGCTTGGTGGACTGCCACGGAGCAGGAGCATTTGGATGTTGCTGCGAAATATGTATTAATCAACCAATATTGCTCTGAAATGGGTTATATTTGTTATGATGTTATGCTCTCGGATGTAGGTTCCAAGAGCGAATTTGGACTTTCTGTTCGATGCGTGAAAACTATAGGAGGTTAAAATGGACACAACAGATGAGGTTATAGAATTCCTGAAAAATGAAGGCTATGGAGTTTTCGTGATAGTCGAAAATGAAGTATCCAATAGTATTATTATTACATCGGGAGGCAGTATAAAAGTTGTAGGCTTGTATGAGCATACTACCGTTAAAACAGCTGACACTTTCGGTATAGAAAACGATAAGATTGTGAATTTAAAATACAAAACTCATTCTATTCAAATACCAAAATTTCTAATTGAGGTTGTTAAAAATTACTTGCCAGCTCCTAACGCCAGCTTAGAGAATACCAAGCCTTCGTTCAGTATAATGGATTTCTTGAACGATTCTTCTACATACATTCCGAAGCTGGCGAAACTGAGCAGATGGGAGCAAGATTACTTGGCTATAGAGTTGCTGAAATATATAAAAAAGAACGATAAGAAAGACGAGCCAATCGTTAACTTTGCCAAAAGCATAGAGGATTTCTTGATTACGATAAATATCATAACAGCGAATTCTTTTTACCTAGTTTTGTTTGATAACATTAATTCTTGGGGTAATCATTTTCATAGCAAGTTGCACAATACACTTGAACTAAGGGCTAAGACCTGGAAAAAATTAGACCTAATTAACACGAGCAAGCAAGGTAAAATTGTTTTTAATTCATATATGCGCAATGTAGTGAATGCGAAATTCAATGAGTTGTTTAATATGGAGTAGGGGTGCATATATGGTTTTGAGATTTTTTCTATTCTCAGTTATTTTTCTTTTTACGTCTTGCACCGAAGTGGGCAAGCGCGACAACCCCGATGACCCAGACGGCATCAATTACCAAGGAGACCAATCTTCGAGTTCCTCGTATGTTGCACCACCTCCATCGTCTTCGTCAAGCTCTGTGCCGAGCAGTAGCTCTACTGCGCCGCCACCTTCATCTTCATCGTCAAGCTCAATGCCGAGCAGTAGCTCTGCTGTGCCAGTTGTGCCCAGTTCAAGCTCTGTGCCGAGCAGTAGCTCTGTTGCACCGCCACCTTCATCGTCTAGTTCAAAGCCGAGCAGTAGTTCTGTTACGCCAGCTGTACCCAGTTCAAGCTCTGTGCCAACTGAATCTGGAGTTATTTTAGGTACTCCTGTACCTTACGAGGGCGAGACTTACCAGACGGTTGTAATTGGCACACAGACTTGGTTCAAGCGTAATTTGAATTATGCTGTTGCAGGTAGCAAGTGTGGCAATGGCAGCAGTCTAAGCGATGCAAATACTACGACTTGTGCTACCTACGGTAGGCTGTACAATTGGGCAACAGCAATGGCTTTGGATGCTGCCTGCAATTCCAGTTCTTGTGCTTCTCAAATAAACCCAAAGCACAAGGGCATTTGCCCTAGTGGTTGGCATATACCTAGCAATAATGATTGGAATACTTTGATGACGGCAGTTGGAGGAGCTTCAACCGCAGGCAAGTATTTGAAAACTGGCGATTGGGATGGCGAGGATAAGTATGGTTTTTCCGCCCTGCCGGGCGGCTACGGCAGTTCTAATGGCGATTTCTACGATGTCGGCGACTACGGCTACTGGTGGACGGCTACGGAGTATAGTGCTTTAGGCACCTACTATCGGGTTATGTACTACAGCCTCGACAATGTGGACAGCTACGCCATCGGTAAGCCGCTCCTATACTCTGTGCGTTGTGTCCAGGACTAGGGCGAAGCCCATCGCTAGCCGGAAGGCGGGCGGTGTTGTTGTTAGGCAATAGGATAATTGTATAGAGATTCCAAAAATTCTATTGGGGTTATAGCTTTCACGACTGAATTAACAAAATCTTTTTTATTTCTTGTTATAACAAAATCCATATTTTCTCTTTCTGCACTAGAAACAAGAACTGCATCTTCAAAATCCGACACAGAGGATAATAAAGCATTTTGAATATCGTGTCTAGTTGTATCGCAAAAAATCGCAAATTTTGAAATTTGAATAATTGCTTTTTTTGCCTCTTCCAAACTGCCAGTATGACGTTTAACCAAATAAAAAATATCTTTAGCAGAACTTGCACTGAAATAGCATATTACATCTGTATCTGCAACATATTTAAGCAAGGCAACAGCATCCTTGTAAGACGGCTCTCGTTTTTCTATAACGTCCATCATTATGTTTGTATCTAATAAAATTTTCATTGTCTTGATAACCTTTCTCGCTTTACGTCATCTAGGGTTAATGTATTTCCTTCACAAATACCCAATAGATTTTCTATAGCTTCATTTTTTTCCTTAACAGAATTTCGCTTAATCTCGTGTTCGATAGGCAAAAATGTTACGAATACTTCGCATCTCTCAAAATTTGGAACAGACTCTTTTATTTTAACCGTTCCTTTTTCATAAATACCTTGCACTGTTAACATAAAATCCTCTTTTAGAATAATATAGATAAATCGGGATCATCAAGGTTCAGACAAAAGGAATTTACCTAACAGCTCGCCCCTTAATCTCGCTTCTCCTGAAAAATCCCTTTTCGCGGCTGTCGTAGCATAGCTTGTGTTGCCTTGGTTTTTCGCAAGATAGATAAAAAAGTTCTTCTTCAACGGTGAAATCGGTTATTTCCAAAGAATCTAAAAATACTTTTCTTTTAAAATGAATGCTATCTATTGCCGGAAAAATTTTTTGCAGTTGGAGTTCCAAAAGTCTCAGCTCTTGCCATGGTAAAAAAGGCACTTCTTTCTCGGAGGCGGGGCGGCCGGAAATGCTTGCCCTGCCAACATAAGAAAAAGGGATTTCCTTTTCCTTGCTGCTTAGGGAAATATTCGTTTTGATTTTTTTATCGGGGAATTGTTCCCTGTGCAGAGAATAAGCAGCATCCCAGAGCATAGGATTTAAATCTTCAAAAATTATGGTATCGCCTTTTTTGGGAATGCTAAAAGAGAGCGTATCAAAAGGAGTGGAGATTTTTATTTTATCTCCACTTTTTCCTATTTGCCTTAATATAATTGAATTTCCATTGCTTATCTTAACCAGCAACAAATTTCCCTTTCTGGCTTTTTCCTTGCAAAATTCAAACTCGCACACAAAAACGCGCTTTCCTTCAAATTTCCAAACCGAAAAAACAAAAAATCTCAGGAAAAGCACAAACGCAATAATGCAGGCGCATAGGAACAATATTCTCCACGCTCTAAACGCCGAAGATTTTTTAAGGGTTTTCTTTATAATTTTTTCTATATTGCCTTGCATCTGCCTAAATTTAGGAAATTTTGAAAATGGGAAACGCTGATATTGCCGCAAGTATTGCTGAGGTAGCAAAAAATGCTTCGCTTGAACTTAGAACTTTGAGCTTTGAGCTTCGCAATAGGGCTTTGCAAAAAGTGGCGGTTTCCATTCGTGCTAATGAGGCAGGGATTATAGAAGAAAATAAAAAAGATGTTGAGGCGGCAAAAGATGGTGGTTTAACCAGTTATATGATAGATCGCCTTGCCCTTAATCCCAAACGCATAGAAGATATGGCACGTGGCGTGGAAGAAATTGCCTCTTTTGCAGACCCTCTTGGCAAAGTTTTGGAACATAGAACTCTAAAAAACGGCATAGACATTAGCCGCATTAGCGTTCCGCTGGGGGCAATTTTCTTTATTTACGAAAGCCGCCCCAATGTTACGGTGGACGGTGCAGCTCTCTGCTTTAAAGCTGGCAATGCGGTTATTTTGCGTGGTGGCAAGGAATCTGTGCATTCAAGCTCTTTTTTGGCAAAATTATTTTGCGAAGCCATTGCCTCAGAAGGCATTTCAAAAAACGCAGTTCAATACATAGATAACCCAGATCGCGAATTGCTCGGTGAATTGCTAAAGCAGAATAAATATTTAGATTTGGTTATACCCAGAGGCGGAGAGGGTTTAATAAGGGCTGTGAGTGAACAGTCAAAAATTCCTGTTATAAAGCATTTCAATGGAATTTGCCACGTTTATATAGACAAAAGCGCAGATTTGGAAAAAGCCGCTAGTATTTTATATAATGCAAAAGTACAACGCCCAAGCGTATGCAATGCCGCAGAAACCGTGCTTTTCCACAAAGAATTACCTAGTGATGCCGTAGAGAGAATTTTGGCTCCTTTAAAAGAAGCGAGTGTAAAATTTCATTACGATAAGTTTGGAATAGAATATTTGGATTTGCAAATTTCGGTTGGCTATGTGGAGGGAGTTAAGGAGGCTTGCGAGCATATAGAAAAATACGGCAGCCACCACACAGATGCAATAGTTGCAGAAGAGAGTGAGGCATTGGAATATTTTGCAAATAATGTTGATAGTTCCAGCGTTATGCTGAATGCGAGCACTCGTTTTGCGGATGGAGGCGAGTATGGGCTGGGCGCAGAAGTTGGGATTTCTACCGATAAATTGCATGCGAGAGGTCCTATGGGTGTGGAAAGCCTTTGCAGCTACAAATGGTTGTTAAAAGGCAATGGGCAGGTGAGAGGGTAGTATGCATTTGAGAAAACTGAATTATTTTGAACACGCAAACGAACCTAATGCTTGGTCGCTTGGTGGTTTGATTTTAGATAACATAAATCTTATTGTTGGCAAAAATGCAACTGGGAAAACAAATACAATCATAAGAATAGCTTGGCTTGGGAATATGCTAGCCGGAACTATGCCGCAGTTGCTCAGTTCTGGCAATTATGATGTTGAGTTTTCTGATGATAGCGATATATATAGGTATAAGCTTGTTCTTTCGCTGCAAAAGGTGGAATATGAAGAATTGGTGATAAATAACGAAGTGAAGTTGAAGAGAGAAAGCGATGGCAAGGGAGAAATTTATTCTTCTCAATTCAATACCAATATGAATTTTCAAATACAACCGAGTCAGCTTGCCGCTACTTCAAAAAGAGATTCTATTCAGCATCCCTTTTTGGAAAAACTTGCAAAATGGGCAGAAGGGCTTAAGATGTATGCTTTTTCAAAGCTCGGCAGGGAGGCAAATCCAAGGAATGCCAATTCGGCAATAAATTTATATACCAATGGAGAGCGTGAATTTGGGCAGGGTTTTAAAGAAAGCATTATAAATTCAATGCAAGAAATAGGTTATGAGCTTACGGCACTGGGCACAACCGCGCTTGGATTAAATTCAGTGCTTTATGTAAATGAAAAAAACAGCAATGCAAATATATTGCAAAATCAAATGTCTCAGGGAATGGTTAGGGCACTCTCTCTTGTGATTCAAATAACATACAATACCTTTAAAGATTTGCCTACCACCATACTCATTGACGATATAGGTGAGGGACTTGATTTTGACCGTTCAAGCAGCGTTATAAAATTGTTATCAAGAGTTGCGGAAAATGGAAAATGTCAGCTCATTATGTCAACAAACGATAGATATGTGATGAACAATATACCTTTGGAACATTGGCAGGTTATACAGAGAACAGGTGGGGAATGCAAAACTTATAATTACCACAACAGCAAAGAGATTTTTGAAAAGTTTGCATATACGGGCTTGAATAATTTTGATTTTTTGGCTATGGATTTTATCAATTCCGGTGTTGATGAATGAAAAAAATCGCTATGTTTGTAGAAGGACAAACCGAGCAGATTTTTGCCACGGAGCTGATAAAGTGGATTTTTGACAGAAGAAAAATAGCCATTGAATCTTTGCAGTTTTCTGGAAAAATCGGTTCCAGAAAAATGGCGATAATCAAAAGCTCAAAAACTATGCACAATGCAGAAGAAACGGCATATTATTTCAGAATTTACGATTGTCACGGCGGC
Organism: Candidatus Fibrimonadaceae bacterium; assembly: GCA_031281275.1. GTDB lineage: Bacteria > Fibrobacterota > Fibrobacteria > Fibrobacterales > Fibrobacteraceae > Fibrimonas. The sequence continues at coordinate 28,617 of JAITFP010000024.1, forward strand.
GGCGAAAATTCCACGGTTAAATCAGATATTATTGAGCAACTCACAAACCTCAGCAGAGAAGGTTTTTCTGGCATCATTGGCATTCGCGATGTGTATCCTACGACTGATATTGAACTTTTGCGAAAAATGCTGCGATTTGGCATTCCTCAAACTTCCATTCCCATAAAAATAGTGCTTGCGGTTCAAGAAATAGAGGCTTGGTTTATAGCAGAAAACAAGCATTACGAAAGAGTTTGCCCAATGCTAACCGTTAAAGTGGCAAATTCGGTAGCTGGCATTGATGTATGCAAAGATAGCACAGAAGTTTTGCCACATCCAGCCGAAACCCTGAACAATATTTATCATAAGGCAGGATACGCTTACCGAAAGAGGAGATGCCAAATAGAAAGAACGGTAGAAGCTCTGGACTACGAAAATTTGTATTTTAATGTCCGTAGCCGCAATAATAGCTTGAATGAACTCTTAATTTGCCTAGAAGACATTATAGTTCCCGTAGCATTTACTAAATTACCTAACCTATGAATCGTTACGATTTGGTTTTGCTAGGATTTATATTGGAGGAGTCTTCAAGCGGGTACGATATTATTTCTAAAATAAGGGAAAGGGAATTGGAGAAATGGGCAATGATAAGCCCTTCCACCGTATATAGTCGTTTGAATTACCTCGAAAATCACAGTTGCATAGAAGGCAAAATGGTTCAAAAAGCAAAATATCCGCCTTCAAAAGTTTATAGCATAACAGATAAGGGCAAGGGAGCCTTGAATAGAGAGATTATAAAGCATTTAACGGGATTCAACGATGACCCTAGAACTTTGGGTTATGCTTTTTTGTTTGGCTTGGAAGACAAGAACAATTTAATAAGGCTTTTGGAAGAACACGAAATAAAATTAAGAGAAGAAGTTGCAAGATTAAATAAAATGATAGACGACGAGCCACGCCCCACGCTTTATCCAGAAGGTCCATTTTTGAACTGCATGAGCCGCGACCACATATTTGTGGAACTCAAATATTTGCGGGCTGCCTTGCAAATTTTGCAAGACCCACAAAAATCAACTATGCTGAACGGATATTTTTACATAAACTTTGGCAATAGAGAATGGCAATTCACTGAAAAATAAAATCTTTACCAAATGTCTGTTAAAAACTTATTTGTCTGAACCGGAATTTTTATTATTCCCAAGGATTCCAAATTTTTAAATCCTTAATATTCTTAAAATCATCAATATTTCTTGTAATTAAAGTTAAATTATGAACTAAGGCAGTTGCGGTAATAATAGCATCGCCAAGAGCTATTTTTTTCATTTGCCTTATTTTTATCGTAGTTTCCATTATAGGTTTATCTATTAAAAGAATCTTGGCATTGTTCATAAATTCTTGAATAGGTTTCAATTGCTGTTCAGTTGCATTTAGCCACCCTAAAATTTCCATATATGTTACCGCAGAAACCACCAAAGGAATATCTGCTAGTTTGGACTTTACCGAGCTTGGTATTGAGGGTTTAAATATGTCAATTATTATATTTGTATCTATTAAAAAACTCTGTTCCATTCATTTCTCGCTTTTTGTGTATGCTCTTTTAATGCTTCACAAGTTTCCTCTGGCAAGACCCCAAAAAAATCGCCAAGAGTTTTTTTCTTCTCTACCACATTGTTTTTATCAAGCACTCTAAGAATATCTATGTTTTCCAAATATTGCAAAAGTTCTAATGCAATATCTTTTTTTATTTCAATAGTGGCAGTAGTCATAAACATAATATAGAAAATTCCTCCACAACCACTTGGGACATAAGATTTGGCGCGGGGTGTGCCTTGCGGCATTTATTTCACAGAATTTTTGGAATTTACAGAATAAAGGCATGGATTTTTTTCTAATTTATGCTTCTAAATATGCGTACTATCTTTCCCTCTCTGCCGCTTTTCATTCTGCTGCTCCTTTCCCTCGCCGCTTATGGGCAGGTGCAGGAGCGAGTTGCGATATTGAACACTGAAGATGACGGCGAGCCTCATCTGGACTTTACGGATTTGAATTACTTGAATGCGAGGCTGCGCGAGATAGCTGTGAAAATGCTGCCCAAAGAGAAATACTTTGTGATGACTGCGCAAAGCATAATTGATATGATGGGTTCAATGGAGAATGCCAGAAAAGTGTGCAAAGAGGCACAGTGCATAGCTGAGATAGGCAGGAAAATAAGCGCGGATTATATTGGGCAGGCGAGGCTGGGTCGTTTTGGCAGCAATTTGACCATAAGCATGGAGTTGTACCATAGCGCAAGGGGCAATTTAATAGGTTCCTTCACGGGCAGGGCTAAAGATGTATATGGCTTGGAAGCCATAGTAAACGAAAACGCGCCCCAGATGTTAGGCAAAATGCCAGACGTTGTTTACGTGCCAGAGCCGGAGCCTGCACCCAAGCAAGTTCCAGAAGATGCCGTGCCTAAGCCTGAGAAGCCCATAAAGACCAGTTTTTGGGTTGCCCTTGGCTTGGATGTGCTTGGGGCGGCTATTATTTACGCAGGATATACAAAAGATAGAGACATAGCGGCAGCACGAAATTCTTATGATGTTCGTGGGCAATCACGCAACTATTACGGAGATGCTTGGGAAGATGTGGAAAGCAACCGCAGCAGCAGGAATACGCTTTATACTATTGGCGGCATATTTTTGGTTTCGGGGATAGGAGCGCATATATGGTTTTGAGATTTTTTCTATTCTCAGTTATTTTTCTTTTTACGTCTTGCACCGAAGTGGGCAAGCGCGACAACCCCGATGATCCAGATGGTATCAATTACCAAGGAGACCAATCTTCCAGTTCATCGTATGTTGAGCCGCCACCACCACCGCCACTTTCATCGTCAAGCTCTGTGCCTAGCAGTTCAAGCTCAATGCCGAGCAGCAGTTCTGTTGCGCCAGTTGTGCCCAGTTCAAGCTCAATGCCGAGCAGTAGTTCTGCTCCTCCTCCATCGTCAAGCTCTATGCCAACTCAATCTGGGGTTACTTACGGTCCTGATGTACTTTACGAGGGCGAGACTTACCAGGCGGTTGTAATTGGTGCACAGACTTGGTTCAAACGTAATTTAAACTACAATGCAACTGGCAGCGTATGCTATGGCAACAGCGAAAGTAACTGCACGACTTACGGCAGGTTGTATAATTGGGCAACGGCAATGGCTCTGCCAGCTGACTGCAACAGCAGTTCTTGCTCTGGGCAAATAACTGGAAAGCACAAGGGCATTTGCCCTAGTGGTTGGCATATTCCTAGCAGTGATGATTGGAATACTTTGATGACAGCAGTTGGCGGTGCTTCAACTGCTGGAACCAAATTGAAAGTGACTAGTGGTTGGAATAGCAATGGCAATGGCGAGGACACGTATGGATTTTCGGCTTTGCCTGGCGGCTACGGCAATTCTAGTGGCAGTTTCTACAATGTCGGCTACTACGGCGGCTGGTGGACTGCTACGGAGTACGGTGCTCCCAACGCCTACCGCCGATTCATGTACTACGGATACGCCACTGGGGGCAGCGGCTACGACGATAAGGCGGGCCTTTATTCAGTGCGTTGTGTCCAGGACTAAGTGCGGTAGCGCCGCTGCTAGCGAAGCAGGCAGTGCAACCGTAGGCAGTGAGCGTTTATTGATGGCATAATATTCTGGTTCAGACAACATAAATACAAACCTCGTGCGTTTGGGGGTGGGTTGTCTGTGTTATTTTTTTATTGACAAATGGCATCCTCTCTGGGGCTAAACCCCGAACACCAAGACGAACCAAGCTCATGAATGTCGTAGTTTTCCAAAGGAAGCTGTATAGCGGCTCCAGTTTTTATTGGGAAGGGGTTATCTCCTTTGCTTGAATATGTGAGAGTATCTATTGCCGAATCTCCGCAAAAAAGTCCGAGGCTCATAGTGGTTTTTAAAAGAGCAAAAGAAGAAGGATAGTCTTTGTTCAAAACATTGCTACGACCTATAATGGCATAACTCATAGGTGGTATGGTTAAATCTGTTATTTCGTGCTTAGTTCCGTTATCGGTTCTAACTATTTTGCAATGCTTATCGAGCAATTTCAAAGTGTCGGAAGTGGAGTTGTAAAGTTCCATGTATTGAGAATTATCGTCACCTGATGGGGTGCTTGCATAAATCTCAGTGAAAAATACATCTCCATAATCTTTCGGTGGGCGAGATTTTGCTGGGAGTACTGCCAAAACTTGCAAAGACCCTGCGGAACCTCCTGTCAATTCCAAAGTTACCGTGCCTTGGGAGGATTGCAACTGTATTGTTTCGGTTTGCAAAATAGAAGATAATATTAGTTTTTTTGAACCAGTGAATAGAAGTTTTCCATCTACGGCTTTAAGCTCAATCCGCAAATTTAATTCTTTATCCAAAGGAAGGGAATTAGTATTGAATATTCCTTTTCCGTTTTCAAACTTCATATTAAATTCCATATTTTCCAAAAACAATTTTCCCGAACTAACTCCTGTGTTATTGGTAAAACCAAACGGGATTTCCAATCTTAAAAAACCAAAGAGAGCCTCCAGTTTTATTGGAATGGTTATGTTTTCATCGGATTTTATATCTGCAACTGCTTCTCCTATTTGGACAAGCACTCCCGAATCCGCATATATTTTTACCTTAAATTTTCTGGTTTCTCCTTGCGGGATACCTTCTATTTTCAGGTTGTCTTCCAAAGTTTTTTTGGATATGTGGATGCTTGCCATATCTACAGCAGATATATCCACAGAAATACTGTCAAACATAGGAACTTGGAGTTTACCCAAGAACAGTTTAACAACCCCCTCTGTGGCATTGCCACTGCCACCCCCTCCGCTGCAAGCTACAAGCAACAAACCAAACACCGCAGACCACAAACTGCAAGCCGCAATGCACAAAATGCGAAAATGACTAAGCATAATCATAGGAATACCTCCATTTTTTTTCTTTCTACTTATTTAGACGTAAAAAAACGGAAAAAAAATTCAGAAAAGTGAATTTTGCAAACAGGTGTTTGCAAAAATGTGCAGATTTTTCAGAAAATCTATTTCATACTAAACATACTTTTTTAGTACGTCTTTGCTGGAAACGAAATAATCTATGCCGCTGGCTATGGTGGCAAAGGTTATTATTGCCATAACCGAGTATGGCAAATATTCCCAAATTTCTGTCCAATTTGGAATTAAAGTGTATAAAGGGTCAAGGGCGCCCATTAGAATTATCAATATTCCAATGCCTTGGATGGCGGTTTTCCATTTACCGCTTTGGCGAGCTGGCATAATTATTTTTTCGGAGGCAGCAAGGGTACGCAGAGTTTCCACGCTAGCTTCTCTGAAATATATTAAAGCCACCATCCAAACAGAGGTGTAGCCAGAAGCCAAAAAGCACAGAAATACGGTCATATTGGAAATTTTATCGGAAAAGGGATCTAAATATTTTCCAAGAGTTGAAACCTCTCCCCATTTGCGAGCTAAATATCCATCCAAAAAATCTGTTACCATAAAGGCTATAACCATAACAAGGGCGAGAATTTTAAATGCCAAGCTGTTGTTTTGATAATTCAAATCTCCATCGTAAAAAAATATCCACAAAAACACAGGAGTTAAAACTATGCGGCTCATTGTCAACTGATTGCAAACAGAGAGCGGTTTGCGATGCATGGGGTCTCGGTAATAGCGATAACCAAAAGACACGGCTGCCGCAAACAGCATAAGAATGGTGGCTCCCATGCAAATTTGCTGGTAATGCTCCATATTCAAAACATAAACCAGCATAGTGACATTTATGCTTATTGTGGCAACCTTAGACCAAAATCCGCTTGCAAAAAAAGATTTGCCTTCGCGCAGCATGGAAAGCATATAAAGCGTTCTTGCAACGGCTCGTGAGAGAAGCAAAGCGCACCCCACGGCAAGCATTTTTTCCAGTTCATTTTCCACAAAAGAATATCTTATGAAAATGCAAAACATAACAGCAAACACAAAAAGTGCTTCCACAAAAGAGAGCCATAGCTGGTAATAGGGCTTTTCTATATCTTGGTGGCGAATTCTAAACTGCAAATACCAAGAAACTATTAAAATTATGCTTATATTCACGGCTGCGAGCTTTGAGTATTCGTCCCATATAAAATAAAAAACAGGTAAAAAAGCGAATATATACAATATTCTCAGTATTCGCCCATATAATAGCTTATCTACGGATATTTGCACCATCTTTAATTAATGTAGAAATTATATTTTTCTACATTACCCTCAATAAACGAGGATTATATGGCTTATTTAAACAAAGTAATGCTTATGGGTAACTTAGGCAAAGATGCTGAGGTTCGCATAACTCAAACCAACAAGAAAAGGGTTTCTTTTTCCCTTGCTACCACAAGAAGGTTTCGCAATCCAAATACCGGCGAAATGCAAGACGATACCGCTTGGCACAATGTTGTGGCGTGGGATAGGCTTGCAGAGCGTATAGAGAAACTAGGCATAAAAAAAGGAACCCCGCTTTTTGTTGAAGGCAGAGTTTCTTACCGTCAGTGGAACGACCCGCAAACAGGGCAAAAACACAATGTAACCGAAATTTTAATGGATAATTTTGAATTTTTAGCTCCAAGGCTTGGCTATGCAGGCGAAGGAGAACGCCATAACTTTGATATGAACGGCGATTTGGGGGCTGGCAGCTTGCCACCACCGCCAACTAGTGAACCAGATAGCGAGTTGCCTTTCTAATATTATGGCGAATAATTTATTTAGCATAGACCTTGTTCAAGTGGCAATTCTTTGGAGCATTGCGGCTTTAAGCATTATATGTTCCATAAATTCACGCGGTTTTTTTAGGCAAGTTGTTTCGTGGCTTATAGTTATTGCTGTGGTTGTTGTTGCTGCATTTTTTTCTTACCTTAAATTTGAATCCATAAGGCAAGAAATTGGTGTTAAGGAATTTGTTCCAGATACAACTGTGGCGGCAAACCAAGATTCAACTCCGTTAAGTAGCGTAGATGACTTTGCAAGCGCGAATTATCTCTCTGCGGAAAAGCAACTTATGGAAAACGTGGTGGCAATTTCAGATTCCATACTTTCTTTTCCAAAATGGCAAGACATAAATTCACAAGGCATTGAAAAACGTGAATTTTATGAAAGCAAGGCTCTTTTTTTGAGAAATAGTAGCATGAATTTTTACAGGCAAATCAGAAAACTCTCGCCCCCAAGCGAAAAAAAGCAGTCTTACGATTTATTGCTTGCGGCTGCAGATAATTTACGGCTTGCGGGTTATGAAATTCATCGCCAATTCGGGTTGGAAGCAGATACATTAGGAGAAAGCGTTAACAAGGCGCGCGAAAGCGCAAGCCTTGCAAAATTGGTAGTTTCTACCATAACAAATAAGGAGTGATTATGAAGAGTGTTGCGATAGCAGGTGCCACAGGTGCGGTTGGGCAAGAGTTTTTATCCATTTTGGCAGAGCGGAATTTTCCGCTCAAATCTTTGAAATTATTGGCATCGTCAAGAAGTGCGGGCAAAAAAATAAAATTCAAAGACGAAGAAATAACGGTACAGGAATTAAAGCACGATTCCTTTGATGGAATAGATTTGGTTTTGTCTTCGGCGGGAGGTTCCATATCAAAAGAGTATATGCCCTCTGCGGTTAAAGCAGGGGCAGTGGTTGTGGATAACACGTCTTATTTCAGAATGAACCCGGAAGTTCCTCTTGTGATTCCTGAAATAAATCCACAGGATATAAAAAAACACAAAGGCATTATAGCTAATCCCAATTGCAGCACAATAATAATGCTACTGCCAATATTCCCTCTATACAAGGCTTTTGGCATTGAGCGGGTTCAGGCTTGCACATACCAAGCAGCCAGCGGAGCTGGCGCAATGGCTATGGAAGAACTTAGGCTAGAAAGCGTTGCCCTTGCAGAGGGAAAACCTTTTAAACGCACCGTTATACCTTACCAATATGCTTTTAATCTGTTTCCGCATAATTCCTCTTACAATGATGGCAGCTCAGAAAAAAACGCTGTTCACGCTCCAAATGGCTATTGCGAAGAGGAATGGAAAATGATTGCAGAAACACACAAAATTTTTGGAGACGATAATTTGCGTGTAAATGCCTCTTGCGTGAGGGTTCCTGTTTTAAGAGCACATTCAGAGGCTTTAAATGTGAAACTTTCCAAAAAAACAAATGTAGCGGAAATTTATGAGGTTTTGCGGAGCGCTCCTGGGGTTGAAATTTTAGAAGAAACATCCAAAAATCGCTGGCCCATGCCAATAGACGCAAGCGGCAAAGACCCTGTGCTAGTTGGCAGAGTTCGCGTTGACCAATCTCAAGATAACGCATTCGATATGTGGGTTGTTGGTGACCAAATTCGCAAAGGCGCAGCATTAAACGCAGTGCAAATAGCGGAGCTTCTTTGAGGATATGTATATATGCTTTTCTCCATAGTTCTAGGACTCGCGCTGTTTGCAATTTCTTGTTATCTTGTGCTTTTGTTTTTTCAAGTGCAAAGGGTTGAAAAGCAAATAACAGATTTAATTCAAATGGTAGAAATTCACTTACTCAATAAATATGGGCACAATCCAAATAGGGGAGTGAGTAGGGTAAATGTGAAGAAGGCACTCGCAGAGGTGGAAGAAAATGCCTGATTTGGGTAAAATTCCACGTCCTAATTGGATTGAAATAGATTTAGATCATTTGCATAGCAATATTGCTTATGCAAGAAGTTTGCTACCCGCCGGCACAAAATTGCTACTCCCCGTTAAAGCTGATGCTTATGGGCACGGTTCTCTTGCCATTTCTTTTGCGGCTATGGCTGCTGGAATTGATTTTTTAGGTGTTGCCCATTTATTTGAAGGAGTTGCCTTGCGAGAAAACGGAGTAAATGCCAGAATTTTAATTTTGGGTCCCTGTTTGGAAAACGATTTTCCATTCTTAATAAAACACAACCTAACTCCTTCAATTCAAAACCTAGAAACCGCAAAAGCCCTTAACTCTCAACTCCGGACTCTCAACTCTCAACTAAAAATCCACATCCAAATAGACACTAGAATGCATCGTTTTGGAATAAAATACGATAATTTTGATGAGGTGAAAAAAATTTGCGAGTTGTCCAATTTAGAAGTAGAGGGTATGTATTCCCATCTAGCCACCGCCGATATGCCCGAACATCCAGCTATGAAAATACAATTAGATAGATTTGAACGACTGGTTAAAGATTTGGAAAAAGCAGGTGTACGCCCGCCACTGTGCCATATAGCAAATTCACCTGCGACATTTTTATTTGCAAACAAAATTCATTACGATATGGTTCGCCCCGGTGTTGCCCTTTATGGCTACGACCCGCTTGGAGAACTTCCATCTAGATTTCCAATAAAGCCTGTGTTGAGGTTACGTTCAACTGTGCGTGCCTTGAGACAAGTTGAGGTAGGGGAGGGAGTTTCTTATGGGCATTTTTTCAAGGCAGAAAAAAATATGCTGGTGGCAACAGTAGCCATTGGCTACGGAGACGGTTATTTGCGAGGCGAACCAAATAAAGGCGTTGTTTTTATAAACGGCAAAGCCTGCCCCATTTTAGGGAGAGTGTGCATGGATGCCTGCATGGTGGATGTAAGCGAAATTCCAAATGTGAAAATAAGCGACATAGCGGAGTGCATAAACGGAGAATTTTCCGAGCAAATATCTGTAGAAGCATTTGCAACCGAACATAAAACAATCCCTTACGAAATAACAACCCGCATGGCCCGCAGGCTTTACAGGCTTTACCGCTACAAGGGGAAAACTTGTGGTTGGCACGAGCTTAAAGCGGAGTTTGCATTATGAAGGTAAAACCGTTATTTTTTTGCACCCTTGCATTTGCCGCACCTGTATTGGCAAATTTCACGCCAGCAGATTCCGCAAAAGCCTTGGCACATTGCCGAGGTAGTTCCTTCATGGGCATTGAGGTCTTTGGAAAAGACCCCGGCAAAGCTAGGAGCAATGCAAAAATCGAAATAACGAATAATATAATTTCACAGGTGAGATCCGAAATAAAAACGAGCAACTCCAGCGAAGAAAAGAACGGCATTTTTAAAGAATCAAGCCGTTATTTGGAAAAAAGCAAAATAGAGAGCAATTTAACTTTAGCAGGCTTTCAAGAAATAGAACCTCCAAAACGTCTTGAAAACGGGGAATTTGTACTCAAAGGCTATGTATGCACAAAGGATGCTGCCAAGCCATATTTGAATTCACTCAAAGACTTGGCAAGGACATTGAAAACCCAAACCCAAAAAACAGATGGAAACTCCTGCAAAATCATAAACGAAACTTACAAGAGCATTGAAGGCTTGGAAATAATATTAGACTATTTTGCGAGAATGAGCAACGATGTGCAAACGGAATACGAAGCTCTCAAAGAGGAATACCAAAGCGATGGCGGGAGCGGTGTGTTCTTGGAAATTAAGGAAAATATATTTGGCGAAAAGAGCGATGTGATTGGCAGCAAACTGAGGGAAGTTTTAAGTACCAACAACTGCCGCATAGAACGAAACGTATGCAAAGCAAACGGCGGCTTTACCCTTAGAATAAACGCAACCGCCTGCAATCACAAAAACGATGGCACATTTGACCATTGCAGTTCCTGTCTAAAAATAGATTTGCTAAACGGCAGGAATGAGATAGTGCTTTCGCCAAGCGTTGCGACAAAAGCTGCATGGGATGGCAAATCTGCTGCTTGTGAAAAAGCATTTGAGCTATCTGCTCCAGAAATATTCAACAAGGTAAAGGAAAAAATCAGCGAGGTGTGCAAATGAAAAAACTTCTAGCAATTCTGCTTGTTCTTTGTTCGGTAACGTTTGGGCAAAAGCCCAAACTCATTATCTCCGTATCTGGCGAATTGGAAAAGGATTTGGCAGATGTCCTTATGACACAGGTTTCCCATAACTTGAGTAACTATGATACTTATGAAATACTTATCAATGACATGGAGTTCAATGAAACTCTAAAAAAGGAATGGGAAAAAGGCAATGTTAGTGACTCTACGATTATCGGCTTGGCAAAGAAAGCAGGTGCAAATTATTTATGCTTTACGAAAATAAAATCCGTTAAAGGGTTGAAGGGCAAGCTGGTAACAGCACAGGTATATGATTTGGCTAATATGACTTATACTAAGCAAATGGGTAGTGAAACTACAGAAGATGAATTCTCAGATTTGAAGGATTTGACTGAAACGATCTCTAAGGTTGTTGCTCAGATGCTTGGAGCAACTAAAAACAATTCAAGCGGCGGAAAAAGTAATAATGCAACAAATTCAAACGTTGCTAATAGCAGCAATTCGGTTAAAAGTAAAATAGGCGACCCTTTTACGGACTCCCGTGATGGCAAGCAATACAAGACCGTTAAAATAGGCGAGCAAATATGGATGGCGGAAAATATGAACTATAAAACCGGAAAATTTTGGTGCTATAACAATGAAAATTTTAATTGCGAAAAATATGGGCTTTTATATGACTGGAACACGGCAATGAAAGTTTGCCCAAAGGGTTGGAAATTGCCTAGCCGTAGCGAATGGAATTATTTAGTTCAGTCTATAGGTAAAGAATTTGCTGGAAAAAAACTAAAATCGATAAATGAACGAGGTACAGATGATTTTGAATTTTCCGCCTTGCTTGGTGGTCGTCGCAACGTTGGAGGTAGCTTTAATTATCTTGGAGAAAATGGTCGTTGGTGGACATCTACCACTACGCTTGATAGTATAAACAACGCCTATTATCAATATATGAATAAGAGCAACGATCATGTTGACGAAAATCTTTGGTATAATGATTTTTCCAACGGTTATTCTGTTCGTTGCATTATGGGCTTTCCTGATACAAATATGGCAAAACCTACTGTGGCTGGCATTAACGATAATAACGCAAGTAAAAAAAACGATGATATTCTTATTGATACTCGCGATAGTAGACAATACAAGACCGTCAAAATCGGCAATCAAACGTGGATGGCAGAAAATCTCAATTATCAAATTGCGGCAAATAGTTGGTGTTATGACAACAACCCCAACAATTGCACTAAGTACGGCAGGTTGTATAGTTGGAACGCCGCGAGTAAAGCTTGTCCTAGCGGGTGGCATTTGCCAAGCAGTGCTGAGTGGAATAAACTTGTTTCAACAGACGGCTTGACTCGGACAGCTGGTAATAAACTCAAGTCAAAAACAGGTTGGAAAAATAACGGTGGAGGTACCGATGTTTACGGGTTTTCCGCTCTGCCTGGTGGTCTTCGTAGTGGCGGAAATTTTGCTCATCGCAGCAACGGTCAATCCATTAGCGCAGGTAGCTTCGATTGCCTCGGCAACTGCGGCTACTGGTGGAGTGCCACGAGGAACAAAGTAAGTAGCTGGGGAGGAAGCAGTTACGACAGCCGAGCAATGTACTACCACGACGATTATGTGTCCGAGGACACAGACAACGAGAGTAGCGCGTTTTCAGTTCGTTGTGTTAAGGACTGAGTGCGTTTACTTTACTAAATTATCTACAATGCTAACGAAAATCCAATTATTTAAAAAAATGAACACAGAACACAAAGCCACTTTGCAAATGCTTGTCCCTATGGTTATTCAGGTAATTATGGATTATAAAAAGATATCTTCAATAGAAGCTATTAAATTATTATATCTTTCTGTTTTATACCAAAAACTTGAAAAAGAAAGCACTAAATTGTGGCATTTAAGCCCGCTTGCGCTTTATGAATTGCTGGAAATGGAGCTTCAAACTGGAAAAATAATTTTTCCCACAGAGGCATAAACTTTATGAAAACAAATATTGCAAATGATTTTTTGGTGTATGTAATTGAAGAATATAAATTTTTGGAACAAAAAACTTCCAAAGAAGTTATGGAATTATTTTCAAAATACAATGTTTTCAACTATATTTTGCAACATTACGAAGCCATGCACACAATTGGAGGCAGAGCCATTGCAGACGATATAAATTTATTGATTGAAAAACGTACGCAATCTCAGCGAGGTATGTGAATGAAAAAACTTCTAGCAATTCTACTTGTTCTTTGCGCGGCAACATTTGCCCAAGAGGTAGAAAACGTTTTAATGGATTCTCGTGACGGTAAGAAATATAGGTCTGTTGTGATAGGCAACCAAATCTGGATGGCGGAGAATCTCAATTACAAGGTAAAAGGTTCAAAATGCTATGACAACCAAGAAAGCAACTGCAAAAAATATGGACGGCTCTATAACTGGGTAACGGCTAAAACGGCTTGTCCGAGTGGCTGGCATTTGCCAAGCAATGAAGATTGGAATGTTTTGATAAAATTCGTCAATCCGAGCTGTTCTGACGATAACCGTTGTGCTGCGGGATCCAAGCTAAAGGCTACGAGTGGCTGGGCTAGCAATGGCAACGGCACGGATGCCTATGGCTTTTCGGCTTTGCCAGGTGGCTACGGCTATTCTGGTGGCACTTTCCTCAATGTTGGTAGCTACGGCGACTGGTGGAGTGCTACAGAGGACAATGCCGATCTCGCTTATGACCGGGGTATGTACTATGGCTACGAGATAATCAACAAGCACAGCGGCAATAAGAACTACGCCTTGTTCAGTGTTCGTTGCTTGCATGATTGAGTGCATTTTTTAAATTTGGCATGCTTTTTGCATTCCAATACCTTGATATGTCTATTTCTGCAACAGAAAGCACAGGAGCGCGTTTTCCAAACGCTAAATCCGTTGATTCCAAAAAATGGAAAGCGGCTCAGGATTTTGAGGCTATGTTTATACATCAAATGCTCAAATCTATGAGAAATACCGTTCCAAAAGACGAAGAAATGAGCAGCGGGAGACGAATTTTCACAGAAATGCTGGACGAACAGATTGCAAATACAGCAAGCCGAACAGGTCATTTTGGGCTGGCGCAAATAGTTTACAAGGAACTTGCTGGAAAAGAAGCACAAGAAGCATATAGTGCCCAAGGTATGAATAAAGCCTCTGGGGAACAAATAGAGAGCTGGGTAAACGAAGCTGCCCAAACGCTTGGCTTGGACAAAAACCTTATAAAAGCCGTTATTCGTCAGGAATCTGGCGGAAATTCCCTTGCTCGTTCCAGCAAAGGGGCAAAAGGGCTTATGCAGCTAATGGATTCAACTGCCAAAGATATGGGTGTTGCAAACTCCTACAACGGGCGGCAAAACATAATAGGTGGTGCAAAATATCTCAAACAAATGCTTATACGCTTTGGTGGCGATGAAAGCAAGGCACTTGCCGCTTATAATGCAGGACCAGGAACGGTTGAGCAGTATGGTGGAATTCCGCCTTATGAAGAAACCAAGAACTATATTAAAAACGTTCTGCAATACAGAGAACAACTTTCGCAAGAGGAGGCGCTATGAACAATGAAAGCCCTGAACAAGAATTTGAAACTCTTATCGTTATACTCGGTAAAATGAAAGAGCAATATGTTAATCAAAAAGAAGTACTGATGAAACAGCGCTCTGCCATAATAAGCAACAATACTACAGAATTAACAGAAATTTTAAGCCAAATAGAAAATATAAACGAAAACATAAACCGCTTGGAAACTCGCCGAATTTTCAACACAGATGTTTTGGCGCAATATGCAAATGCAGAAACAAAAACCATTCGCGATATTGTTAAGGCTTTTCCAGAACTAAGTGGCAAAAGATTGGAAACCGTTGCTTTGGAGCTTAAAAAAGAGGCATTGGAAGTAAAAAATATTTCCACATCCAACTCTAGTCTTTTGGAAATATCACGCAATATAGTTAAAGAAACTATGAAGATAATAATGACCCAAAACGTGGATCCGCGCGACCGTGCTTGGCGAACTTATGGCAACAGCGGTGCTTATGCTAGAACCGTGAGAAGGGAGCCAGCGCACTTGGTGAACAGAAAAGGGTAGCAATGCTCCACTACGCGGAAACGCATTTTAGATTTCCTGTTTCAAGGCTTTATCGCCGGGAGCCTGTGATTTTAATTGATGCTCCCTTTCAAGTTTGCCCAGAGGAATCTTGCCCTATTTGGTTAATAGCCAGAAAGGCAAACTTATTTGCAATTTACGTTGAGGAGATTTACGGACAGTGGAAAAATGCAAGCGGAAAAAGCATACCTTTCAAATTGCCTATTGAAAAACAATTTGATAAAAAATTTCATTTTGAAGAACTGAATTTTGAAAAACCTGAGAACAGTTCGGGTTTATGGATGCTGAATATTTTTGTTAAATATAAAATAAAGGGCAGGGAAAAAATTTGCGAGAGATGGAATTACCCTTTTTTGCCACCAGAACCGCTTATAATAAACTTTCTAAAAGAGGCTCCACCAAAGCCGGAGGGCTGGCTTGCAGGAGAAACTCACTGCCATTCTAGCTACACCTCAGATTCCGTGGAATTTGGAGCCGCTCCTGCTGTTTTGCAAAAAGCCGCAAAAGCCGTGGGACTCAATTTTGTTTGCATAACAGACCATTCTTACGATTTGATGAACGAAAAAAAATTTCAAAAAATGAAAGCAGATGCGGCTTTACCATTGCTAATTGCAGGAGAAGAAGTTTCTTGCGGAAATTCAAAAAATCAAAATGTGCATTTATTGGTTTTTGGCAATGAGAATTATATTGAAGGGCACGGAGATGGGGGTCGCAGATGGTGGAACACAAAACCGGATTTGAGCATTAGAGAGGCTATTGGCAAACACCTTGCGTATGCGGCACACCCCAAATTGCAAATGTTGCCTGTGGAAAAAATTTTGCTGAGAAGAGGGCATTGGAGCTACGAAGATTTAACGGAAAATAATATTTGCGGAATTGAATTTTGGAACGGATTCAGAGGGCGCGATTTTTACGAAGGGCGAGACCTTTGGATAAAGAGCCTGCTAGCGGGGCACAAACTTTTGCCTCTTGGCGGCAACGATTCTCACGGGGATTTGAACGATTATACTGCAGTTAAACAGCCACTATGGAGCCTAAAATGCAACTCGGAACACGTATTTGGGCAAGTTAGAACGGTAATTCCAAACAATGGCAAAATACCTTTCAGTGAAATTCCAAAAAATCTCTACATCACAGATGGTCCGGCTTTGTGGTTTGAAAATGGAAAACTATATGCTAAAAGCACAGAAGATTTTGGGAAATTTTTGAGCATAACAATTTTCAGAGGCTGTGAGGGCAAGCCGAATTTTGAAAAAAAAGAAGAGATGAAAATAGGCGATTTTTATGAATTTGAATTTGATTTTGAAATTCCTTTAAACAACAGCCTTTATGTGAGGGCAGAATGCGAAACGACCTGCGGAAAATTTGCAATGACAATGGCGATTTATTCAAGTCTTGCTGCATAGCTACTTCCACTAGCGGAGAGAGAGAATTTTTAACCATAGACTGCGAGCAAAGCAGCATTTTTGACTGTGCCTCCATAACCAAGTCCATGCCAACCGGATACCTTGCTCTGAAGGCAATACAAGAGGGAATTTTGAACCTTGAAACCTCAGTGGCAGATGTTCTCCCAGACTTTGCAAAATATCACAACAAAGAGGCAAAAGTATTCCACCTGTTAACTCACTCTCTGGATTACCGCTTTCCCATGAGCAGCCTCAAAGATTTGCCGCCTCAGGAGATTTGGCAGCGAGTTTGCTCGCATAAATTTGAAATACCACCTGGGCAATTATTTTGCTACGGAAACGCAAACAGCATTTTGCTCGGAAAAGTTTTGGAAGCCGCTTACAAGATGCCTTTGGACAAACTGGCAAAAAAGAGAGTTTTTGAACCACTCAAAATGCAAAGTACAGGCTGGCATCCGCTTGAATGGGCACCGGTAAACCGCATTATTCCCACGGAAATTTGCCATTGGCGCGGGCGAGAGTTAAGGGGCGAAACGCACGATGAAAGCGCGTGGAAATTGGAGCTGGAATTTGGAGCGGTTGGTTCAGCTGGCGTTTTTAGCACCGCGCCTGATATTTTAACGTTTTTGGAGCATATTTTAGAAGATGATTTTTTGATTGAGAAATTGACTAGGAACGCATTTGAGGGCGTATGCAATACGCCCCTACAGCGGGAATGTACTGCGCTTGGTTTTGAATTGGATAATCCTAAATTTATGGGAAATTGCCCTTCTCCTATTTTTGGGAAAACTGGTTTTACTGGAACTAGCTTTATTTGCCAGCCTCAGAAGAAATTTTGCCTTGTGGTTCTTTGCAATTACACATATCCCACCCGCAAACCAAATGCAGATAAAATAAACGAGTTCAGGGCGAGAGTTGCGGAGTTGCTAGTTTAATTTACTATCTTACCTCCCTATGAGAGTTACGGAAAAATTAAAATCGTATAGACCTAAAAGCCTTGCTCAAACGATAATTTTTTTTGTTTTTATAGTGCTTTTAGTGTCAGTTGGCTTGTTTTTATTTTTCAATTTTACAAAATTAAGGGAAGATGTTATAGAATGGAATTTGGAAAATATGCATACTTTGGTTTTGGCATATTCAGGAATTTTAGAAGGCGACAGCATAGAGTTGGATTTTCAAAGAAAGAGAACAAATGCTTATTATGATAAATGGAGTGACCTAAGCGATAGCCTGCTTAAAAAAACAGGAGTGAAATATCTTTATGTTATGAATGCATCTTATGACGATTCTATTCAATTTTATCTAAGTGCAAGAAGCCATAATGGAAAAACTAATTTTTTGGAAAAACTACCCATTGGAGATTTTGATGTCGATCTTATAAAGAAACTAAAAGATAAATCAGAGACCCATATCTGTAAAATGGGTTACTATCCTGAATATGGAGGCTGGCTTGCATATACCTACATATCTGTAAAAAATTCAAAAGGCGAAGTTGTTGCTTTTGTTGGTGCAGATAAGGATATGTCCGATATCAATGACAACGTAAAAAAAATTGAAACCAAACTTCTGCTTACGAGTTTTTTATTTTTTATAGTAGTATTTTTTCTTATGGCATATTTAATCAGAAAAATATTAATTGCGCCTATAGCAAATATAATTGATGCGGCAAATGACTTTCATCTATTAGGAGTTTCCTTCAAAAATTTAGCTCCAACCCGCCTTAAGGAATACGATGCCCTTATAGAAAGCTTTAGAAATATGGAGAGTAAAATAAATTCTGCGATTACTAAGAGTTACACGGATGAATTAACAAAACTAAATAACCGTTATTTCTTTACGCTTTCATTAGAAAACATTTTAGAGCCAGTACGTGAAGAAAAGAAAATAGCTTTTTTCATAATAGACATAGATTCTTTTAAACAGATAAATGATAACTATGGGCATGAGAAAGGCGATTTTGTTCTTAGAAACACTGGAATCATTTTAAAGCAAGTGTTTGGGGATTTGCCTGGTGTTGTGGTTCGCCTTGGTGGTGATGAGTTCGCTGTTTGCTTGGATAATATTGGAAGTAGACAAATTGTTGAAGATAAATGCAAAAGCCTTAAAGAAGAACTTTCACAGATAACTTATGCAGAAGGTAAAACTGGTGTTAGTGTAAGCATTGGAATTATCATAACCAAATTTAGCAAAACTCCACCCATTTATACAGAAATATTTTCTGCTGCAGATAACAATCTTTACAAAGTTAAGGCAAAGGGGAAAAACGACTACTTGATTTCGGAGATTTAATATGTTCAAAGCTTTTCCGCACATTGCTTCCATAGATATAGGAAGCAACAGCACAATTCTTTTGGTTGCAAAAAAAGAAGAAAATAATTTACGTGCCTTGGTACAGAAAATTGAAATTTACAGACTTGGAGAGGAGAACTTAGATAGACTTTGCTCAATTTTGGCAGGCTTCAGAAGTTTGGCACATTCGTTAGGTGCAGAAATTAAAGCCGTTGCTATGACAGAAGCAGCTAGAAAAGCAAAAAATCAAGAAGAGCTTTTGCAGATAGTGGAAGAAGTTCTTTGGGTAAAGCCTCGCATAATAAGTGGTGAACAAGAAGCCGAGCTTTCTTACAAAGCGGTTTAAAAGGTTTATGGGCAGGGGATTTTAACCGTTGATGTGGGAGGCGGTTCAACTGAACTGGCAAATGGAAAGAATTTTTTGAGCATTCCAGTTGGTGCGCTTGAACTTTATGAACGCATGGGTGCAATTCCTGGTCCTGAATATAAAAAATGGTCAAAGGATTTTTTTAAGGAAATAAACATAAAACCTTTTGCAAAAAGAGAATCCTATTTTGTTGGCGGAACTGCTGTTGCCCTTGGAATGTTAGTTAAAGAAATGCAAAATTTCGATGCAAATGCCTTGGAAGGACAGTCCATTTTTGTTGCTGATATTGAACGGGTTATAATACATTTAAGCGGTTTGTCAAAAGAACTCAGAAACACAATGCCCGGTTTGGAAAAAGGCAGGGGAGATATTATTATTTGCGGGCTTTATTGGATAAGGTCTCTTTGCGAAAAATTAAAAATTGATTCCATAAAAATTTCAACACTTGGTTTAAGGTTTGGGCTTTTGTGTGACTAATCCTATTAGCCAGTGGATTTTAAAGGCTGCGCAATTTGAGGAACCTCTTGTGCAAATTGCAATCAATGCAAAAACTTTGCCTTTAAAAATAAATTGGCTGTTGCTTGGCTCTGCTCTAAAACAGGGAATAGAATTCTCCGAGTTGCAATTTTTTTTAACCGAATTGCAAAAAGAAATAAACGATATAGCAGAACTCCCAGTTCCTTCTGAGAAATTGATTTTAAGTATAATTTCAAAATGCAAACTTAAAGATTGGAGCCTCGCACCACAGGTGGCTGGCATAATTTGGAGTGTGGGCAGGTTTGTTCGCGCTAGGGAAAATAGGCTTGATTTATGGGTAAAAAATAATTCTCCATCGGTTATTTGGCAACAGTGTGGTGAAATTTTTTATATGGGAAAAAGCAATCCGCTTAGACCAAAAGTTTTGGGATTTTTATTTCGCTTATCTTTTCTCTCCAACACAGGCGAAGGCGTTTTGCCGCCTCTTCCAAATTCTGCTGGGGCAAGGAGGTGGCTAATTCAGTATGGCATTTACAATTCAGAACAGTCCCCAAAAGAAAAGCTGATGGATACAAATTCTCTTTACAAGGAATTATTCCCCAAAAATCCATCTCTTGCCTGCCACGCTTTGCAATTTTTTGCCGAACCCGTGGGTGAAAATATTTATTTTTGCCAAAAAATTTTCCCGTGCAATTTATGCCCCGTGGGTAGTTTTTGCAAGTGGATGAGGTGAAAAGTTGACAAGTTGGGAAAAAAAATGTATATTTATAATATGGCAGTAGATTCTTTGACAGTAGATTCTTTTGTTGATGGAATAGTCCATTTAAACAAAAGCGTTTCTGACTATACATTGGATTCAGATTTTCTTTTCAAAGGTGACTATAAATGCCTGAAAAAAGCCGTGGCTTATGCAAAGGAAACCATAGATAAAATTGTGAAAAAGCAACCTCTTCCAATTAACCCCTTGATTTTCGTTGGCGAAATAGACTCTTGCAAAAATCACCTGCTCCACGCAATGTGGAACACATTGTTGAAAGAAAAACAGAAAATAGGGGAAGGAGAACCAATAGTTCTTTACTCGCAGATTACACCTTTCTCTATGGTAGCTTTGTATGAAAGCTTTAACGATGAAGAAAGAAAGGCTTTATTTTTGAAAATAGTAGAGAGAATCAAAGGCGTAGATATGGTGTTTATAGATGAAATCCAATATTTGGAAGGCAGGAGAGCTTTGAATTTAGTGCTTGAAGTAATAAAGTTTATGGTATCCATAGGCAAACAAATGGTGATAACATCGCAGAAAATTGGCATTGACAAAACCGGGCTAGTCCCTGATATTGCCGAGCGTCTTGATGATTTTGAGTACATTAAAATTCTTCCGCCAGATACCGAAGACCGCCTTAAAATGCTTGAAGATTTTATGAGAGAAGAAAATCTAAGATTGGAAAATCCAAGTCTTAGGGATATTTGGGCAAAAAACACGGAAAAGCGTTCGTTAAAATATTTGATGAACAAGCTAAACCGCCTTGTTTGCGAAGCGGAAGGCAAGGTAATAACCGAGAGAACTATGGAGCAGCTTTTTGAAGCAAAAGACTCTGCGGAGAAAATACTGTACATCATAAGCGCACATTTCAAGATAGACGTTAAAATACTGATAAGCGAGGAAAGAAAATTTGCCTACGAAAGGTCTATTGCGATGTATTTTATAAAGAGTGCGAATAGTAGCATGGATTTTTGCGATGTTGGGAAAAAGCTAGGCAGGAGCGAAAATACGGTGAGAATGGCTTGCGATGGCATTGAGCGAGTATTAAACGGCGGCAAAGAATTCTTCAACAAAAGAAAGCCCGCTCAAATTATAGCAGATATAGAGGAAATTAGTTTGCTTTTACAGTCCAATTACAGCCCAATTACAGTCCAACTACAGTCCAACTACAGTCCAACTACGGTTCAACTAGTTCCAACTAATTCTAGATAAAAATTCAAGGTTTATCTTGACAAATTCTTTTTATTTTTCTACCTTTAACCTAAGACAAACATAAAGTATTTAAAATACGGAGGTAATCCATGAACCGTAAGATGCTTGCCGTGATGGCATTCGCTATAGTTGCTCTGTCTTTGAATGCTTGCAGTAGCACAGAGGATAAAGACGATGTATTTTTGTTAAATAAGGGCTCGGTTAAAAAACAAATAGAAGCAAGCGATAACGGTTACTGCCCGCTTCTCCCTTATCCATACGATCCTCGTGCTGCTTATCTATTTATCAATCTCCCATACCAAGAGGAATCTACAATAGAGCATCCAGATGGTAGCGTAGAGTGGATACTAAAAAATCCTGATGGTGGTGGAGTTAGCGAAAGAAGATATAAGGATGGTAGCAGAGAGGGATGGGTGGGTGGTCCTGATTTTAAAGACCCTGATTATGATTTTTATTGGTGCTTAAATAGTCGCGAAAATGAGGAAGCAATAGCGGATTCTCTTTGCAGTAATTTTAGTGAGGCAAGAATAATAGAGTCTCTTCAAAAAATATACGCTTTTAGAAAAGCGTATGATTCTCTTGCAGCATATATAAAAGAAAAACGAGACGCTTGGAAAGAAGAGGTTGAAAGAGTACGCAGTGACCCTACAAGAACCGCTGCAGTTACTTTTTCAAAGAAACAAACAATTATTAATTTGAATCCTGTTTTCGTGGCAGTTGATTTAAAGTGGGTTCGATTAGAAGGTACCCAGAAAAATGACACTTTGTACATCAATGCTGTTCCAGACAAAAATGGTAGTTATGATTCAATCGGTACGAGCGATTGTCCTATTTCTCTTGATATAGGTCTTGACTATATAATTGGTGAAAATATTAAAGTCGTAGTTTTTGAAAAATATCAAATTTTCCAAGTGAAACGCCAATAAACACAAACCAAGGAGCAAGGAGAACATGATGAAATTTACATTTTCAATAACGCTTTCATTTGCTCTTTTATGTTTGAGCAATTGCGGCGATTCAGAACCTTCTAAAGAATTGAATGGTTTAGAAATAAAATGCCTGAACCGTACAGAAGATATTATGACGAAAAAATCGCTTATTGGATCTGAAATATATGAAATGACAGAATTTGCTGTATTGACCCATTCAAAGGATAAAACGCATATTCATTTGGATAAAATCACATTAGATTGTGCAGCAACTAATCCTGATATTTTTAGAATTAACTACGCTGTTGATGTTGATACTTTGAAGCTTTACGGGGTATATAAATATAATGTTGAAGGTAGGTGCGGTGCTTGTACATCATCTTTTGATTTAACCATTGAATCTATAGTCGATGATATTAAATACCTTGTTTATAGCGAAAGAGATGGCAGAGGTAGCATTCGGATTTTTCCAGTGAAATACCAATAAACGCTAATCATAGGAGAACATGAAAGCGAGGAAAGAAAATTTGCCTACGAAAGGTCTATTGCGATGTATTTTATACAGTCCAACTACTGTTCAACTAGTTCCAGCTAATTCCAACTAAAAATTCAAGGTTTTTCCCTTTTTTCGTAAAAAATTAGTACTTTAGTACTGTATGAACCTATAAATGAGGAAATCCCATGAACAAGTCCATCAAAACGCTCGCCTGTGCCATAGTGGCATCTATTGCATTTTTTGCTTGCGATGATATTGGCACCAATGTCAACAGCAGCGGAAATAACCCCTGCAAAGTCAAAGCACTTAGCAAAACTTGCAACGATGAACGTTGTTGGTATGACGAAAGCGACAGCGTTTTCTTTCGCCCTTATGACCCTAATTATTATAGAATAGACTCTAAAGTACAAGACTGGATGGAAGAGCAATTTGCAACCAAAAGCAATGATACAAGGGTATTTTTAATTATGGATATTTTTATACATGAAAACTACGTAGCTCTTCTCTCTGTTTACGGACCAACAGAACATGAATATTGGATAGACGGCAAAAGAGTTAGCTTTGAAGAGTACTCCGATAGTCTGAATAATCAGCAGAAGTATCTGCAAGAAAGCAAAGCTAGAGGCAAAAGAGATTTGCCTATTTCAAAAGAAGAACTAATGTACGTTTACGATTCAGATTACGCTCGGGTGTGGATGGGAGTGCCAATGACAGCTAAAGAAATTGCCGAATTGACAGAAAACTATAAGCAGCTTATCATTGAGTTTGCTGATATTGAGGATCAGGGTGTAAACGGTACTGAAACATCATCGCCGCCGTGTGATTAAATAAGAGGAGAATTTGCTATATTCCATAAACAATGATTATCACTATTCTCGATTTGCTAGGCACATTTGCTTTTGCCATAACCGGAGGGGTTAAAGCAGCAAGGCGTGGCATGGACTGGTTTGGTGTAATTGTCCTTTCCATTGTCACTGGTACTGGTGGAGGTCTTATACGCGATGCTTTGCTCGGCAACCATCCACCGCTGGCTTTCAATAAACCTGCGTATGTTATTCTTTGCATTTTGGCAGGAGTTCTTGTTATAGTAGCTCAAAATAAAATAACCAAGTTCTGGCTTTTTGTTATGATAATAGATGCCATTGGTCTTGGGGTTTTCACCGCCATAGGTGCAGCCATTGCAAAAGATGCAGGAGCAGGTGGAGTTGCCATTATTTGCATTACTGTGTTAACAGCTGTTGGCGGCGGAATACTCAGAGATATTCTCGCGGGTGAAATTCCGCAGGTATTGAAAAGCGATTTTTATGCAACCGCAGCACTTATAGGCGGTTTTTTCTTTTGGATTTTTGGGCTGTTCACAACTGAGTATAACACGGTAAAAGTGGTTGGGACAATAGCGATAACCATAATTTTACGTTTGTATGCGATGTATGCCAAATTGGGACTGCCAAAGGTACATTAGCCATTTTTACTAAATTCCTCTTATGGCAAAATATTTATGCGTTAATATAGACCACATTGCAACTATTAGAGAAGCTCGCAAGGTGCGTGAGCCGGAACCAGTTGCGGCTGCTGTTATAGCCGAGCTTGCTGGTTGCAGGGGTATAACCGTGCATTTGCGGCAGGACCGCCGCCACATAAACGATGGTGATGTGCATTTGCTCAGGCACACCGTTGTTGGTTCGCTAAATTTGGAAATGGCGCCTACGGCAGAGATGGTGCAGTTTGCAAAAACCGTGCTTCCAAATATGGCTACTTTGGTTCCAGAAGGTCCCAACGAGCTTACAACCGAAGGTGGGTTAAATGTTGAAGCGAAAATTTCCGAGATAACAACTGCGGTTCAGGCTTTGCGCAGCTCTGGCATACTTGTTAGCTTGTTCATAGATCCGGTAAAGGAACAGGTGAAAGCAGCTCGCAAGGCGGGCGCAGATTATGTGGAACTCCACACGGGTTCTTTTGCGGAGGCTTTTGAACGCCGCAACGAAAATGAAATAGAGCTAGAAGTTTCAAAATTGCAAGACCAAATTACACTTGCATTGAATTGCGGATTAAAGGTTAATGCTGGGCATGGACTAAACTACCGCAATGTAAAACGCATAGCCGGGCTTAGCGGAATAGAAGAATTCAATATTGGGCACAGCATTATTGCCCGTGCGGCAATGGTTGGAATGGACAGGGCAGTGCGAGAAATGCTCGCTTTGATAGGTAATTAACGGCGGCCTCTCACTGAATTCTGCACATTTTCCGATAACAGTCTTTCGTAAATAAAACTGCAAAGTTTGGCTTGACGTTCTTCGTTTAAGTTGACGAATTGCGAACTGGCTTTGTAGTTTAAAATGGAAATTATCCTTATATCCACATATAAATCCAAACTCTTTGCAACCAAAAGGCAATTCATAAGAACATCGCCAGCAGACATTTTTTGCACTACTTTTTCTGGAGACCAGGATATTTGCAAGCCTCCCATAGATATGTTGTTGATTCTAACCGGATATTTTTGCCCGTTTTTTGCCGTTATCAAAAGCTGGGCATTTTCGTAATCTGGAATATCAATGCGAACAAATTGCCTATTATCATGAGTATCGCCAAAGGATTCTGCTACTGCCTCTATTTTATCTATAAATATTTGCTGGCTTGCGTTTTGCAAAATAAAATTTGAACAACCTGCCTTTATAAGGTTCTCAATGCATTCTTGAGTTGGTTGGTTCAGAATAACAATGGGTGTAATAGAGCGCATTTGTGCGTCTTGCCGCATGAATTTCAAAAAGTCCGTAGTTGGTGTGTCTTCTGGGGAATAAGAACATAAAAATATGGGATATTCACCAGATACCAATGCAAGGTTAGCATAAGATATTGATTCCACCGCCTTAGGTACGAATTTTTGATACATAAGCAAGCGAACATACTTTTCGGTGTCTTGCACGTCGTTTGAATAAATGAGAATTTTAGAACCTATTGCCATAATTATATCACTTTGGGAATTGTGAAGTGGTGATTTTCTTCCTGTGGCGCATTCACAAAGGCTTGTTCATAAGAAAGACCCGGAAACTCGGTATCTTCTCTAAGCGAAGACGCTGCTTCTGCGACCATAGGCTCAACATTTTTTAGATCCAATTCTTTGAGATTTTCCATAAGCTTTAGCATTTCCTGCAGCCTTTCTTTGGCTTGCACAGCTTCTGGCTCTGAGAGTGTCAATCTGGAGAGCATTGCCAGTTTGTTAATATCTATGGATTGGATCATACCTGCAATATAGAAATTTCTACATTGCCCTTATGCTTTTTGCGTTTGTTGGTTCCGATGAATTTGCCAAAGATTGCAGAATTGAAAAATTCTGGGCGGAATCTTTGGTAGGAGGCTCGCAGCGCAAGGTCTTTTTTGCAACCGATAGCCCAAAAGAAGAAAGTTCCTTGGTTGCCAGCGTGGCTCAGGCTTTGACCCCTTCTTTTTTTGAACCTGCTGCGAGCGTTTTAATTAGGCACACAGAATTTATGGCTGCCGAAGAACAGCGAAGCCTCGCTAGCCTTTTAACCGATTTATGCAAAGGTGGTTTTCAGGGAAATTTGGCTATTGATTATTTTAAACCAGATAAAAAAAGCGTTTTGTGGAAATTTCTTGAAAAACAGGGGGTTGTGGAAAATTTTGAGCCACCTTCCAAATATGGAAATGCTATTCAAAAATGGATAACAGACTTGGTTCAAAAAACTTTTAACAAAAAGATAAACTCAGAGGCTGCGCTATACATTGCAGATGCCATAGGAGCAGACACCAAGCGTATATACAACGAAATAAAAAAAATATTCTTGTACGACAGTAGCATACAAGAGATAAACGCACAGCACTCTCAGTTGTTTATAAAACAAAACAGGGAGATTAATGCCTACGAATTGCAAGATTTTTTTGGTTTTAGAAATTTGCGGGTATTTTTGCCCAAATTTCGCAGAATTTTGGCAGAAGAAGGCGATGATGCTTTTATGCCTGTGGTTGGCGCACTCAGGAGCCACAGCCTGAACCTATTGCATATTCAAGCAATGAGAGCTAAGAAAATTTCTGAATACGAGATACCAGCCCGAATTTTGCCGCCTAACCAGGTTTTTCTTTACAAGAAAAATCACTTGTCCGAGCAAAGCTCTTGCTGGTTGCCCGGCAGCCTACAAAAAACAATTTTGCGTTTGGATGAGATTTCTTATGGCAAAAAAGTAGGCTATTTCAGGGACCTGCCCTCATTTGAACTTGCAATTTGCGAGTTGCTGATATAAAAGTTTACTACTTTCTATAATAATTTTCTCATTATTGACGAATTTTAGCAGATTTGCCAGCGAAACCACATAAAATATAGCTTGCGAAGTGTTTAAACTGTTAATCTTTTAATAAGTAAAAATGTTAAATTTAGTCATTTTTTGTTGCTTAAATGTGTATTTTATGTGTAGTTGGCATTAATTAATCAAATTCTCTAGCTTTGTATGGTTTAACAGTTAAACCTTTTGCTTCTTTTTCTTTTCTATATTTTTCTTTTCTATAATCTCTATTGTATTCTTGAAGAACCTCTCTGTTTTTATCGCGGTAGCGTCTAGCAGCCTCCAACTTCGCAGCCTTGCGCTCTGCATCGGTTTTGTACTTAGGGTGTTTGGGTTTGTAATTGCGTTTTAATTTCATAGCTCTACTTCCTTCTCCAAGTCGCTGGGCAATAGATGCCCGTAAATGTTCAGGGTTAGTGTGACGTTCTCGTGTCTCATGAGCATTTGCACTGCTTTTATACTCCTGCCCTTCCTCAGGAGGTTGCTTGCGAAGCTGTGGCGAAAGCGGTGGTAATGGGCTGTGTCAGCGTTTGAGACCATCGCTTTTAATGCTGCCTTTCTTACAAATCGCTCAAGGTTGGTGTGATTGAGTTTTGCTAAGGCGGGAAATAAGTACCCTGGTTCATCTCCCCTTGAAATAAGGTATTGATTCAGGTATTCTTTGAGCCTCATCGATATTGGTATTGTGGCAGCTTTGCCACCTTTGCCCACCACTGATATTTTGAAGCCTTCTATGTCCTCCATTTTAAGCAGCCGCGCTTCTTCCTTGCGCAGTCCGGCGTAAGCCATTAAGGCAAACCAACACTTCTTTTCTTCGCTGGTTGCATTCTCTATTATTTTCTCGCATTCTTCCACAGTCCAGAATTTGCGAGGCTCTGGTTTAGGTTTTGACAAAGATATTCCCATGAATGGGTTTTGCATATTTATGCTGTGTATCTGGGCAGTCCATCTTAAAAAGCTCCGCAGGAATACTATTTTTGCCTTTGCCGAGCTACCGGACATTTTTGCGAGGGAATCCCTTGCGTACTCAGAACAAATCAGTGGTGTTATTTCGCTAATGTCTGCAATGCCCTTAGAATAGCACCAGGAAGAAAAACAGTGCAGGTGTTTTTTGTATTCACGGACTGTGCCTTTCGCTCTGCGCCGCACCTTCTCCACGTCAGCTAGATAAGCTTCAACGGCATCGCGGAGCTTTATTCGTGATGGTTGTTGTTCTTCCTTGGGAGGGGCATAGAGGCTTGCCTGCATTTTGGCAAACCATTTCATTGCCACCTTTTCGTCCTTTGTTTTTAGACTTATCCAGCGAGTCACACCATTTTTAACAATTCCGCCGTGCCAAATTTTTGACCCCTTGCTTTTGTTGCGTTGTTGTGGCAATAGATAGGTTTCGCTCATTGCTTGCCTCCTTTGCGATTTGCAATCCCTATGGTGGTTCGCTCATTTATGAATTCGTCCAGCCATTCGGGTTTGAAAAAAACATAGCTGCCTATGCACAGCTTTGTTATTGTATCACGCTTGGCGTAATTAAGCAGAGTGACTTTTGCTATGCCAAGATACTCCGCCGCTTTGCCAGAAGTCCAGTATTCCTGACCTCCTACTATCTTAACATCGCGATGATTTTGTTTCTCCATTATTCCTCCTAGTAGTTGTATTGCTCGTACTCACTGAACATTATGTTCTGAGGGTTGAAGTGAATTTTAATTTCTCCGGTGGGACCGCTTCGGTTCTTTGCGATAATCAAATCTGTTTTCGTTATATCAACGTTTGGTCCGGGCACAGGGATGCGATGCAAAAGTATAACAACATCCGCATCTTGTTCTATGTTGCCAGATTCGCGCAGATCACTAAGTTTTGGTTTGCGAGTGCCCGGTGTGCTTGTTTTATCAGTGTCGCGGTTTAGCTGGCTTAGTGCGATGACGGGACAGTTAAGTTTACCGGATAGGATTTTTAGTTCTCTTGTTATTGCTCCTATTGCAACATTGCGATTCTCGTAGTTTTTTCGCTCAGGGTTTGTTTGGATGATTTGCAGGTAATCCACAATTATCATAGATAGCGGCATTTTAGCGGAATAAGAGTGGGCAATGCTTGTGATTTGTGCCACGTTGTGGTCTTTTATTAAATCAATATAGAGCGGAGCATTTTTGAGTACGCGAGCGGCTTCTTTTTGATTCTGCATCTCAACCATATCCAAAGTTGCATCCATTGTTCTTTTAACCGATACTCTGGAATAGTAACTCATTGCCCTTGCCGCTTGTTGCTCTCCTGACATTTCGAGGCTGAAAAAAAGCACTGGACCAACCGACTTTGCGGCATTTATTGCCAGACCAAGCGCAAATGATGTTTTGCCCACTCCTGGGCGAGCACCGACTATGGTTAATTCACCTTTTCGGAATCCTCCGGTTAAATTATCCATTTGCAAAAAGTCACTGCCAATGCCACCTCTTTTGCCTTCTTTTTTACGCTGGGCAATGTTTTCCAGCATTTTTTCAGCAAGGTCTCCGATGTGCTCAACGTGCGAGTTGTTTGCCGCGCTCGTGACTATTTCGTTGAACATTGCGGTGGATTTTTGGAAGCAGTCATTAGCGGTTATGGCTGGGTCATAAGCGTAGGCAATTATTTGCCTACTGGCTTTTATAAAACTGCGTTTTTGCGATGCTTCTTTTATTAGGTCTATATACCATTCGTAGTTTGCGGAGCTTGGCACACTTTCGTTCAAAGAGAATAAGTAATCATTATTGCTAAAAAGAGAATCCATCTCACCGTGTTTTTGGAGAACCGCTCCGACAGTTACTATGTCTATTGGGTTATCTTTTTTTTGCAACTCCTGCATTGCTTCCCAAATGAGCTGGTGTTTTTTTAGATAAAAATCACCTGGGGAAAGCATACCGCATATTATCGCCATTATCCTTGAATTTTGGAATACTCCGCCAAGCAACCAAACCTCGGCAGTAGTATTGTTCGGCAAATCTGGCTCGGCATTGCTCATTTTATCCCTTCCCTTCTATTGTAGAAGCCGCAGATTCCTTTCTCAAACACAAGTGCGTTTTTTCTGCCTGGATGTATGCAGTAGAAATAGTAGCCAAGGGTTCCTGTTTTGCCGACTGGGGCTGTCAATGAATTGGCTGTTCTTGAATATTTGCAGTTTGCACAGCATGAATTGTCGCTCATTGGTTGTCCTCCTGTTGTTGTGCCGTCTCCGGCGGTGGTTTAAAGTCTGGGTTCTTTCTTTCTTCATAAGCGCGGAGTGCGCGCTTCCAGTTGTTTATAGGCTTTTGAGATTTGTCGTGCCAATTATTTTCTACGCACCAGTCATACCAGTCGTTGGCTAGTATCGCTCCGATGCTTTCTGCGAATTGCAGGGCTTGCTCTCTGGTTGGCTGCTCGGCGGTTTTTACATCGTCAAATAGAGAAGGTGCTTTGCTTATTCCAAGTGTTTCTTTTAGCTCTTTTAGCTCCTTGTTTTGTTTTTTGTATATCTCAGAACCTTGCTCTGAACGCTTTTTTCTTCTGGCAATTAAGTCGTTGTAATAGTCGTGTGATCGCGCAACGATTATTTTATTATACAGAATTTTTGGTTCTTGGTTTTTAAGCAGTGTTTCGACAATGTCGTCAAGCACGGCTGCTTTTTCTTCTATTGTACCTCTGTAATAAACATCTGCCCAATCGCCTGGGTTCAGGGCTAACCATCTCATCGGGTGTTTAACGACTTCTTTCATAGTGCCTTTTCGGAGTTCCTCTTGCGACAGAGTTCAAGTTCGTATAAGGCTGTGCCAAGAATTGTTTCGCTTTTGTATAATTCAAGCAGTCCACGCAAAATTATGCTCAATGAGTCCAGCTTTTCTGTTGCGGATAAATGCCGCATCTGCTGAATCTCATTGCGGATATTGTTAATCTCGCATCTATCTTCTTGCGTTAATCCGTTCATACTCTATCCCCTTCGTTCCATTTGTAGCCCCTTTCTTTGGCACAATCATAGCATAGTAGCTCATTGTCATTATGCTGCTCGCGAAAATCTCTGACAGGTTTATCGCTGCTTCCGCAGTTGTCGCAAAAGAAATCACTCATACCTCACCCCCTGCCGATTTTGCTTTTTGCAACCTCGGCAAATTGTTTTTGTCTTTGAGATATTTTTCCCTCCAAAAATGGTCTGGGCAGAATACCTTGCCGTTAAAGTGATGCGTTGCCTCTTTTCTGCATTTAAAACATTTCATTATTCGTCTCCTCCTGTTTTGAAATATGAGTTCAGCAGTCCTTCGGTTATTTCTGCCCTTCCTGCTTCTATTGTTATTTTTGTGTGCGGTGAAAAATGTATATTGAGCCAGTCGCTAACCGGTTTGCATAGACGGGTAAAATCATCAGTCAATCTTGAATCTATATTCATCCCTCACCTCCTGCCAGTTCAAAAATGGCTGCAGCTATTTTGGCGTAGTTCGGATTGCGGTTGTCCAGCTTGCCAATGGCAAGCTCTGGCACTCCTTTGTTTTTGAGCAATAGCTTGGCGGCTATTTTCACCTCTTCCGCGCCGGGCGTTGGGTTGAGCACGCTCTCGCCGGCGTAGTGGCTGGGTGGGTGGCGCAATGGACCATCGTGCGTTTGCACAGGACCAACGCCCTGCCTAGGCTTGCCATACTTCTCAATTATGGCTTCGCTTGCAAGCCGTTTAAACGAATAACCCTCGCTTTTGTTGGCTTCTAAAACTTTGTAAGCCTCATCAGTAATGTCTAGTGATTTAGGCATTAGGAACCTCCATTTATAATTTTAGTTATGCACATAAGGGCAAGTGAGATAAGGTAATTATAGCCATTGTATTTCACACAGCAATCTTCCATTGTATAACATTCTTCCGCTTGTTTAAGCGCGTTTAGTAAAAAATACTTCTGTTCTAAAGAGTAATAATGAAAATCATTTATATGGGTAGGCTCTTGCTTATAGTACTTATGCAAACAATCGAACAGAGTCTCATTCTTTATTGCGTCTCTTATTACGTTTTCGCTTTCTTCGTAGATATCTGCGAGATGATTTACTTTAAAAGCGAGATCGTTAAGAAGTGCTATTTTCTCGCCATTAGTCATTGGCAACCTCCTTTTTAAGTAGTGTATCTTTATAAGGACAAGTAGCTTTGCCCTTATTTTTGCATTGTAGCTTGTCTTTAAGTCTTTTATCTCTTTCTTTGCAAACTAGTTTTATGTAGTTTGTAAGGCAATTTTTCCAGTCACAGCGCCCACAAACTTCTTGCCACGCCATTTCCTGTGCGTTTTTGAGCCAGTTGCTACTAAAGAGGTATAAGTTTTTTTCGCGTACGAATTCCTGAAAATCCTCATATGTCGCCGGTTTTTCTTTCATTTCAACTCCTGGGCAAAAAGCCCGTTAAGGTTTATTTCTATTTTGCATTACAAGTTTATTTTGTAGCTTTGCAAAATATACTTACAAATATAATAAAATTTTTACAAGTATGCAAGTTTTTTTTGTAAAAAACTGATTTTTTTTACACTTTTTTCCCAAAAAAGCTAATTTTTTATTATGAAACAGGAAAATGGCATTAAAAAATTCCGCATAAGGGCTGGAATAGGGTCTCAAAGTGATTTAGCTAGGGCGTTAAAAATTAAACCTCAAAATGTATCGCTTTGGGAAGCAGGTAAAGGAACCCCGTCTTTTGCCCAGGCTAAAAAACTATTTGAAATGGGTGCAATGGTGGAGGAATTGTTTGGTATTCCTTATTCTGTGCAGTCAGAGCAACCTGCTAATTTGGCTGGTTTGTCTGATGCGGATGCAGGGGCAATAGTTCGGCAAGGGCTTGGATTTTTGTATGGGAGGAATGTATGAAAAAACAGAGTAACGTGCAGGGAAAGGACAGAGTTGGGGTGGATTGGTTTATGCTTTTTGGGGAACCTTATATGGAACTTAGGGAACATGGTACTATTGAAGAAAAGGTTGCTGTGTTTAATGACCTTATGGACTCTGGAATGAAGGGGCAAGAGCCGAAACATCCTTTGAATAAAAAGAACTGGGAGTTAATGCTCTCCGAGTTGAAAGAAAGGGGAATGGCTCTGGGAGACATTTGGGAGATTAAAGGGTGAGTATGTCGGATGATTTTATGGATTCAAATATGTATTCCAATCTTGAATGCGAGATTGAGGATTTGGAAGGTGTTGTGAAGCATTTGGCAGTGGCACTTGGAAAGGTTAGGGAATTATTGAAAGAAAAGAAAAAGGTGCGTGATTATTGGGCTGAGAAGCTTTTCAGCCAGAATAAGGCTTGGTTGGCTAGGAATGGTAGGGGGTGATGTATGGCTAAAATCAAACTTACGCCTGATTCTGCAGTTGTGAAACTGACTGGGATATTGAATACTCTGGATTATTTGTCTAGCCAAGCAAGCGATGTTGTGGCGGAGCAACTAGTTTGTGAAGATAAAACCGACTTGGACGTGATAAAACAAAATCTTGCTACTGTGCGAGCAAATATAAAATCTGCGGATATGACGATAAAAAGAACGTCAATAAGGATACCTGACGGGTATGTTGATTCTTTTAAAGAGTATCAGGAGCAAAAGGGGTTTATGGATAATGAGGTTATGAGTGATTTAGAATTTAGCAAGGGTAAGATAGAATAGGTAAGAATGGATAAAGAAGTCATTGTGGCGATTGTCGGTGCTGTCGGTGCTATAATAGCGGCTGGTGTCACTGGCTTTTTCGCAGGCAGGGCAAAAACACCTAAAAGCGAAGATGTAAAAATCACTATAAATATTGAAAGGTTGTACACGCAAAAATTATTTGAGCAAAAGGGGAGAAAGAAAAATGACCAAAGGCGATAAAATAACGCTGCTTGCTGATTTGGCATTCAAAGTAAATCACCTAGCGGAAAGTTTCAGCGAAAGCGAAGAAGCTATAAGAAAAGCAATAAAGGAAGAAAGCCTGCTAGAGTTTTTGCACAAGCAAAGGGACAAAGACAAGCCTAGTTTGATAAATGATTTCAGCTATTACACGAAAGAGCAAAAGAGCTATCTTAATGATATGCTTGAAAACGTGGACAACTGCTATATCAAGGAGGACTGCGGTGTGGAAAGCAACGGTTATAATTTGCTTGTTGCGTTTGCACTAATGGGCATACAGACGGAGTGTAGTGAATGAGTTTTTTGTATATTACCAGTGGAGGCTTTAATGGAAAGCATTTGGGGAATGATTTTGAATATGGAAAATGGGCGTATGCTTGCCCTTGCTGTGTTGGGGTATTTTGGCTACGTGAAGCTGACCGAGCGTATCGAAAAGAAAATTGACGAAAAGCTGGTGGCATTCCACACAATGCTTAAAACCAACGATTTCGCCCATCTTAACCAAACAATAGAGGCTCTCACATTCACGCTTGAAAAGAATGGATTTCTCGATAAAGAGGATAAAAAGTATATAGATACCCGGCTTGATAGGTAGGTGGGTTGTTTGGCAGAGCTGGCATAGCAGGCTCGTTTATTTGACATTCTTAAAATTTTTTACTATATTATGACTGGAGACTGTCGTCACGTCCCCGGGGCGTCTGGGGTTGGCAGGCAGCCTCCATTTTTTCATCATTCAAATACAACGCCTTTCCTTGGCTTATCCAATTTTCCCACTCAGAAAAGTCTTTTGGAAATATGGTTCTAATGCTGTTAATGTTTAATTTTTTCCCGTTAATTTCAGGGTTTAACGCGATTCCCACCAAAATGTTTTTATTCTTTGCTTTGATTTCCGTTATGACATTCACTGCTTTTGTTTTGTCCCCATAAGAGAACACTGCTATCGGATCGTTTATTGCTTTTGGCAAGTTATTCAATTCTGCAATGTTGAAAGGATGCCTGTAATTTTCGCTTGCTTTTTCTGCCAGCCTCATAGAGTTCAATTCAATCGGCAGGTTGGGCAAGCCAGCAAATAGCAGGTTGTCTCCTGGGTATCCCAAGCCATAAATATGCCCTTTCGGCAGGGTTCCGTCTATCTGCATCTGCAATTCGCTATTGAACCGGTTATTCGTTTCCTCTAAATCCATTTGCGCAACGGTAGAAAAACAAGGCGAGATTTGCAATTCTAAAGCCCTTTCTAGCCACTTTAACCGCTCGGTTGCCCTCAACCACTATGCAAACCTTCCAAAGCCTCTAATCGCAAGATTTTCGGGGTATGCCTTCCGCTCTTTGCTAAATTTACAACTGCGTAACTATATCCGCGTGCGCACGCGGGCGGATAAATAAATAAATAAATAAATAATGAAATTATAGGAATAATTTCTTTTATGGATTTTTAAGAAAAAATCCTTCTTACGCAGAATGATTTTTTTTAAAAAAAATAGAACAGCTTTGCTGGCGAAACGCACAGAACTCTATACAAATTATTAAAAAACAAAGAGAAAAGCTACCGAACCCGATATTTTCGGGGTTTGTTCGGGCTTCGCCTGCCAAAAATGTGCGGATTTCTGCATTTATCTTTGAGAATTTGAAACGAGCTGGAACCGCAGGCTCTCGGTTTTTGTTTTGAATTTTCTATATTGCTTTTATGAACCGTAGGAGTTTTCGTTGAGGTTCGCACCTCGTTTTTCGTTAGGAAAGAAAATCAAGGAAAGGTCTAAATTTCAATATATAAAAGTTGGCAATTTTCTATTGTGCCCGATAGTTCTCGGCTTCATTTTGGTGTCCCATTCAAATCACACAGATTTCACACATGAAAGTGCCCAAAAAACGGCATTTTCTGGGGGGATTGAATGAGGAAAATATCGGAACAGGAAATTAAATTTGCGGAGAACTTTATCAAAACTGGTGGCAACATTGCCCAAGCTGCCATCCTCGCAGGATACAGCAAAAAGAATGCGTCAAGTTCAGGCAATCGGGTTAGTCGCTATCCCAGAGTGCAAGCCAAGATTAAAGAACTTCAAACGCAAATAAAAGAAAATGAAGGCTATTCAAAGCCCAAGATGATACGCGAACTAGAAGAGCTTATTGCAAAAGCCAATTCGGGAGCTTACCCAAACTATGCGGCAGTACTCAAAGCAAAGGAAATGCTGTGCAAGATACTTGGCTATTTTGCTCCTGACACGCAAGTGAACAACTTTGTCGGGTCTTTTGTAGAATTGAAAAAAGAGGTGCAAAAGGGGGAAGATTTTGAGCAATAAGGAAAAAGCAAAAGTCCGCATGAGCAAAGGAGCCTATAAAGAGCTTCTCCGAATGTATGGGGAGAACCCTGTTTTGTTTATGCGTGAAGTTTGCGGCATGGAGCCTTTCGCATGGCAGGTGCGGTTTTTGGAGGCTTTGCAAGGCTCAAAGTTTATCGTGCGCCCATCGGGGCACGGAACTGGTAAAACAACCATAACAGCTGTTGCTATGCTGTGGATGCTGCTTGTCTGGGAAGACTGCCACATACATGCCACATCGGCAACCTATGACCAGCTCAAAGGCATTTTATGGAACCAGTTCAAACAGATAGTTTTTAACTCGGCAATTTCCGAATGGCTTGAAATAGACGAAAGCAAAGCGGTAAATAAGGCTTTCCCTAACCATTGGGCAAAGCCGCAGGCATGGAGCAAGGACAAGCCGCAGGCGTGGGCTGGTGAGCATTGCAAACATCCTATTGGCGTTTTTGACGAATGCTCGGACATTGACGATGCGATTTATGAGGCTTGGTCTGGGAGTGCATACCATGAGGGCAGCAGGACGATACTGCTGGGGCAGCCTAGACGCAAAGAGGGAATGCTTTTCAAAGCATCGCAAAATGATAGATACAACGTTGAGCACATAAGCACCGAAGGTATTCTAGGGCAGGAGGATTTCGTAGCGGAAGCTGCCGCGAGCTACGGTGAGGATAGCGACTACTACCGCATCCGCGTATTGGGATTGTTCCCGCGTTCTGACAACTCCTGCATGTTCCCCAACGCTACTCTAAAAAAGATTGAGGATTGCGAGGTTAAGGGAGTGCCAGTTGCTGGGCTTGATTTGGCAGGGAGTGGGGGCGACAACACTATTTTGGTAATCCGCAGAGACAATGTGGTTATCGGCATACATCAGTTTGATTTTGACGAAGATGTGCTGCTTACAAAGACACGCGAGGTTATACTTGACACGCTCAAACGGTATGGCTGCAAAGCCTTGGCGATGGACACTAACGGGCTTGGCGATGGGCTTGGCAAGTTCCTGCGAGAGGTTCCCGATTTTGAGCTTTTGCCAGTTGTGGGAAGCAAGAAAGCAAGGAATGAATCCAAATACCACAACAGGCGCTCGGAGGCTTATGGCAGGCTCGCAGAGCTATGGCCCGATTTGCAATTCCTTAACGGCGGAGTCAACTATGATGACCTGCGGAAGATTGCAACACAACTTTCAGCGACTAGGCAATTTTTTGACAAAGATATGAGGATTCAGGTTTTGGAAAAGAAGGACATTAAAAAGGAACTCAAAGGCGAAAGCCCGGATTACGCCGATGCACTGGCATACTCGGCGATGCTGAAAATCACTGAGCATAGGGCAGAGGAAAATATTGAGTATCCAGGCACAAGGAGTAGGTACGCATAGGAGGTTTTATGGAATTTTCGGTTGGGATAAAAGGGCAGCAAATTTTTTCGGTGGCGTTGAGGAAAGACAAGCCGCAGAACTTTGCTGATTATGAAATGATTTTGAAGGAACTGGCTTTGCTTCGCAAAACTATGGAAGAACTTTTGGGGGATTAGGCAATGAAAGAGAATGGTCAACTGAATGAGGTGCTGGACTTCATCAAGCGCAACAAGGAAAGCTACAACTCCGCGCTCAAAGACAAGAAGATAATTGACAACTATGTTTCGGGAAACGGTTTCTCGGCGGAAGCCCTCAAAGTTTTTGAGGGAGATTCCAACGGCTCTGAGCGTGTCCGTGCCAAGGTGAATGCAAAGTTCATTTCTGGGTACGTAAACCAGCTTAAAGGTCTTTTGATTGCCAATAAGTTTGATTTAGGGGGGGACACCCCACCGTCCGGGCTTGTGGCGGCATTAAACAATTCCGCGCTATCAGCTCTCGGTGAATGCCTCAACTATGGCGAAGGCTTTATTTACATTGACGGCGACACCTTCAAGCCTGTGAGCAGGCAGAGCATAATCACTGCCAAATGCGACAGCGATGACCTTTCCGACTGCAAAGAGGCTGTTATAATTTCCACAAAGCAGATGGACAGCGAAATGCCTCAGGACTCTCAGCTGGTCAAAGAGATGTCCATTGACAGCAATGCCGTTTTTGGCACCGACAAGCACACAGCGATAAAGGCATATCACTACAAATTGAAAAACGGTAGGCTTGTGCTTAGAGTGTTCACGAATGATATTTTGGAGGATGAACTTATTTATGCGAGCGAGTTTTTACCCATAAGCCGTGCGGTGTGCGAAAAGGTTTTGGACGGCAGCAAGATAGTCAATCGGGGGCTATACATTGGAATACGCGACTTGCTGGACCAGCTATCGCTTGACTATTCCGTTATCCGCTCGAAAGTTTCCAACAACCCAGATGCCTTTGCAATGCTTGACAAACGCTCTACGGCGGACAAAACAGTGGCTGCTGCCTGGGATGCACCTTTTGGTCGCTCGGTGCTGCCCTACATTGGATCGGTGCGAGGCATTGAGGGAGAAAGGGAAGAAATCCCGCCTCCGACTATTTTGAACGTGCCTTTCAATATTGAAAGCCTGCATCAGGATATCGGGCTTGTGAAAAGCGACATACAAAACATACTGGGCTTCAACTATGCGGCAGAGGAAAACAGGGGCAACGAAACATTGGAAGCCGCTTTGCTACGCCGCGACAATTCATACAATTCAAAGGTTGCATACATTGAGCCAGTAGCGCAAGCGGTTGCACAAATCGTTAAGGCATACAACGGTTTGCTTAACACAAATTACGATGTTGTGAACAAGGTGTTCATGAAAGTGGAGCGAGACGAAAAGCTCCGCAAGATTATAGCAATTGCCCAGAATCCTCAGAAAGGCTACGAGGCTCTGCTTGCGAAATATGCAGGGTTCAACGAGGAAGAAGCGGCAGAGATAGCGCAGGCTTCCGGTGCTGCCCAGATGCTTGCCCAAACACAGCAGATAATGGCAGACAACCAGCGGCTAGCGGCAGACAATGAGCATTTGCAAATGGAGCTTATGAATTACAGGCTGGACACTGAAAAGACTGTGGAGAGCAACAAGATTAGGGCTTCAGTTGAACTTAATAAAGCGATGCTGCAATTCCAGTCCAGAATGGCGGATATTGCGACGAAGAACAAGGATATTGCGAATAAGTATGAGCTGGAAATGCTCAAACTGATAAAGGAGGCGGAAAGCGAGATAGCCGCCGTAGTTGAACCACAGATAAGCCAGGAGGCAACATGACGACAGATAAAGAAAGCGAGGGGCTTACCCCAGAGCTTGCGGCAAAAGGACATTGGAACGAGACGGCACCACAGCCACCGGAGCCAACAAAAAAGGAACCTGAACCACCGAAGGAGCCGGAGCAACCGAAGCCGGAGCCACAAAAAGAGGAACCGGCAAAGGAACCGGAGAAACCATCGGCGGAGGATGATAAACTTAGCAGGCGCAAAGCAAGGGTTAACGCTCTCATCGCAAAACGTGATGCCACGCTTGCCAAGCTGAAAATAGCAGGAGATGACAAATCGCTTGAAGCTGTGCACAAGGCAAGGCTGGAAGAACAAGAAGCGGAAGCAATAGAGGCTATTGAAGATGCTCAAAAAGAATACGAGGCTAATTTTAAAGAAGCCTTCCCTGATGAAAAAATTAGGGAGCGTTTGTTTCAGTATGCGGAAAAATACAGTCCAAAGATTATTGAAAATGACAATGATTTTGCCGAGTGGTGGGTTGAATACCCGCACCACTTTGAGACAATGAACTCGCTTTACAGCTACTTTGCGGAAGATGGACCAGCCGCTTTGGAGAAGTTCTTGAACAACACGACTTTTGACAAAAAGGAGATAGTGGAGGCTATTTGGAACAATCTATCAAACCCGAAGCCTGCGGAAGCGGCGAAGCCTGAAACGCCTCCAAAGCCAGACACTGCCAACGGCACACCGCTTCCAAAGGTGGAGGGCGACAGCCCAAAGCCATCTGCCAGCGATGATATGCAGGCAATTTATGACCAAAATAGGGCAAACTATTTGCGAAGCATTGGGAAGTAGCTATGGCGGACTGGAGAATTCCATTGGGCGTTCATTTGGCAGATTTGAAGGATAAAACTGCGGTTCAGGACATTTCAATGCACTTGGTTAGGAATCTGCCAAAGGTTATTCCAAAAGCCCCACCACCAAAACCTGAAGAACTCACTTGGATAGATAAGGTTATACTTTCGCCGTACGTATCAAGGTTAGTCCAAAAAGATGCTTTAGGGACGGCAAAGGAAGGAATAAATAATGTAAAGAATTTCAAGAAGGGTTTGGAATATATGAATCCAATACCTTATGACAATCTAGTTAATGAAGCAGTGAACCGATCCATTTCAAAAGGGAAAAGATAGGAGGAGCAACAATATCTGCTACGGTTCGCATAGCAAGTTCCCTTTCTGCCTGCCTATGGGATTCCTCCCTTGCTTCCTCTATCTCTTTTTCTTTTTTGCTTATAAAATCTTCCATACCTATAAAATACATTTTTTTTAAATTTATTTTTATTTTCTATTGCTTTTCCCCAAAAAAAATTCTATATTTATAATTAGAACCTCGCTGTATTAACCAAACCTAGAAGCGGGGGACGAGTGAGAGCCTAAACCTTCGTAAAATAACACGGCTGCAACCATCTAACCCCGTTGCCGAGCGAATTCGGCAAGTCTGTGCGAAGCACAGTGGAGTTATTTTATGGCATTAGCAGCAGAGTCGCAACTAGCGACATATTCGGAGCGCTTTCACAGAGAGCTAGTAATCCCCCAACTTATCAACTTCGACTGGAGGCCTGATTATGAAGCTGGCAAAGGCGCAACCACCAGCATACAGGTGTTCGCTCCCGGTATAGTAGGCAAGGGATCACACATAGGGACAGAAGCCCAAAGACAGCTTATATCCCGCAACATACCAGCCACAATGGAACAATACCACGGTGCGGTGGGCGTAAACAGCATAGACCAAACAACGCTTGTAAGCGACTTTGAGAAAGCTGTTGAACCTACGGTTGCAGCTCATGTTTATAGCATTGAAAAAGATGCAAAAGAGGCAATCGGCACCGCAGTAAGCCACGTCAAGGAAATAAGCGCGGCAGATTTGGTGAATGAGGTAGCCCTAGCTATCGGTCGCATAAAGAACAATAGCCTTGAAAGCCAGGTTAATGTTCTAATGTCGCCGGAGCTTATGAGCATGATGGCGGCAAAGCTTTTGGATAAATTCAACGCTCCCACCCCCGCGCTTGAAGCATTTGAGGGCAAAATCCGCAGATGGCAGGGAGCAAGCGACATTGGGCAGTCCATCGCGATGAATGGCTTTAAAACAGGAACTATTCCTACTACGCTTACCACAAGCGCAATGACAGCGGCAGGCAACAGCATCCCAATTACAAACACAACGCAAGCCTATCCAAAAGGAACAATATCCATCAAACTCGGTGCCATAGCTTTTGACCCAATAAAGGGAGCGACTGGTGCAGATTTAATAGTGACAAATGCCGCAGACATGGCATCTGGTGCTACCGCATTCCCATTGTCATTCAAACTGGAAGCAGGAGCTACTTGTTCCGCACTTCCAACCGCAGGAGCAAAGCAAGTTGTTGAGAAGAGCGATACGTCTTATGGCGAAATATACGTGTTCCGCAAAGCGGCGGTTGCAGGTCGCTCCGGTGTATTGACTGGCAACAGCGTTGGCAAGCAGCAGTTCAGACCTAACGGCGGTATTTCAATACGCCGTTGGCAGTTCAGCAACGGAGAAAGCGACTTTGAGAGCGTTCGCTTTGATGCCTTGCTCGCTTTCGCAAATGTCTATCCTGTTGGCGTTTCAAAACTTCTTGTCCCGATGTAATCAATGGATTTTGGAAGGCTCATAAACGCCGCCTTGGTGAAGGCGGGTCTAAGCGGGTATGCCAACAGCGGCATGCACAACCCGCACCTTCACGCACAGGTCGCACAGCTTTTGAGCGAAGTTCTTCTTCCAAAACTCCCAGCCTCGCTTGCCCAACAACTTATGAAGGGACTGCGGCTGAACCCGCAGGGCAATCTGTCGGTTCTGATAACGCATGACCCCGAAAACGAGGTAGTGCTTGGTTTGAACACGACCAGCACTGGGCAGGATTTCATATTCAATATAAAAACCGGGCAGTTCATGACTACCTGGAAGATAGATAGGATTGTGTCCGTGCGGCGCGAGCGGCACCGAGAGAGGGTTCTGTTTCCAGCGCCGTATCCGGACGCAAACCATTTCAGCGCAACCAGGCAGAGCGACAGGAATGTGTTGCTGGAACTTCCAACTATGGGAGATTTCAGCAACGATGATTTGATAATAGAAATAATGCCACAGATAGAATTCAACGATATTGGCTCACCGCTTGACATACCAGCCAACACCGTTTCTTACTTGATAGTAGCACTCGCTTGCGAGCTTTCCGCCATACACGGAGATAGACCAGACCTTACCGAGCATCTGCTGAGAGAACTTGCGGCAAACACGCATAAAGCAAGCCAGGATTTGGAAGATTGGACCGTTCCGCAAACAACGCCATCGCAAAAACTGAATAGGTTCAGGAACTAGGGGGAGCCATGCAATTAAAAACCATAGATATAGCAAAGCTTGCCCCAACCGAGAGGCAACGGGTAACCAATGGCATTTTAGGCTATGACGAATACAACAAGCTGGCGTTAATGCCATCAAGAAAACACTTGGGAGCAAGTGAAGCCAAATACATTGACACAGTTAGCAGACCAACATACCAGATAGAAGTTTTTGAGAAAAAATTCATTCACGATGGGCAAACTTGGGATGTTCCTGTCGATGTGGCAAGACACAGGACACTACGAAAAGTTTTGTTTGAAAAAACTTTGCAGGGAAATGTGTATATAGCCCTTTTCAATGATTCGGCGCTATATTGGATGCGCAACAGAGATTGGCAGCAGTTATTTACATCTGGCATAGATTCGCAGATAATAGATATAACGTACGCATTTAATCGGCTAATTGTAGCAACGAGAGACACAGTTCTATGGTCGCAAACTGGTCTTAATCCGAAAGAAACGGTTGAAAAAGGAAATTTATCAATAGGACGGCATGAGATAGGACATAAGCAAAGCGACAATATAACACAACCCTACATAGGGCTTTACGCTGATTCTGCAAACCTTTACATAATGACTTTGGGAGGCTGCGAGGTTTGGATTCCCACACAGGATGCAAGCGACCCCTTCATTTACAAAAGCGCGAGAGCTTGCCGAATAGAGGATTCAGAAAACGAATTTGCGCTTATGTCTGACGACAGCCACAGGCTAGGACTTTACAGTTTTGCAGAGGATAAATGGCTTACCGATGATAGATGGACTATTAAAAAAGAAAATTTCACAGACTTGAAAGTGTTTTGGAACAAGCAGAACGGTAATAAAATGCTTGCTGTTTATGAGCGCGATAAGATGTGGCTTTATGACCTTAAATATGGTTTTATGACTATGCAGACTGAAATATTTTTCCCCTGGCAGGATTTGGGCGAAGATATTCAGAGTATGTGCATTGAGTTGCTTCTAGACAAAGGAATTTACGGCTCGCTGTTTTTGCAACTGGGTAAATTCCCCGAAGAAATACAGTTTTATATAGACAGCCTATATGCAAAACATTCCCCTCTTTTGGCGTTTGAGAGGGATGATGTGATAAAGACAACAAATATAGGCAAACTTACCGTTGACACGCCTCTGGAGCTTAATTTCAAAGGCTATACGGCAATTTATTCGATAGGGATTTCAACCAATAGGCATGGAGGATAACAATGTTACCAGTTATTATAGCGGCAGCAGCAGCAATGGCGGCAAAAAAGGGATATGACGCATACTCCCGCAACAAGGCAACGGAAAGGGCAAACAAAGCTCTTGCTTCTGAGAAAATAAATGCAGATAGTCTAAACGCTGACACGCAAGCCCTTATGAACCCAAACATAGACCAGCAAATTCAGTTGGCAACCGAGGCGGCAATGGGACAATTTGGAGGTAGCGGAAACCTCTATTCAAGCGCGGCAAGAAATGCGGTTGCTGATAGGGCGCAGGCGATAGCCTCCAACGAATGGACAACGGCAGCAGAGAGAGCGATGGCTATGCGGCAGAAAAACAAGGAGCTTACAGCAGCCATACAAGGCAATAAAATAGCTAACTCAGGCAATAATCCTTTTATGGCAGGTGTGGGTGGAGCGGCAGAGGTTTTGGGTTCGGCATTCAGCTAGGAGGAAAAATGGGAGAATTAGGCGATTACAGCAGCATAATTTTGGGAGCGCAGGACAGGCGCGACAGGCAGAACCAGGGCATTGCGATGGGCTTAGGTTCGCTTTACAAACGTCTGACGGCAAACAAGCTAAACAGCCAGATTGAGGATAAATTTGGTCAAGGTGATACAGCTGGCGCAGTATCGCTTTCGCGCAGGGGCATTGCGATGGGACTGCCGACTTTCTTCACCGCTGAGGATATAGCCCGCAGAGAGCAGCAGGAGCACCAGAAGCAGATGCAGAAAGAGATGCTGGCGGCGCAGATGGGGGTTAGGCTGGAGGATAGGAAACAGCAGGATTTGGATAATGCCAGGGGGCATTATGACAGGGCAGAGGAAGGCTATAGAACATTATTTGGCAATGCTAATGCAGCTTGGCAGGAATGGCAAAAGGCAAAATTA
The DNA here is from genome assembly GCA_031281275.1 of Candidatus Fibrimonadaceae bacterium. Classification (GTDB taxonomy): domain Bacteria; phylum Fibrobacterota; class Fibrobacteria; order Fibrobacterales; family Fibrobacteraceae; genus Fibrimonas. Next base: position 73,511 of record JAITFP010000024.1, read on the forward strand.
TTAGATCCTACTGAAAGTCAGGAAACTACGAAATCGCTCCGCAGAAATGCGGAGGCATTAAGAGAACAGATGCAATACCAGCTTAAAAAATCAGAAAAGTTCAGGGAGTATATAGAGCAACATGGTGCTGGCTTTAAACCTTCTAATGCTCTGTTTGCGGATAGGGCAAGCGAGCCGCAGGCAACTGACGATGTTGCGGCACAGGAACCCACGGCGGACAACCAATACATTTCAACCGATGATTTGTATAAGCTAGCAGAAACATTCCAATATGATTTTCTTCCGCAAATGCTAGTTGAGAAAAGAAAGCATAAAATTTCACCAAGAGATGAAACTCTTTTTGAAAATCTAGTGAAAGATAACATTGCTTCGCGAGAGGCAAGGCTAAAGTTTGAACAAGCAAGAAAGGGGGTGCATCGCGAAGATGTAGATTATGCGGATAAAAAAGAAGAAGATAAATTCAATAGAGCATACAGCGAATGGGAAAAATCAAATCCCACTTATTCAGCATTGAAAGCAAAGGCAGATGACTTTGAAATTAATTCGGGCAAAGCGGCTGCCGCTTTTAAACAAGAGAACTACAAAGGCGTTGTTGAATTTGTTAAAGGGTTCGTGGAAGATGCTGAACGTCTAGCTATAAAAATCCCATTCGTTAGCTATAAGCCTAAAGACGACTATACTAGGGAAGATGCAATAAAAGCTCTAACAGAATATCAAGCAGGAAAAAAGGTTGTGCAAGATAAAATAGAAGCAATGGAAAAATCTAGACCGCAGAGGAAAAAATGAAACATTCGCTTAAAAAAAATGTATATTTAAAGTATGAGGAAAATACTGCCAACCGAAGAAGAGTTTGTAGAAAAAATAGCGGGAAAATTACCTATGATTTCTCCAAGGGTCAAATGGATTTTTCTTTTAAGTTTGGCGGTTTTCGTAGTCTCATTTCAAATATACTATTCAATGACACGCGGTGTTGGAACGGCAAGCGAATGGCTACAGCCGGGATTGCGTTTGCTTTTTCAGGATATAGTTCGCTATATATTCTAAATCTTTTTTTTGCTAAAATTTTAACAAGAGGGGTAGTCTATGCCTGACGAAATAGATGAACTATTGGCAGCGGAAGAAAAGGTGAAAGCCAAAGGAGAAAAAACGGCAAATGCTTCTCCCGCTTATGAAGGAATTCCTCCATCAAGTAATGAGCTAGAACTTTTCCTCAATAAATTGTTCCCAAGCACAAAAGCGAACAAAGGCAGTGGATCAGGAAATGTTGTAAAAGATGTTCTGCGCTATGGCGCCGAAGGAGTGACTTACCCGGCTAGATTTGCAGGTGCTGGATTAAATTACATACTTGGCTATCCGAGGGGTGGCGATTATGGGATTAGTGATACTATGGAAGAAAGCAGGAAAGGGTATAAAGAGTATGATGTACCAATCTTGGGAAAAGTTTCCCCCACGGGATTTACGCAAGAAATTCTGCACGATCCAGTGAATGCGGCTGGAGGATTTATAAAGAAAGGCATAAGTATGGGGGCTGCTGTAATTGAGAAAAAATTAGCAGAGCAAGCCGCAAAACACGCTGCTAAAAAGACTGCGGAAAGAATTGTTGAAACGGGATTGCAGGGTGCAGGGCAGGAAGCGGTAAGACCTCTCATAATGGAGACTGACGGAGACGCTTTGGATTATTTAGAGCAAATAATAAAAGGCGGTGCGGGAGGCATTGCAATGGGCTTAGGCAAGGAAGCTAGTAGCATTTTAGGTAAAAAAGCAATAGAGAAGTTTCTGGGCAGAAACCTAAGCCCACAGCAGTATACCGCGCTCCTAGACCAACTAGCACGAAAAAACAGCCCAGAGCCAAAGAAAATGGCAGCAGCACTTGAAGCAGCAAGCACACCGGAAGGAAGGGCGAATATAGCCAAAAATCACGACAAATTCAACGAAATAGCAGGAGATATTCTGGATTATAAAACATTTGATGAGTCCAAGTTCCCTGAGCACAAAGCGTTTCAGGAATGGCTTGAACGCTCTGTGGAAAAGGGTGAAACTAAAGTTGCACCAAAAGACGTAGAGGCTGTTTTAACCACCCACGCAAAGCAGATAAAAGAAAAGGCTGGCGGCGGCGGACTGACATCGGAAGAAGAACTGGCGGCGGGAAGGCTAAAACGCGAGGCTGAAATACTTTACGATAAACCCGAAACGCCTGATGCAGAAATGCCAGTTCTTTTTGGAGCTGATGGGAAAAAAGTGCAGATTAAAAATGAAAGCCCTGTGCGAGAAATGAATGCGGCACAGTTGAATGATGCAAGGCAGAGGATAGGCAGCCTTTTGGATGATGACTGGAAACGAATGGAGGCAGGGCGGCCGGATGCGGAAGTGAAGGCATTGAAAAGTGCTTATGGAATGATGAAGAAGCATATAATGGACATAGCAGAGAAAGAAGGCGAAACTGAAGCTGTTAAGGCTTATGATGCAATGGCGAACAAATTGGGAACGCGAGAAGCCTTATTTGATAGGCTTGGAGTAAGCAGCAATAAATACAAGGCACATGATGGTTTGAGAGAAAAACTCAAAAGAACAAACCTTGAAGAAGAAAGTGATTTGAAAGATTTTTTTGGGAATTTTGATAAAGCCTTTGGCACTAATTTTTCCGAGCAACTTAGATATGCCAAGCATGGACAGACTTTGGGTGCACAGGTGGGTCCCAAAGGTAATTTGATTCTCCCAAAAGATAACCAAGGCAAAACTGGAAAATTTTACCAGTTAATGTTTGAAAAACTTTTCGCTCGCAGAACTGGGAGCACCATAGAAGGGGCTGTGAAAAGACTTGAAACAGCAAAGAAACCAGGTATCGCAATGGGATTACCAAAGGAATTGCAAAACTTGCGAACCCCACCTATATATCTGCGACCTGAATCTAACCAGAAGGAAAAAAACTAATGCTCCTAGACCTCCCTCCATTCTTCATAAACCCGCTAGACGACCAAGTATTGAAAAGCGGCAGGCTGGTATGCTACACCGACAAAGCAAGGCTGAATGTGGATTTTTTTTATTTGATAAAAAACGGCTGGCTTCGTTCTTATGCCAACGAAGTTCTGCCAGCGGGATATTATTCACTGTTTGACCAGAACAACTTGCGGCTGATGGATTTTGAGAACTATTGCCAAACAGGGCAGGGGGAGATAATTGAAGGAATTGAACTAGCAAAGCGAAGAATAGTAGCGGCTAAAGAAAAAATTTTAGAGCCGGAAGAAAGCAGGGCAAGTGAAAGAATAAATTACACGGGGGAAATAACGGGGTTAATGGACGTTGTAAACTACTTGCTCAGTGGGCAAAATCAAATATTTGGAGATAGGTTAATATTCACAGAACTCAGAAATCAAGGTAAAAATACTAGAAATCCACTTGACAATGGCTGGAATTTTGATTTTGGTATAGAAGGATTTTCGTACAGCTACTCTTGGGTAGATGCAAACCTAGCGTTCGGATTTAGCAAGAATGGCAAAGAAGGCGAAATAGGCAGCATAGAGGCAAAAAGGGGAAGTGAAGATATTTATATAAGGTTATATTTTAAAGAGGGCATTTCTTCTATTACGAAAGAAAGGGAAAGCATTGTTCTATCTAATCTTTATTATGCTTATAGGGGTCAATCAGTGCCGCAACAGCCTAGAGATTCGCTAAAACTTAAAATATCCAACGCCCAAGCCAATGTGCCATGGGGAATGCCGTCATCGGGATTTGATTCATTTGCAAAAATGGCATTGATAAATGAACACTACTCCAGAAAAAATTATAGCGCAGGCACGTTAGCTAGGCAGGCAAACAATCCCATCCCTGCCACTTTTGGAAATAGACATAAATTTTATAGGGCAAGCGATGGTAGAGTATTCTGGGGTGGAGCGGACATAACTGTGAGGATGGGATAATGAAAGGCTACATAATGAACTATATACAGAGCTTTAGACCCAACGGGCTTTCAAACGCCAATGGATCAATACATGTTGCTAACCCTATATGGCTTCAATATTATGATTTTACTTGCTCCGAGTGGAAACGCTCTGAAGATGGTTTTATAGCACTTGACGAAAATGGAGTAAGCAACAAATTATGGAAATACAGCATGGGCGGAAATATTGTGGTAAAAGACCAAGCTGGCACGGAAATTTTCAACTACACAAGCCCATCTGATTGGGATGATGAAGGTTTTAAAAAATCGCTAGAATCGTTCAATGTTGCTTTGAACGATCTGCTTGCTTCCGCCAACTTTAAAAAAATATATCTTTCAAAACATCTCTTTAACGCGGATGAAAGGAATTACGTAGCAATACTAAATGACACGAATGAGAGCAAAACCGTTATTATAAAAAACTCTCTGGGTAGCCAATTATCTTTGTCGCTAGAACCTCAATTAATGTTTGTAGGGTATGTGAACTCAAATGGGCATTTTATTGAACTATGAGGCAATATGATAGATTTCAATAACCAGCAAATCCGCAACAATCTTGCTCCAGCTTTCCAGTCAGAGCAAGGAAGCGATTATACTGGAAGAATTAGAGACGTGAAAGAAACAAGCGTAGCTGGCTATGATATAAAGCCGTTTGAATATGCAGATGCAGAATTGCCGCTAGAAGCGGCGAAAATAAATGCGGCGGGACAGGTTGAGCCTCCAAAGGCATTCATTGAATTTTTTATGCAAAAATATCCACCAACGCAAGAATATGATTTTATTAAAGGACAGATAAATTATGCAGATAGGGAGTCAAAAAAAGACGACTATCAAATAGGTCAAATAGTAAAAGCAGTAGACTCAAATAATCCTCCTGTTACGCATATATTGCAGCTTGTTCCCGGAAATGAGTGGAAGGAATTGGGGAGATTGTCTGGCGAAAAGAGGCTGTTTCCATTGATGCCTTCCAGCATACCTATACCAGAAGGAACGCTATGTTTGTGCATAAAGAATTCGGATAAGCCGATTATAGCAATACCTGGCAGAGATGATTATGATGACACTGATTATTTATTTCTGTATAGGGAAAATGGTAGGACTTATACACAGAAAAAGAATCATATTAATAATCCTTTCTTTTATAGAGAAAAGCCAGCTATGTATATGGAGATTCAAAATGATTAAAAATATAATATCCAACAACCCAGACGAAAACAATTTGCGCCAGATACTTGAAGCAATGAAAGGCAAGATTGGTAAGGACGATTCAGGGCATATTTTTTTTATGGGCATAGATTTGACGGATTTAAAAAATGATGTAGAAAAACTTAAAGGAGGTAGCGAATGAGGATAGCTTTTGACCAATTGCTCAGGTCTGAAGAACCTGGCGATGTGCAGATTCAAAAAGAGCCAGAAAAAACCACTTGGCGTTTTGATTTGAAAGGTGCGCTAGATGGTTTTGGGGAGCGGCTAGACAAAATTGATGGCGGCGAAACGAGCGGAGTGATTGGTCAAATAGGCTCCATGTGCGTGCACGGCAAAAAAATTAAGGCTGACATGTATCTAGGTCGCCAAGGCTCTTGGGAGGAGAATATTGGAAGCCCTCCCTCCGCTGTGCCTTTCAATGTTTGGAAACGAGTGGGCGACCATTGGGAAGAATATAGCTACACGCCCAAAGATAATGATTTATGGCAAAATCTTTGGGATGATACTTTTTGGATTTGGCTCTTTGGCAAATGGATTAGATTTAACACTAAAAATCAATGGCTCCCCAACACCACGACAAACACATATAGCACCGGCATTACAGAAGGCGCCAGCCTTGCAATGGAGCATAATTCGAAACTCGCTATGTCTGGCGGCGCATCGCTGGAAATGAGCGGCGGAGCTAGCCAAGAAATGCTAGACGGCAGCAGGCTAGAAATGTCTGGTTCCGTCGAAATAAACATTAAAGGCGGTTCTAAGTTAAGGCTTCACGAATCGGCGGAGATTGACCTTGGAAATTCCGCCAAGCTTCACGCAAAGGGAGCGGGCGCAATCAGCGGCTTGCAGGGAGCGATTCGCAGTGAGGATGCTATTTTATATCCTTATTGTCGCGTTTATAAAATAAGAGAGGACTTTGATGCACGTTCCGGTCTATGGGATGCCTTGGACAGCTTTTCGCAAGGCGATTTGTTTTATTTCATAGCCGAAAAAATGCTGGAAGGGGATGCGTATGTCAGGTATTTTGACAGCGATGGATATGCCGCAGGCGCAATGGTGAATCAAGATGTTTCGGCAGTGTTAATGTTAGTGGAGAAAGTTGGAGAAGGAGAAAATACAGAACTGCGTTTTGAAAAAATATCAGACGCAAACCTTAAAGCAAACATTTTTCCGACATTTAATGACGAATATAATTACACCTTAGCGAAAGAAATAGGGGGAACATTTGAAATTGGTTTTAGAGATTTAAGCACTGGCAAGGTAATTGAAGGTCAAACACTTATCTATGACAAATTTGGGACTATCGGCATTATCATTGGAAAAAGAAACACTCATGGCGGACCTATTTACACATATAAAGTTATTTCCACAACGAGCGAATTTATGAATATACCGCCTTTTAGCTTTATCAGGCTGAAAAACGATTACGAACTAAGCGATGAAGTGAATGAGACCAATCAGTTTCTGCTGGAAAGTTTTGAAATGCCAGCAGGCGAATTGCCAGTCGCAAACAGAACCTTAGTGAATGATAAAAACGGAACATTGGGAATAGTAACCCGAATAGATACCCTGCCCTGGGGAGACGTGATGGTTACTGTTGTGACCATTTCAAATAGCACGGGTAAATTTGACGGTACCAACAAACAGGTGGTGCTTGGGAATGGAGAATTAACGCCCGAAGAAGGAGCTGATGGAGAAGTTCTAAACGCGGCAAGCTCTTTGTTTAGCCTAGGCTCAAGAAATAACGCCCTTAGGTTTGTGTACGGTGAGTTTGAGGATAGAGGCGGTTATATAGATTTGAACTCATTCCTAAAAATTATCGGTGACGGGCTTGTCAATCTAGGCTACTTCCAGCCTCCGCCGGGCGAGATGCTCATAGCATCCGCAAGCCTTTCAATTATCCCGCCGGTGAACGGAATAGAGCAAAATGATGAAGTGGCTATCAATGACAGCGAGCCTAATTACACTACGGGAAATGTTATATGGCTTCCTGACGATGAAATTGCCAACGGAACAAAATCTTATGTTGCAAAATTTTCCATTATTGCGGACTTTGATTTTAAATTTGATGAAACAACCAATGTTTTTGTCAATGGAAGCAGACCGACAAGTGTTGATTATGAAGAAGATGGCTCTTTAACAATAACAAAGAATTTCGCCGCCACAATGACAGCCAATCCTTCACCAGAAATAACTATTGCAATGACAGCCGGAGGAACTAAGCCATCTATAGCAACAAAAATTGACTCTGGCTATTACACTTCTTCAATAGTGTGGACTGGTAGCGGTAACGTATTCAATTACGAGCCATCCACAGGCACTATAACGCTTACGGCTTCAACCGGTTATAGGTGGAATACAAAAGTGGTAAATGTGAATGGCACAAACGTCACGGGAACATTATCCATTGATGGCACTGAATTAATCTTAACTAAAACATGGACTCCGTTATCAATCTCCACCCCAAACCTGACAATAACCGAACCAGCTTTTGGAGCAAATCGCCCAAGTACAGCGACTGCGGTAGGGAACTTCGCCAATGCAATATCATGGACTCCAAGCGTCTCTGACGACAAGTATCCCGCTGGTGATAATACCGGAACATTCCAGTTAACTGCAAACACGGGGCATATATTTGCGTCTAATTCGTTGAAAATTAACAAAGTATCTGTCAATGGCTCTAGAACCTCAAACAACACTGTTTTAACGGCGCAAAAAATCTTCAACATATCCAACCCGAATGAAGGCACTGTTACCGATGCACGAGACGGAAAAGTTTACCCTTGGAAGGTTATGCCTGATGGCAAAAAGTGGATGACGGTGAACTTGGACTACAACCAAAGCGGTTCCGTATATTACAATAATGCCGCAAACCCACCGTTTGCGGATGCGGGCAGGTTGTACACATTTGCGCAGGCGCAAGCGGCAGTACTGCCAGGGTGGCATTTGCCTAGCAAGGCAGAGTGGGAACTGCTGAAAGTTTTTGTTGCTGATGTAGCTAGTAATGGCAACACTACGCCTACAGCTGGTAGAAAATTGAAAGCAAACCATACATGGAATGCTTATAATGGCGTAGTGCTCAGTACAGACGATTATGGCTTTTCTGCATTGGCTAGTGGTATGAGTGGTCAGCAAAGTATCAATAAATTTGCAGGTCTAAATGCAAACGGTTGCTTCTGGAGTAGTAGTTATCGAGTCGATATGGGAGTAATGAATCATAGCTATGCTTACTATTTGAACCTGGATTACAGAAGTGAGGATGCGGTTATAAATGACATGTCTGTTGCTGAAAAAATGAGCATACGCCTTGTGATGGATTAATATGGAAGCAATACTATTACATCTGCTACAGCAAATAGGCATTCCGAGCGTAGTTGCTGGCTTGCTTTATCTGATTGTATCTCGCGAAGCTTTTCATAGAGGACAGAAAAGAGATGCGCAAATAAATGCGCTAAGTCAAGAAAATAAAGAGACAAAAGAGGAAGTAAAAAAGCATATAGAAAAGCATGAGTCATTTGAGAGTGAGATATATAAGGAACTTAGAGATATAGGCAAAATAGTTTACAAAATAGATGGTTATTTGGACGGCAAAAATGATAAAAGTAAATAGCTTCAAAGGTAACCAGATAATTACCGAATTTGCAGGCGTTGACTTGTGGCGGCTTTCAAAACCAGTGTATGTTGAGGTTCTCACCAACGAAGGCAAGCTATGTTATACTATGAAAATTGGCTTTCCTACAAATATGCGTAGCGGCTCGCACCTTATTGACTGGATTATACCAAAATTTACCAAAAACAACAAATACAACCTTGCTCTGTTATGCCATGACTTCGCATACACCAAAAACAAATTTGGCGGCAACTACCTGCCCCGTGATGAAGCTGACGAACTTTTACGGCAGATGTGTATAATGTCGGGTGAGCTTGGAACATTTAGGGCGGCAATAATGCACGGAGCTTTACGCATAGGTGGTGGCGGTGCTTACGAAAGCGAGAACACCGGAGAGTACGTTGGGGCGGGGGAACTTATGAAATTTGAACGAAGGGCAAAATGAACCTGTTACAAATATCCCTAACTAATCAATGCAACCTAAGTTGCGACTACTGCCCAGTTAAACCCTGGCGCAACAACCCAAATTGCCAAAATCTCTTAACAAACGAAAGACTATTCCTGCTTTTAGAACGCCTAGACCCGCAAGAATGGGCAATAGAGCTAACTGGCGGTGAACCCGCGCTATATTCTGAACTAGACGAACTACTAAGCTGGCTACAAGCAAAGGCTTTTCGCGGTCTTATAAAAACAAATGGAACATTACCTATACGCAGAGTGCCATCATTCAAAATAGTAGTAGCATTCCATAATCTGCAAAAACCACCAAAGTGGTTTGACGAAATTCTGATAATAGCCCACACGCCAGATTTTAATGCAAAAAAAGAATGGTGCCGAAAAAATGGTATAGAATACAAAGTAATTGAGAGAGATACTTATGACAAACCAACAGGCGGAGCAAGCAGCGGCAGGATAATGTTCGTAACTCCTGAAGGGCACAAAAGCGAATGCAGCGCTGGAACTCAGAGAGTGCCACTGGAAGAAGCGGAAACCCCTACCCGCAATGCCTGCCCTGGCTGCAAAACGTTTAGAGACTTCAATATTTTTTTTAAGGAGACATAAAATGAGCCAAAACGTTGAAAATTGGATGGATATTCTTCCGCCGGACTATAAAGAATTCCACATCACTTGCCAGAACTTTGACCCAGTGATACTTGCAGTGTACACGGAAGTCAAAAAACTTTTCCCCGATGTATGGGTGAATTTCATAAACGGAGTAAGACGGCATAACTGGTGCGGTTATAGAACACCTAACTGCACCATCGGAGCGCCACATAGTGCACATAAAATAGGTGCTGCACTTGACCTGCATAGCGAAAATTTGAGCGGATTGCGGAAGTGGTGTATGTCCGTAGAAGGGTTTGCGAAAGGGATTATGCGAGTAGAGACGGAAGTAGCCACACCTACTTGGGTTCACATAGACACTATGTCGCCAAATCCAAGCAAATGGAAGGATAAAACAAAGCCGTACGTATTTTATCCGTAGGGTAAAAATGTGTAAATTATGTGTAGGTAGCTAGTGGAGGCGTATTTAATAGGCTTTAATGTAAATTTTACTATATTCTATCTAGCAATGGCGGCACATAAAATTTGTCTTGGAGTAGAAACAAACCAAGACGGGCTAAAAATCGCTCTGGTTGAACCAGGGCGCAAGCATATTATTAGAGTAGATGTTCTTCCAACAAGCGGAAATTCAATAACCGATGTTTCAATATACGCTTCTGTTTTAAATTCCTGGATGCGTAGCAACTTGCTCCCTAAAATAAGTTCTATAGCAGTTACTTTTCCTGCTTGCAATGGCATAATGCGCCTTGTTTCCATTCCAAAAGAAATTGAAGATACCTTTAACTATGTTAGTTGGGAGTTTGCCTCTTCAATAAACTCCAATGCAGGCGATTATAAAATGGCTGTGGCTTTTTATCCAAACGCAAAAAAGCCCGAATGTGCCGTTACAGTTGCAATGCGCAAAAGGATTGTGGATTCTTTCCATTCCGCAGAACTTGAAAGGAGCGGGCTAAGGCCCAAATACCTTATGGCAGATGTTTGTGTTTTGCACAATCTTTTGGAGTGTTCCGAAGGTTTGGGTAGCCAGCCTAAATGCGTGTTGAAGGCAGACGAAAAATTTGTTTCGGCTTTTTGGAGCAAGGAAAGCGGTCCCGTTACCATAAGGCTTTTGCCCGACGATTGTATTTCTCCGAGTGCCGTTTTGGGCATTTTGCAAGGCGGTTATGTGGAATTTCCCAAGGCAAAAAAAGTTGTTAAGCTTTGTGGCGAGCTTTCTGCCCGCAACGATTTTACAAATGAACTTATAACTATAGGAGCTAATGCTGGCATAGAAATTCAACCCTGGAAACAGCTTTCAAAATTTTCTTTGGAAAAAAATGCTGATTTTTCAAAATTATCGCAATGCTTGGGAGCCATTGGGGCAACCTTGTGTTGTGAATAGGAAACAGAAAACGGAGTTTTAGATGATAAAATCAAACTTAATGTCTTCTCCCTCTGAAAAAGCCGCTCAGCCTGCTCCGCGTGCTGTTAAAGAAAAAGAAGCAAAGGCAAAAACAAAATCTTCGGAAAAAAAGAGCAGTTTATTCGGTAGTTTGCTTTTTATGCTCTTTCTCATGTTAATAGCTTCAATAGTATATTTGGAAATTTTGGGAATACCGAGCTTTTTGCGTGGAATTATACCTCTAGAAATTGTTGATTTTTTAGGATTAAGCGAAGAAACCGCTGCAACGCAAGTATTGCGCCAAGCAGGCGCTCCACAGTTAACAGCTCGCGGCACAAGGTTAGATGACCCCAGTATTCCTCTAGATGGCTCTGTTGAAGAAATTGTTAAAACCATGCGCCCAGATATTTATTTTAAGAACAAGGCACTTGTAAACTACAAGGAACAAGCTTTGATAAATAGAATTCCTTATCAAAAACAGGCATTCCACATTATGCTTGGTACCTTCTACAAAGCAACCCCAGATGGAGACGGAATAGGTTATTTAGACCTTGCCTATCAAGCTCCCAATTTTTATTTTGCCAGAGTTGTGGCAGTGGATGCCCGCACGAGAAACTTTTACAGAGACCAATTGAGAGCAAAAGTTGTGGATTTTATTGAAGCAGATTCCGTAACCACAAAAGATGGGAGTATTGAATTCAGCGTGTATGGCAATTTTAATCAACCAAGTTTCACAGAATTGAAATCTGGGCAATTGGTGCGACCTTCCAAAATAAATTCCGAGTTAATGGCTTTGCGCACCTTAGCCATTAATAATCAGGTACGTTTGGCGGGGTTAGAAAAATTCACAGAGGATGAATTTCAAACACATCGCAGGATAATAGTTAAGGCAACCACGGAAGCCGATTATCCTTCGCTTTTAAACTTCGCAGAAGCCCTGCAAAAATCCGACATAGCTTTTGGAGTGCAACAATTTGCTTCCAGACCAATAGGTCCAGAAAAAATGCAATCCACTTTGGAATTTGTTTTGTATGCCTCGGTGAAATAACTATATTCTTCCTGTCGCTCGGATGGTGGAATGGTAGACACTGGGGACTTAAAATCCCCTGGCCGCAAGGTCGTGCGAGTTCAAGTCTCGCTCTGAGTAGTTTTTTTAGGAGGTGTTTGCATGACAGTAAAAAAATGCGTTCTTGCTTATTCTGGGGGGTTGGATACTTCTGTGATAATCCCTTGGCTGAGAGAAAATTATGATTGCGAGGTGGTAGCCTTTGCCGCAGACCTTGGGCAGGGCGATTGCAATGCTGCTGCTTTAAAGAAAAAAGCCATTGCTAGCGGTGCTTCCAAATGCTATGTTATGGATTTGCGCAAAGAGTTTTTGGAAGATTATGTTTGGCCCACAATGCAGGCTGGCGCAAAATATGAGGGCACATATCTTTTGGGAACCTCATTTGCAAGACCCTTGATTGCAAAATATCAGGTGTTAATTGCTCAAAAGGAATACGCAGACGCAGTTGCGCACGGAGCCACAGGTAAAGGCAATGACCAAGTTCGCTTTGAGCTTACCTATGCGGCTATGGATCCTCGCTTAAAGGTTATTGCCCCTTGGAAAGATCCAAAATGGAATATTCACAGCAGGGAAGAAGCCATCGACTATGCGCAAAAAAGGCATATTCCTCTGGGCGGAATTTCAAAAAAGAAAATTTACTCAGAAGACGGCAATGTTTGGCATTTATCGCACGAAGGCGGAGTTTTGGAATATCCAGAAAAAGAGCATAAATACGATATGCTAAAACTTTCCAATACTTTTGAGAAAGCTCCAAACAAGCCAGAATATGTTAGATTAATTTTTGAACAGGGAGTTCCAGTTGCGCTGAACAACAGAAGAATGGATGCAGTTACTCTGCTCTCCATGCTCAATAAAATAGGCGGCAAACACGCTTGCGGTTTGCTAGACATTGTTGAAAATAGGTTGGTTGGTTTAAAGAGCAGGGGAGTTTACGAAACGCCAGGTGGGACAATTTTATACAAAGCTCATGAGCTTTTGGAATCCCTTGTTTTAGACAAAGCAACTCTTGCAGAAAAACAAAAACTTGCGCAAACTTACGCATTCTTGGTTTACAATGGCGAATGGTTCACGCCGCTTCGTCAAGCTTTGGATGCCTTTGTTAAAGAAACTCAAAAAACAGTTTCGGGCGTTGTAACTTTAAAGCTCTACAAAGGGAACATAATTCCGGCTGGAGTAGAAAGCCCATTTAGCCTTTACGACCCGAACTTGGGCGGTTTTAGCGATGTTGATTTTTACGACCAAAAAGATGCCACAGGCTTTATTCGCTGCTTTGGGCTTCCGCTTAAAACTAGAGGAATGTTGCTTGGCAAAAAAAGCCCGGTTAAATTTGGGAAAACATTTGTGTGAACTTTTCGCCTCTTTCTTTGTAGTTGCTGAATAAACCAAAGGAGGCGCAAGCGGGGGAGAGCAAAACTGCTCCCTCGCCTTCTGTTGTTTCGCAGCACCACTGAAATGCCGCATCTAAATTTTCAAAAATTTTCATAATTGTCTTGCAATTTTCGTGTTGCAGGGATTTTTGCATTCTCGCCGCCGTATCGCCAATTAAGGCAATGCCTTTGAGTAGGTTGTTTTTTGCGAGTTCTTCTGAAAGCTCGGTGAAATCTGCGTGTTTTTCCGAACCGCCAAGTATTAGCGTAAAAGGTTTGCTTATGGCTTTTGTTGCGGCTATTGTTGCTTCTGGGCGAGTTGAATATGAGTCGTTGTAAAATGCAAGGGTTTTGTTCTTGTAAGTTTTTGTGCCAATATATTGCAGGCGGAGTGGCAATCCTTCGTAGAGTTTTAGGGCATTTATGCAGGCATTTTCGTCCATTCCGAGGCATTTCAAAGCAAGGCTTGCCGCTGCCATATTTTGCAGTTGGTGGGTACCTATAACCTTGCATTCTTCAAGCGAAATTTGGAGAGAGTTATAAGGTTTTCTTATTCCGCTACTTAGCATTGCTATTTGTGTAGCGCCTTCGGAAGAGGCGTTGTAAATGCAGTAGTCGTTTCTTTTTTGCCAGCGAACTAAATTTGCTTTTGCATCTCTATATTGTTCCACAGAAGCGTGCCAATCCAAATGCTCGCTTGTTGTTTGCAAAACAACTCCTATATGCGGAGAGGTGCCAAGGGTCATAAGTTGAAAGGAACTTAGTTCCAATATAACCACGGTATTTTTATTTGAGAGCAAATCTTTGTTTTGCAATAAATCCAGTGCTGGAATTCCAAAATTTCCACCTATTAAATGAGGAACGTTCAGGGATTTTAGGCAGTGAGCGATCATAGAAACGCAGGAACCTTTTCCAAGAGTGCCAGTTACGCCTATTATTTGAATGTGAGGATAATCACGATGCATTATTTCAAAAAAAAGCTCTATTTGACTGGTTAGCTGTGTCCCCTTCATTTGCGCGTTTAAAATTTCTTTTTGCATGGGATAAACGCCAGCAGAGCGGACAATAGTTTGGCATTTGGGCAAGTTTTCCAAATAATTTTCGCCATCTTTTTTATCAAAAACAAGGATGTTTTCTATACCTTGTTCCTGCAAAAACTTTTGGGTGCTTTTGCCTTCCGTGCCGTATCCTAAAATTCCAATTGGTTGTTTGAGCATTGACTACGTTAAGATAGTAAAATTTACTATATTTATCCTCATGGTTAGTAGCGCAGAAATTATGAACTTAAAAAGGATTGTCGCTAAAAATCCCAAATCTCTGGCATTTGCTTGGCTTGCGGATATGCTCAGGATGGATAAAAAACTGGACGAAGCTCTGCTTACAGTAAACAAGGGCTTGGAGATGTATTCCAATTTTTTGCCAGGCAGGCTTGCCAGAGGGCGCATACTTTTAGAAAAAGGCGATTTAGCTGGAGCAAGAGCCGATTTTGAGGCTGTGGCAGAACAGGATTCCTTTTGCGCATCTGCGCAAAAATTGTTTTTGGAAACATCAGAGAAATTGGGACAGCCGGTACAAACGGAAGTGTATCAGAAAATTTTAGGGGCAATTGAGCCCGGAGTCGTGGTTAAAGTAAAGGCAAAAACCGAATCCGCGGGCGTGAATGCTGCCTTAGACGACCTTTTGAGTGAAGATGATGCTACAGATGATAAGGAAGATATTGTTATTTCAGATTTGCTTTTGCAAACATTTACGAATATATTTGAACCAGGCAAACAAGAGCAAGCCCCCGATATTATGCCTTATACGCCTCCGGCACCTAAGGCGCAACCAGTACCAGCTCCTAAGCCAGCTCCCAGGCTAACTGCTGTACCAGATTTAGATGCTCTGGTAAATGAGCAGTTGAAATCCAAAGTGGAAGATGTACCAGATTTAACTGGCGATATGGATTCCTTGCTGGCATCGGCTTCGTCTCTACCGCCTGTTTCTGGTGCTCTGACTCCTGCAAGTCCTCCAGATGTAGATGCCCTTATAAATGAGCAGTTGAAATCCAAAGTGGAAGATATACCAGATTTAACTGGCGATATGGATTCCTTGCTGGCATCGGCTTCGGCAGCACCTGCTAAGGCTTCGGGTCCCCCAGATATAGATTCTCTTATAAATGAGCAGTTGAAATCCAAGGTGGACAGCGTACCAGATTTAACTGGCGATATGGATTCCTTGCTGGCATCGGCTTCGGCACCTGCACCTGCTAAGGCTTCGGGTCCCCCAGATATAGATTCCCTTATAAATGAGCAGTTGAAATCCAAGGTGGACAGCGTACCGGATTTGACCGGTGATATGGATTCTTTGCTGGCATCGGCTTCAGACATATTATCCGCTTCTGGTACTTTAACTGCGCCAAGTGCCCCAGATATAGATTCTCTTATAGAAGAACAGTTGACATCCAGAGTGGACAACATACCAGATTTAACTGGTGATATAAGTTCTTTGCTTTCGTCTATGCCTGAACCTGCTCTTGAGCCGCCGCTTGCTGCCGGCTATTCTCATCCAGCCATCACTTTTCCACCCGTCTCTAATACTCCAAGCTCTCCGAGTGCCCCAAGTACCCCAGATTTAGATGCTATAATAAATGAGCAATTGAAATCAAAGGTGGAAGACGTACCAGATTTAACCGGCGATATAAATTCCTTGCTTAAATCTAATACCCTAAGCTCTTCAGGTCCCCCGGATTTAGATGCCCTGATAAATGAGCAGTTGACACCCAAAATGGAAAACCTGCCAGATTTAACTGGCGATATAGATTCCTTGCTTAAATCTAATATCCCAAGCTCTTCAGGTCCCCCAGATTTAGATGCCCTGATAAATGAGCAGTTGACACCCAAAATGGAAAACCTGCCAGATTTAACTGGCGATATAAGTTCTCTGCTTGCAAGTATGCCCGCTTCGGGTTCAGATGCAGAACCAGAGCTTATGCCTTATGTACCGCCGTCCCAAGCAGATTCCTCTATTGCTCAGAAGCCTACTTTGACTTTGGCGGAACTATATATGGATCAGGGTTTGCCGCAAAAAGCAGCTGGTGTTTATAGGGAGTTGCTGTCAAAAGATCCAAACAATGAAGACCTAAAAGCAAAACTGGCTTTAGCAGAAACACAAATGTGATTAAGGAGAAAAAATGGCAGAAGCAACAACCGAAATATCAGTGCGCATAGAACAGCTTTTAAAGGCGATGGTGGATAACGGATCCTCCGATTTGCACATTCGCATAGGAATTGCTCCAACATTTCGCATTCATGGAGAATTGAAAAAACTCTATGATATAAAAATTACCTATCAGCTTATGGATAGTTTTTTGGCTGATATAATGAACCAAACCCAAAAAGAAATTTTTGAAAACACAAAGGAATGCGATTTTGCCTTGAGTGCAAGGGAACTCGGTCGCTTTCGCGTTAATGTGTTTAGGCACAGAGGAACGCCTGCAATTGTGTTCAGGCACATAAATTCAAAAATACCAAAATTTGAAACTTTAGGACTCCCACCCATTGTTTTGGAACTCGCTCTTAAAAAACGCGGGCTTGTTTTGGTCACAGGCACCACAGGTTCGGGTAAATCCACTTGTTTGGCAGCTATGATAGACCATATAAACGAAATGGAATCCACTCACGTTTTAACTGTGGAAGACCCAGTTGAATTTTTGCACAGAGATAAAAAATCCATAATTTCGCAGCGCGAAATAGGAACAGACTCAATGTCTTATGCAAACGCCCTTAAAGCTGCTCTTCGCCAAGACCCAGATGTTATGCTCATTGGCGAAATTCGTGATTTGGAAACAATGCAAATAGCCCTTACCGCCGCAGATACCGGTCACATGGTTTTTGCAACAATTCACACAACAAATGCAACAGAGACAATTCATCGCATACTTTCAATGTACCCGCCTCATCAGCACGATGAAATTCGCTTGTTGCTCGCTTCTTGCTTGGAAGGCATAATATCCCTGCGCTTGCTGCCAAGATGCGATGTTGTGGGGCGAATTCCCGCAGCAGAAATTTTGGTGAATACCGCTGCCATACAAGAATATATTATGGACAAAAACAAAACCGAGTTCATAGAAACCGCCGTTGCCGAAGGCAATATGCAATATAAAAGCCAAACCTTTGATCAGGCTTTGCTGGCTCTTTATAATCATGGCAAAATTTCTGTGGAAACCGCCAAGAATGCAGCTACAAATCCAGAAGATTTTGAGCTTAAACTTCGCGGCATAACCGGAACTTCTGACAGAACCTGGCAAATGAATTCTTGAGGAATGGTGCCTAAATTTACAATAGGTCAAAAATGGACAAGCTATGCCGAGCCTGAACTTGGCGTTGGGCAGATTATTAAACAGGATTTTAGAACCATAAGTTTGCTTTTTCCCGTTTCGGGAGAATGCCGAACTTACAGCTCAAAAGGCGAGCCACCCCTTAAACGCTATATTTTGAAGATGGGGGAAAAAGCAACCTCGGTTAAAGGAAACTCTCTTTTTGTAGAAGAAGTTGAAGAAGAAAATGGTCTTTTGTATTACAAAAGCAAGGATAAAAGAATTTCTGAAGACTTGCTCAGTTTTAAATCTCAAAGCTCTGATTCTCCTTCTGAAATTTTTGATATGCTGCTTGAAAAAAAGTTTTCTAGCAATTTTGATTTTTGCCTTAGGGAAAGCGCGGCAAAGTTGCGCGGAATATGGAAATCTTCAATGGCGAAAGGTCTTTTAAAACCAAGACTTAGGCTTTTGCCGCATCAATTGTATTTGGCGTTTAGAGCATCCAGAGCTGTTTCTTTGCCGCGTCTTATGTTATCTGATGAAGTTGGGCTTGGCAAAACCATAGAAAGCGGCTTGATTTGGAATGCACTTCAAACAGAGGGCAAAATAAAAAGAACTTTGCTCATTGTTCCAGAACAGTTAAAAAATCAGTGGATAATTGAATTCGGAAAAAAATTCAACCATTGGTTTTCAAGCATAGATGATGATTATATTTCTGAACATAGAAAATATGCCACTGCCGAGCAAAACGTATTTTTGCTTCACGATACGGTTATATGTTCATTGGAATTTTTGCTTGCAAATAAATTTGTGGCAACCGCTGCTTTGGATGTCCCTTGGGATTTGCTAATTATAGATGAGGCTCATCGCTTAGTGAAAACATCGCAGGGCACGAATGCAGAATATATTCTAGCGGAGCAACTTTCGCAGAAAATTCCAGGTTTGCTTTTGCTCTCTGGCACACCCATACAACTCGCTCCCGAAGCATATTTTTACAGGTTAAAACTTATAGATTCTGCTCGTTTTCAAAACTGGGAAGAATTTGAAAAAAATCAGGATAACTATAAAAAAGTGGCTAATGATTTATCTAAAATTTCTCTTGATTCAGACGAAGAACTCTCTTGGGAAGATTTACAAAAAAACATTCCAAAAAAATCTCCAATTCGCTCATGGCTGCCCATAAAGGCAGATTTGTCTTTGACCGCTGAGGAATGGATGAGCCGCGTTATAGATGCTCTGGGCACCGGTTCTTCAGTATTTCGCAACACGAGAAAAAGCGTTAAAGGATTTCCAAAGAGAATATTGAAAACTTATCCGTTTGAACGTGATTCTCAGTTAAAATCTTGGCTCTCTGATTTTGTTGAGGAACATAAAAAAGATAAAATTTTGCTTATATGTTCCAAATCAAATACTGTTAATACGCTTTTATCTCTTTTGACTGAAGATGTAGCGGTTGCATTTAAGGAAGAGGAAACATCTTTAGAACGCGATAAGGCTGCTGCCGCTTGGATGCGACCAGATGGTCCAAATGTTTTGCTGTCTTCTGAAATAGGCTCTGAAGGCAGGAATTTTCAAAGCGCTAGGCATTTGGTACTTTTTGATTTGCCAGAAGATTCTTCTTTATTGGAGCAGAGAATTGGGCGTTTAGACCGCATTGGGCAAGGGGCAGAAATTTACATTCACGTTCCTTTTGCAAAAAAGAGCAAAGCGGAAATGCTTTATTTGTGGTATCACGAGGCACTTGGAATTTTTGAGCATTCCTTGATGGGTGGCGGCGAAATGTATGCCAAATTTGAAATTGAGCTTAAAAGCTATTTAGAAAATCCCGCAAAAAAGTTCAATAAATTTTTGAAGGAATTTTTGCCGCTCGGCAAAAAAGAAATGCAGTTGCTAAACGAAAAAGCAGAAGCTGGCAGAGACCGCTTGCTTGAATTCAATTCGCAAAACAAAAAAATATCTGGTGAATTGTTAGCAGCAGCCCAAAAAATGGATTCAAATGAGGAACTTCTCGCTTTTGCCTTTGATATGCTCTCAGTTTTGGACATTGAAGTTCAAAATGGAATTTATCCGGGCAGTTTTGTTCTCAAAGGGGCACCCGGGCAGTCCGAACACGCAACCTTGCTTGGGGTAAGCCCTGCGGGTTATTTGGACAATGGAGAGGTTTCAGAATTTGACGGCTGTTCCATTACCGTTGCAACCAGTAGGGAAAATGCGCTTAATTATGAAAACGTAGAATTTTTTCATTGGGAACATCCAATTATGCAAAGGCTTTTTGACAAGGCTTTAAGCGATGATTTTGGAAATGTGGCTTGTGTTGTTTGCGATTTTGTGCCAAGCGACAAGGTTTTTGTTCAATACAATTTTATTCTTGAATTTTCCGTGAATTCGCATTGGGGAATAAACAATTTAGTGGGCGAGCGTTTATTGAGCGTTGTTCTGGACAATAAAGGAAATGCGCAAAACATTCCAGAGACTTTGCAGGCAAAGCAATTGCAAAATAGCAAGGCAGCAGACATTTCCTATTCTGTGTTGGAATATTTTACAACAGAAGGTTTTGAAATGGCAAAAAGTTCTCTTGAACATATTGCAAAAAAAATATCTGAAGAAACAGAGAAAACGGTGATTCCAGTTTTGGAAAGCGAAATTCATCGCTTGGAAGAAACCTATATGCTTTTGCGCGATTTTGAACTCGGAAGAGTTTTGGATAAAAAGAAAAAAGACATAATTGTTTGCAAAAAAAGTTTGAAAAATCCAAAACTAAGGCTGAACGGGGTTAGGGTTTTAGTTTATGCTTAAGTTCCTGGAATCTCTAGACTTGCGTTTTTTTTACTTTTGGCGAAAACATTGTTTTTCGGCAAGGATGGATAAGTTTTTGAGATTTTACACCCGCATGGGAGATGGCTATGTATGGGCTTTGGTAATAGCATACATTTACTTTGTTTATGGTAGAATAGTTTTATTTGGAATAGTTGAACGTGTTATACCTGCAATTTTGCTGAGTTTGTTTTTTTACTGGCTTACAAAGCTCTCTATTCGCCGCAAACGCCCTTTTGATTTGTTGAAGGAAGTGAATGCAGAGGTTCCGCCGCTGGACAAATACAGCTTTCCGAGCGGTCATACTATGAATAACCTCGCTGTTGGTTTCACAGTTTTTACAGAAGCACCTAGTATAGGTTGGATTATGTTGTTTATGCCTGTTACCTGGGGATTTTTAAGGGTTTATTATGGAGTTCACTGGCTTTCTGATGTTATTGGTGGGATTTGCCTTGGATTTTTAAGTTTTTGGCTTGGAAAAATTGTTTTTTGTATTTTGTCGCAATAAAAATGTATATTATAATAGAGGTAAGAAAAACCGATATGTATGGCAATGAAGTAGAAGAAAAACATAAGTATCGCGCTGACAAGTTGGTGTTGTTCAGCGGGATATTTTTTTGTTCATTAAGGGTGATAGCTGAAATAATAAGAGGGAATTTTGATGTAGCTATTATATGCGGGACAGTCGCTACTTTTGTTTTAGGGTTGTTTGTATTTTTATCGAAAAAAAATATTAAAAGATTTCCATTAATTTTTGCTCTTTGTCTGTATGTTTCCTATATAGGTGCTTCTTTTGCCATTGGTTCCTTTAAATATTTTTACGCTTATTATTTGCTTGTTATGCTTGTTTGCGCTGTATATTTTGATATTAAAAATTATTTGATTATGCTTATTGTAACGCAAATCACAAATATATTTCTTACCATTTTTGAGTTGCAGGGGCATATAAATGGCGATGTTTGGGTACATTTTAGCCTTATATTCTGTTCAGGACTCATGCTCCTTCTTATAGTGCAATTTGCGGTTAAAAAGTCAAATGAGGTGAGCAGTGCCACTGCTTCTTTTGGTGCTTTGATGAGGTCAACTCCTAACGTGCTTGTTTTGTTAGATGGAGATAATAAAATAAGATACATAAGCCAGTCTGTTTCCAAAATTTTTGGCATAAAAGAACCAGAAGAATTAGCAGGCACAAATTTTTTAGACTTATTTAATGAAAGGTCCGTGAGAGAATTATTTGAAGATATTGCAAAAAAACGTTCTTTTTACGAGGACTATCAAAAGATAAACGTAAATGGCCAAATTAGAACCTTCAATGTTTATGCCAACAAAATGACAGATGATGGAATGTTCTTTATGCTCAACGATGTTTCGGAAATTACGAAGTTAAAAGAACTAGCAGAACAGGATTCTCTTATAGATGGCTTAATTCAAATCCCAAACCGCAGAGCTTTTGACAAGCAAATTGTGAATGAATGGAACAGAGCACACCGAGAAAAAGTCAATTTGAGTTTTTTGATGATAGACATTGACTTCTTCAAAAATTACAACGATACTTATGGGCATTTGCAAGGAGATGAACTGCTTAAAGTGGCTGGTGCGATTTTCAAGAAAAACTTAAAGAGAAGCGCAGATTTTGTAGCTAGATTTGGTGGCGAGGAATTTGGGGTATTGCTTTATGGCACAAATTCTTATCAAGCTAGTGTTATAGCAGAGCGAATACGCAAAAGTGTTGAGGAAGAAATTATTTTAACGACTACCGGAGTGAGAACTAAATTTACTGTTAGCGTGGGCGTATGCAGTGTAATTCCAACCAACAGCATTGGACACGAGCATATAATAGAGGCAGCAGACAAAGCCTTATACAAGGCAAAGCAAAATGGCAGGAACCGAATTTGGATATCGGATTAAAATTTTTCTGCTGTGTTTTTTTTGGGGTATTTTGGGCAGAAGCTGCCACACCTTACTTGCCGCTTGGCAGAACAGCATATTTAACCTCTTCTTTTGGAGAAAGCAGGGGAACGCGCTACCACGCAGGCATAGATTTATCAACTAATATGGAAGAAGGCTGGCCCGTGATTGCTCCAAGCGATGGGGCGGTGGAGTTTGCGGCAAGGGGAGCCTTTGGCTATGGGAGGCACATAAAATTCAAGGCAAAAGACGAGCATATTTGGCTGTTTGCACATCTGTCTGAATTCAGCCCAAAGATAGATAGCTTAATCCACAGAGAAATGCTAAAAAAAGAAAAAGCAAATGTCCAGATTTATTCAAGAATCCGATTTAAAAAAGGAGATACATTGGCTTATAGCGGCAGCACGGGCATTGGCAATCCGCATTTGCACGTTGAACGCAGAACGTCAGATGGAAAAGTTGCCCTCAATCCCTGCGAAATGATGCAATGCACAGACACAATAGCCCCCTTTATTTTAGATGCCGCACCTTTTGACAGCGGTTTTGCGATTAAAATTGTGGACTATTCAAGAGAGCCACTGGAAAATCCAATGTCTGTGTATTCGCTTGACGTGTATCAGGGCAAAAAATTGATTTTCAGTAAAAAGTACGATTCTCTTCCTTTTGCACTGGATAAAATGGCAAAAATAAAAGAAGATTTATTGAACGTGCAAGATCCAGATACGGTTAGCGATTGGCATTTTATCAAAGCAAAGGGTGGAAAAAACATAATGGCGGTGGCTAAGGATTTTGCAAAAAATATTTCAAAAAAAGAACTTGTGATAAGGCTGGATAGCTTAAAACTAAAAGGTAAAGATGCCGCCATTGTTTTTTTAGATACTGTGCCGCCTAGCCTCGGCAAAGTTTTCTTGAAAACCGATTTTGCAGGAAAAGTACAATGCCGAATTCCAGTTCTAGATTCATTAGCTGGCGGTTTGAATTTTGATAGCGTTGATTTTAGGGATAAAAACGGCAAGTGGGTTATATTTGACTTTCATTACAATACCAAGGAATTGTTAGTTGAAAAAAGAGATTTTGATTTTAGTGAACCACTTAGCTTAAAACTATGCGGTAAAACAAAGGCTTGCAGGGAAGAAAAAATAAAATGCGAATAAAATTTCTAGCATTGCTAATTTTTGTTAATGCCATTTTTGCTCAAGATACACTCCCTTTATTTGTTCCACGAAAACCGGAAAAACCTATGATGTTTTGCGCGGCGCAAAAAGAATGGCTAGCAGCAGCGGCGAATTTTGAGGATTGGGAAGAGGTAAAAGGAATAAAGAATTTAGTTATCAATATGCCTTATGCCACTTTTGACAATTTCAGCGGACATAATCTTTATTGCGGAATTCAAAGAGCCTTTTTGCATAAAGACGCGATGCAAAAATTAAAATGGGCGGCAAATTTTTTAAAAAAGGAAAAACCGGATTACAAGTTCATTCTTTTTGATGCGGCTCGCTCAAACCACGCCCAAGAAGTATTGCGTTCCGCTGTGCGAAACACGCCGTGGCAGCATTTTGTGAGCAGCCCTGCAAAGGGCAGCATTCACGTTTACGGAATGGCAGTGGACATTGGTTTGCTAAACGAAGCCAACGAACCCGTGGACATGGGGCTTCCTTACGATTCCTTTGCTTTTTATGCAGGCGAAAAAGGCGAGGCTCAGGCAATTTCGCAAGGTTTGCTAACAGAAACTCAAATCAAAAACCGAGAATTTTTGCGCTCCATCATGCGAAAAAGCGGCTGGATAACTCTGCCAAGTGAATGGTGGCATTTCAACGCCGCCCCTGCGGATACCATTAGGGTGAAATATGAGCAACCATTGCCGTTACCGTTGCCGCAATGAATTTTCTATCTTTCCTCAAAGAGACCTTATGCAGAGAATTGAACATTTAGATGATTCAAATAAGATAAGCTTTATAGCTGCTATTATCCCTGCTTTTGCAGATGCCTATAAAATGAACGTTTCAAATGCTTATGATTATTTGAAAAAATATGGAGGATTAAGCTATTTGCTTGAAGAATGGTGGGCTTTGCATACAGAAAACATCGTTTGGGCGGTTAGGGATATTTACGAAGTTTGTCGGAATAATGGAGGGCTTAAATAGTGCTTGTGTATCACGGAGGTTATGCTCCAATAGAAGAAATTAACCTTGAAAAATGTAGACCCTATACTGATTTTGGCAAAGGTTTTTATGTTACCAAGTTCAAGCAGCACGCTGAAAATTGGGCAAAAAAAGTAGGCAAACATCATAATTCCGAAGGTTTCATCTCTATTTTTAATTTTATAGAAAGCTCTTTCGTAGATTATATATGCAAAAAGAAAACCTTTAATGGTTATACTGAGGAATGGTTGGATTTTATTGTTGAAAACAGAAATGAAGAATCAACCGTGCCGCTTCATAATTTCGATATTGTGGAAGGTCCAGTCGCAAACGACAAAGTTCAAAATAAGTTGCAATATTACATAAGAGGCGATATATCAAAGAAAGACTTTTTAGAGGATTTAACATATCACGAGGAAACTCATCAGGTTTGTTTTTGTACTCTTGCTTCTTTGCAAACCTTGAAATATGTAGATAGAGATTTGACCAAATATATAGAACTTATAAGTGAAAATGTATTGAATGCCCTTGTCAAAGATAAAAAAATAGATGTAAATCGAGCCTCTGAATTATTTTATTCTTCCAAAATGTTCAAGGATATAGCGGATAAAGATACTGGGCTTTATAAACGTGATTGGGAAGAGATTTATAAAATGTTTTTGGGTGAGATAGTATAGTTATGGTATGTGTACCATTCTAAACCGCTAAAGTTTTCTAAAGAATCTGCCGATATAATACGAAAAGGAGAACTCTATGTATTTCGGCGAAGTCATAGGACGTATAACTAATTATGTAAAAACTGCCCAGCTTGAACAAAAATGGCAGCAAAAGAAATTTGAGATGTCTGGGGATAAATCAAAAGAAACAGGGGGCGTTAATGATTGGATGAAAGCCAAGAGAATAGGGGATATTAAAAACAAAATGAAATCTGGAAAGAGATTATCTTTTGAGGAAAAAGAATTTTTGAGAATTAATGCACCTGATTTGTACGAAAAAGCGATGAAAATAGAAAAGGAACGGGACGAATTTCGCAGGGCACTTGAAAAATGCAAAACAAAAGAAGAGGCGATGCGGCTTCAAACGTCAAAAGCCTTGGAATTGCAAACAGAGGCACAAGCTATGTCTTGCAAATTCAAAGACGGTCAAGAAAGAGATGAATCGGAATTCATAGCTATGAGAATGATGGCTATATTTGACGAATATGCAGACTTTACAAAATCCAAAGAATACTCCGAAATGCCAAACGAATATGAAGAAAACGAAAATGTTATGGAATACAATGTAAAAGATGAAGAAAACGAAAATGCGGAAAATGACGAAGATGTGGAAAACAACGGAGAAGTTACGAACAACGAAAAGAACAAAAAAAGCAGAAAATCAAAATTCAGAAAAATAAATGCGCCATCTAACGAGAGAATAATTCTTGAGAGCTACAAATTAAATACAATGAAAATTTTGAATAGCCCTTATGGCAAGCCTATGCGCTCAACTCCAGCCTCTCCCGCAATAAAAGCTCCTTTTGCAAGTCCTGCAAACAAACCGTGACCAACAAGCCCCGGAATGGAATCCAATTCTTTGCAAAGAATGGCGGGTTCTTTTATCAAGCCGAATTTTGCATCTGCAATTAGGTTACCAGAATCGCTGATAGTTGGACCGTCTTTACACGCTCCGGCAGTGCGAACTTCCATTGAGCCACCCAAACTTTTTATGCGAGCTTCTACCAACCCAAGAGCAGCGGGCAAAATTTCAAGTGGCAAGGGGAATTTCTCTCCGAGATTTTGCACCTTTTTTCCCGAATCTGCAACTATAACAAATTTGTCTGCGAGGCTTGCTACTATTTTTTCAAGCAAATGAGCCGCTCCGCGTCCCTTTATCAAATTCAAATTTGGGTCTATTTCGTCTGTACCATCTATGGCAAGGTCTAAATGCGAAACGGAGCCGCTGTCTTTTAGCTCAATGCCCATTTTGCGGCAGAGCAAGGTTGTGCTGAAACTTGTGCTAACGCCAAAGAATTTTAACCCTTCTGTTTTTTGCCTATCCGCAAGCCTTTCCAGCGTAAAAAACACCGTGCTACCAGTGCCAAGCCCCACGCCCATTCCGTTTTGCACCAAATTTGCCGCCGCTATGCCAGCTTGTTGTTTAGTATTCATCGTCATAATTTTCGCTTTCTTTTGGATAGCCGTTTTCAAGTTCCATTATAGAAGCATTTTCAACAGAAACAACTCTTACGTTAAAAATTAAATCCATTCCAGCGCAGGGATGGTTGCCGTCTAAAAGAATTGTGTCTTTGCGAATTTCGCGAATGATAAAACCATTGGGTTCCTGCGGTTTTTCAATGTTCATAAAGAATCTTTCAGAGTCGGATATTTCATCTCCGGCTTCTTCGTCAAAGCTCTCTATATAGCCTCCAACCCAAAAATCATCTATGAACGGAGTTAATTCCTCTTTTGCCACTTCCATAACGAGTTGTTTGTCATAAGCGCCAAAAGCCAGCGGGTATGGCAATTCAACAGAAAACACATCGCCTTCCTTATGACCTTCCAAGGCTTTTTCTAAGCCCGGAACAATGTTTTCGTTTTGATAGCCGTGCAGGTAGAATACAGGGGCATAGGGCGAGACTTCCATAATTATTTCGCCTTTGTCGTTCATTATGCTATACACAATGGATACTTTTTTATTCTTTGTTATTCTATCGGGCATTTGGGTAATATAGTAAATTGTCTGAACTCCTTTTGTCTGAACCCCGATTACCAGGATTCTCCGATTCTCCCGATTTCGTATTTATTTCCAAAAAAAGAACATTTCGTGCCGCAATCGGGAAAATCCCCAAAATCGGGTGAATCGGGGTTCAGACAATAACAATTTTCTATATTACCCCCCAATATGGCTTTTGGCAACAAAATAACATTTGCAAGACCCTGCACCACAAGGTCTAGGTCTGAGAAATGCGTTTCTGGGTACCTTGCGGTTGTGGGTCAAAATAGACTCCGAGCAAGTCTTGCCATTCTGCTGGGGGG
>JAITFP010000030.1 GCA_031281275.1 Candidatus Fibrimonadaceae bacterium
GCATCGTCAAGCAGTTTGCGGAACATCTCAACGCCAGTGACAACGAATTCCTTGGTGTCGCCAAAGCCAACGCGCTGAACCTTGTCGTTCACGGACACTTTGCCGCGCTCTATGCGGCCTGTGGCTACGGTGCCGCGACCGGTTATGGCGAACACGTCTTCAATAGGCATAAGGAAGGGTTTTTCAACTTCGCGCTTGGGCTGAGGGATAAATTCATCGCAAGCCTTCATCAATTCCATTATCTTTCCCTGCGAGTCCGCGTCGCCTTCAAGTGCTTTGAGCGCGGAGCCTCTGATTATGGGAGTGGTGTCCCCTGGGAACTCGTATTTGCTAAGAAGGTCGCGTATCTCCATTTCAACCAAATCAAGTATCTCGGGGTCGTCAACCATGTCCACCTTGTTCATGAACACGACTATGGCTGGAACGCCCACCTGCCTGGCGAGAAGGATGTGCTCGCGGGTCTGGGGCATGGGACCGTCCGTGGCGGCTACCACGAGAATGGCTCCGTCCATCTGGGCTGCTCCCGTGACCATGTTTTTAACATAATCTGCGTGACCCGGGCAGTCAACGTGCGCGTAGTGCCTTGCCTCGCTCTGGTATTCAACGTGCGAGGTGTTGATGGTGATGCCTCTGGCTTTCTCCTCGGGGGCATTGTCTATTTCGTCAAATTTCTTGGCATTGGCTAGTCCCTTGGCGGCTAGCGTGGTGCAGATTGCGGCGGTCAAGGTCGTCTTGCCGTGGTCCACGTGACCTATGGTGCCTATGTTGCAGTGAGGCTTCGTGCGCTCAAATTTCTCTTTTGCCATAACACATCTCTCCAATCAAACTGTGTTGTTCCTCTTCTTCCCAGAAGGTTATTGCTTCTTTTAAGACTATGCCAAAAAACAGAGGAAGCGTTACTTTTTAGCAGGGTAACCAAATATAGAAATGTTTTGCGGCTTTGTCAAGGGTATTTTGCGTAAAATCCCCCAAAATTTACTATATTTGATAGAAATTGGGGAAAAAATGGAAAAAATAATGTCAAAAGCCGAATATGACACTATATATGATGAAACTGGTCGAGAATTCGCTGAGGAATTCTTTTGCAATGCGTTGGAAAAAACTATGACCAACAACCTTAACGGCATAATAAAGGTTATTTACCGAGGCGTCGGGATAGAAAGAAAAATGCTAACACCCTAGGCAGGCGGTAGCACAAAGCGAGAGTTAATTGCCGTTTTTGGAATAAAATAGATTTTGCATTAGGGCGACTGAAACGTACTATGTTCGCATTTATGGCAAACGGATAAACGCTTTTATAAACCGCTTAAACTTTTGGAACAAGGTTGCTTGTTTAAGATATAAATTCAAAAAATCCGTAGGAGATAAAACAAAAGATTCATTAGGAAAATGCTTTTTATTTCCATTAAAAAAGCCTTGCATTTTTTTGCTACATCGTAAAATTTGCGGTCGCTTTCATCTATCATAAATTCTACACTTTTTTCCGTATTAGAAATTGATATTCCGTTTGCTTCTATGAAATACAATAAATCATTTATTTCAGGTTCCAAAAATTTGAACTTGCTTCGTCTAAGAACTTTATTGTATTCGTTGAAAATTTCTTCATCATAAAAAAGGATAATTTCATTCTCAAAAAACATTTTTAAGAGCGTAGCAGGATTTCCATTTCTGTTCCAAAGGGCAGAAACTATAACATTTGTGTCTAAAACAATCAGATTCATTTCAATATGCAGATGCAGTTTTTGCCTCTGCTCGTGCTGCTTGTATTTCAGCTTCTATTTCTTCGTCTGTAATTGGCGGTAAATTTTTTGTTTTTGCCCATATATCGTTTAATGATTTCATAGCTTTAACTCGCCTAACTGCTTTTAAGGTTTCATTAAACAACCCTTCTGGAATTTGCAATAGCAAAGCGGTAGGTTTTCCATTGTCTGTTATGGCAATTTCTCCATAGTCGGATAATTTACCCAAAAGAGAGCTTGGGTAAGCGACTAATTCATTTTTTGTTAAAAAGTTCATAAGAAAAAATATAGTAAGTTTTGGGCAGAATTTTTTGGATAGGGTCTTGCCTTGGCAAGGTTCCACAACGCACCTTTAATCCTTCACGCAACGAACACTGAACGAGTTATCCTTCTCGTAGTTGTCGTAGATCACGCGCTCGTAGCGGTAGTCTATGCTTCGGTAGTAAGCGTTTTTGCTACCGTTCTCACTGGCACTCCACCAGATGCCGTAGTTGCCGACAAAGCTGAAATTGTAGACGACATTGAGGAAATTACGATTGAGGCTGCCGTTACCGCCCGGCAGAGCCGAAAACCCATACGAGTCCGTGCCGTTGCCATTATCTTTCCAGCCACTCGTAGCCTTCAAGTATTTGCCTGCTTTATCATCGCCAGCTGATAACTCCAATATATCCCACTCATCACGGCTAGGCAAATGCCAGTCTTTTGGGCAAGCCGTAATAGCCGTATTCCAATTATAAAGTCTGCCGTATTTTTGGCAGTTTGCAGGTTTGTTATCGAAACATACACTGCCTTTTGCATTGAAGTTGAGGTTCTCCGCCATCCATATTTGGGGACCTATTTCAACGGCTTTATATTTTCTGCCATCGCGGGAATCAGTGAAGGTTGTCCGCTTTGTTTGAACTCTATATTCTGGAAACTCTTTGTTTGATACAGCGATGATTGGGAACCCTGCGGTTTTGGTTGACTTGCCGTTCACGGAAACCAGACGGATTGTCAAGTTGTCACTGATGTCGTTGGCATTGACCGCGTTGAAAGTTAATATACTGGATTGATTTGGTTTAAATTTAACAACGAAATTTTCGTTAATGCTGATAGATGGATTTAACCTGATTGTATTCTCGCCTATCACTCTGCCCTTCTGGTTCACCAACTCAAACTCAATAGGAATATCATAATTCTTACTTTTCTTCTTATAACCTACACCATACTCATTTTCGACGAATGGGTTTGTCTCGGACACTCCCCGCTTAGGCCACTCGTCCAGCCCCCAGTCTTTTTTCCTGCCCGTTGCGTTCAAGCCATCCTGCACCGCCTGAGCCGCTTTGAGCGACCGCTGCAACGCAACGAACCACTCCGCATTCGCAAGCAGATTCAGGGATATGCTCAAATCAGCGGTTTCCTTTTGATAGTCGATTTTCCCTGTTTCAATGACTGTGGAATAACACAGTTCGTATGGTAGTGGGGCGTTGTTGATTATCCTATAAAAAGTTTCCTCCGTTTCTTTGAGCTGCTCTATCCACTTCTTACGCCAAACAATATCATTGCGGATATTATCCCCTAAGTTGATGCCGGAAATATTTGCGGACATAACCGATGAACGCTTCACAGCCTCAGCCAAGGTGGGGTCAAATGCGGCGGCTTGGTAATAGTAGCTCAATGCCGCAACGCTTGTTCCCTGCCTCTCCGCAACAATGCCGTGCGCAAGCGCGGTCTGCGCTTGTACCTGCGCAGAGGCAACGGGACCATTCAATTCCGCAAGCTGGCTTTCAGTAAGGCTCACCCCAAGTTGCTTGAGCAGGTCTGCGGAAGCCTCTTTGAGAGCGGAAAGATCTTCCAGCGAACTCGGAGTCACCGCTTGGGGGGAATGCGATGCCTTCCTCTCTCCAGTTTTCACATCCGTCACTGCCAATTCAAGCATAAAGGCATTAGGCGTTTTGGTTATTTTGCCTGTGAGGATATGATTGGCGTTTGCCAAGTTGCCTATCTTGATTGCATCTTCTTCCGAAGTTATGCCAGACAGCGAATGCTTCCACTCCGCCATAACTGCTTCAAGATTTTGCCTGTCTATGATTGTTATGTGCGAATACTTGTTGAAATCCGCCGCTATGGAGCTTTGCGCCAGCGAAAGCATCCACTGCTCGTCATTGGAAAGCCCAGCACCTTCCGGCTCAAGCACAGCAAGTTTCATTTGAGCTTGGCACGGCACGGCAAGCATAAAAAACAGCAACAAAAACAAATTTGTTTTTTTCATAGATTTATCTCCGTTCTTGTGTTAGAGTTTGAATGGGAAAATTGTCCGCAAGATGCGTTAAAACCCTTAGTATAGGGGGGGGGGGGGGGTAGCAATTGGTTCACAAGATATCCTCCCTCAACCGCCGGAGCAACTCCCTCTTTTTCCTAGTAGAAGACTTCCCCACCAAAGCATTCTGAACAATTAAAAAATCATTGTGTCCCGTTCTTGCTTTTGCCTTCTTTTCGTATAGATGCCAGCGCAATTGAAAATCAATGTCCTGTTCCGGATCTGCTGAAATGCAGGTCTGCCATAAATCATCTGATTCCTGCATCAAATACAATTCAGAAATAACGTCCATAAGTAGCAGGACTCTTGTAACGTTGCGTAAAGTTTCTTGCGTATCCATTGTGCCTTCTAATTTGTGCAAAGCTAAGTTCCGGTTAAAAATCTCTTTGAAATTTTTTCTGTGACATTCTTCAAAACTCATATATAACATTCTAAAACCGTGCTTTAAATATCTTATATATTCTTTTGTTATATTCTCTTTTTCATCATCGAGCCCCTCTATATATTTTTTGGAATATTTGCCAAAAGTATAGTAGAATTTATGCAGGCTCTTCAAAGACATATTTTCTTCTTTCATCCATCTTCTAAGGCTCGCTTCAACAACAGGCAATAGGGTTAAATATGCGCACACCCAATCTGTTAACACAGAAGAAAATACCCCATATTCCAAAACAGGTATAAAAGGCTCAAATATTTTCGTTTTTTTATAGCGAAATTCCATTTGATATGCGCGTTGCCATGGAGAAAGAATAATATTGGTTATGTTATTGACAAGCAATTTCTCATTATCTTTTTTCTTGTACATTTTTCCAATGAATTCTTCTGTGATACAATGTTGGTATGGAGGAATGCAAAGGATGCTATTCCTCAGCTCGGTATTGACTTCACTCATTGCTTCCCAAAGCATAATTTACCCGCCGATTCAAATTCGCTTAATAATATATATTCGGATATTTTATCTATAAATGCTTTTGTTTCTTTTGTCCAGCTCATTTTTTTCAAGTTTTCAAGAGCGGTTTCTATTGTCTCTACATCGTAAGTTTCGCAAGCTTTGCTTATTATTTGCAACTGTTCTTTTAAATATGTTGGGTTTTCGTCTGCATCTGATCCGGCGTCTGCCATCTCATCTATATGTGCTATTATATCTTTTAACTTGGCAAGGAATGCTGGGGTTTCTTTTTCTATTGCATTTTTATTTTGCTCTTTTCCAGCTTTTTCCAGCTCGGCTGCTAAATTTGATGTTTCGTTTTCACCTATATTTGCAAGGGCGCTTTTCATAGCGTGAACTTTTATTGTGAATTGGTGCAAATCTTTTTCTGTTGCATTGGCTATATTTTTTAGAGTGGATTCAATAACGGGCAGATTTTTTTTGGCATCTTTTGCAAAAATGCGGAGTAATTCTGTTTTTGTTTGAGGAATTATATCTTTGGCGCTGCCTTGTTCCCGTTTTGCTTTTTCCACAACTTCTGGAGGTGCTTTATCGCGAACCCAAGTTTTCAACGCCTTGTTTAACTGCCTAATATCAATTGGCTTGGAAATAAAGTCATCAAAACCATTTTTGAGAAACATACTCGCCTGCCCAGACACTGCATTTGCCGTTAACGCAATTACGGGTTTTGTATAACCAGTTTCCCTTATTTTTTTGGTTGTTTCAATGCCATCCATTTCTGGCATCATGTGGTCCATAAACACAATATCGTAAACATTGCCTTCTTTTATTCTCTCAAGGGCTGCCACTCCGCTATCAAGGAGTTCAATCTTTAAGCCATAGGGTGCCATCAAGCCTCTTGCCACAGTTAGGTTGGTTTCCACATCGTCAACCACAAGTACGCTGCCATAGGGCATATATTCGCGCACTTTTTGAATTTCCTTGAGCTGCGATTCTCCAGAATAACGTAAACTTTGCAGATTTTCTGCAAGTTCCTTGCCAAGTTTCTCGCTGCTTATCAGTTTTTGCATAACACGCACAGTAAATACCGAACCTTTGCCCGGTTCACTTTCAACTCTAATTCTTCCGTCCATCATTTCCACAAGACGCTTGGTTATGCTCATTCCAAGCCCTGTGCCTTCTACTGTGCGATTGAGTTCCATATTAAAACGGGAATATTCATCAAACAAATGCTCCACCTGCTCTTTGGTCATGCCCTGACCTGTGTCGCTCACGGTTATCACAAGATTTATGTTTTCTTTGCCACGAGGCTCAAAAGCAAAAGAAACATCTACATTTCCTTCTTTTGTGTATTTAATGGCATTTGAAAGCAAATTGTTCAATACCTGTTTAATGCGAAGTTCATCTCCAAACAGTTTTGCCGGCAGAGTTTCTGCAACTTTAAGCGTAAACTCAATGTGTTTGCTGCCAATGCGCATAAGATTCAATTGAACGGTGTCGTTGATTAGGCTTGCTGTATCGTATTTAATGGGGACAATTTCAAATTTTCCAGTTTCAATTTTTGAAAGGTCTAAAATATCGTTAATAATCCCGAGTAGCATATAACCAGAATTATGTATTTTGCGAAATGTTTCCTTTGCTTCTGTCGGGGTTTCTTCTTTCAAAAGTTCAATTTCGGAAAAACCTATTATGGCATTCATAGGAGTGCGTATTTCGTGGCTCATGGTTGTTAGAAATTTAGATTTAGAGGCATTGGCGTTTATTGCATTTATTTTGGCTTTCTCTGCAATGCGCGCCTCGTTGCGGAAACTGATAATGCCGAGCAAACCGCTTATGAACACGATTACCACAGTTATAATCTGCAAGATGGTGAGTCTGGATACCATCTGTTTAGCGTAAACAATTTGTTTATCCTCTATGTCTACACCCACAATGGCTTTTAAATTGCCTTTTTTATCATACATCGGAGCATAAGAAGTGGATAATCCATCCCAATCCACTTCGTAATTGCCAAGACCAGCATACATAGCCTTGCCCTGGTTTTTCACTTCTTTAAGCACAGGAAGTTTTTCGTAGCCTATGGGCGGGGTATCTAAACCTACCCGCGTAAAATCATCGAAATCGTTGTCTATTATGTATTGAAGGTAATTTTCTTCGGGGCGAATAAAATAAACATAAACAACATCGGATTCTTTGGCAAAGTCTCGAAGTTTTTCACGCAAATCCTTGTAAGACTGTGTTTGCATATCTGCTGCTTCACGGTATTCGTCCAATTCATCAACGCTAACCATATCTGCTAAATGTTTTGCCACGGAAATGGAACGCCTATTTATGTTTTCTTCCATAGTGTTCAAGGAAAAGTTCACAAATTTGTTTGCAAAAAAATATGTTGCGCACACCACTGCAAAAGAGAAAACAAATAAGAATAAAGTTAAACGCTTCATTTATCATCCCCTTGCTTGTTTTTTTCGGCTATGTCTGCAAACTCTCCTTTTATCTCATCAAAAACATCAACAATGAGCGGGTCAAAAGCTGTTCCAGAATCTTTTTTAATCATCTCTGCCGCTTCCGCACAGCTAAAAGCCGGTTTATATGACCTCTCAGACACAAGCGCATCGTACACATCTGCAATAGCCATTATGCGCCCTTGAAGCGGTATCTCTTCTTCGCGTAGCCCTCGCGGGTAGCCTTTTCCGTCCCATCTTTCGTGGTGGGCACCAGCAAAAATTTTGGCGTGATGCAAAAACTGGGCTTCTCCAGTTTGGGCTATCATTTTGTCAATAACTTTTTCGCCCTCGGTGGTATGTCGCTTAATTTCACTGAATTCTTCATAAGTTAATTTGCCCTGCTTGTTCAAAATCAAATCTGATACTACAATTTTCCCAACATCGTGCAAGCGCGAAGAGATAATTGCTGTTTCTAAATCCCAATCCATAAGTTCTTCTAGGTAAACGCCTTTGGCTATCATAGCATTCAATAAAGATTTTATGTATTTAGAGGTGCGGGTTATATGCCCGCCTGTAACTTTGTCGCGGCTTTCCACTATATTGGCAAATGTGAACACAATTCCGTTTTGCAACTGCTCAATGCGTTCTGTTCGTTTTTTCACAATCTCGCCTATGTTCAAATGGTTTTTAATGCGGTTCAGCAGCACGGGTACAGAAAAGGGTTTGGAAATAAAGTCCATAGCGCCAAGAGCAAGTCCCTTTGCTTCCATTTCAGAATCTGTGGAGGCGGTTAAAAACATCACAGGGATTTTTGCGGTTTGTTCGTTTGCCATAAGTTTTGTAAGTGCGGCAAAACCGTCCATTTCTGGCATTTCAATATCCAACAAGATTAAGTCTGGCGTTATTTTGGAAAACAGAGAAAACATTTTTTCTGCGGAAGGTATTGTTAAAACTCTGTAAATACCACTCAAGGCTTGTTTTGCCGTTGCCAAATTCACTGGATTATCGTCCACTACAAAAATCGTTTTCATATTCATAATAAATTGCCTATTTTTGATGTTCTTTGAATTTAGAAATTTCTATATTACAACCGTTTCATTCAACGGGAGTTTATATAAAATGGCAGCACAGGTCACTCTTATAGGTATGCTTGTATTAGGGGTAGTAGCCCTTGTTTTGGTTTATTTT
Organism: Candidatus Fibrimonadaceae bacterium; assembly: GCA_031281275.1. Classification (GTDB taxonomy): domain Bacteria; phylum Fibrobacterota; class Fibrobacteria; order Fibrobacterales; family Fibrobacteraceae; genus Fibrimonas. The sequence continues at coordinate 8,563 of JAITFP010000030.1, forward strand.
ATGGCAAGTTTCTTTAGCCTATGGTTGCAGGCTTTGTTTTCAAAAGCTAGTGTGGGCATTTTTCAGCTACTCGGAATGCGGCTCAGGAAGGTTAATCCGCGCATGATTGTTGAATCTAGGATTTTGAGCGTTAAGGCTGGTATTCCAGTGGAAACAAACCTTTTAGAAGCGCATTATCTCTCCGGTGGCAATGTGCTAAGAGTTGTGCAGGCGGTCATAGCGGCAAATAAGGCAAATATCAACCTTTCTTTTGCAGAAAGCGCAGCCATAGACCTTGCAGGCAGAAATGTTCTTGAAGCCGTGCAAATGAGCGTTAATCCAAAAGTGATTACCACTCCAAAGGTAAGCGCAGTTGCTTTAGACGGCATTCAGTTGCAGGCTATAACCAGAATCACTGTGCGAGCCAGCATTCGCAAGCTGGTTGGCGGTGCTGGCGAAGAAACAGTCATTGCCAGAGTTGGCGAAGGCATTGTTAGCTCCATAGGCAGCGCAAAAAATCACAAGGAGGTTTTGGAAAACCCAAATATGATTTCCAAAAAAGTACTAGCCAGCGGTTTGGATGCTGGAACTGCTTTTGAAATTCTCTCCATTGATATTGCCGATGTTGATGTTGGCAATAATATAGGAGCAATTCTAGAAACAGACCGTGCCGAGGCAGATAAAAAAATCGCGCAGGCAAAGGCAGAAGAGAGGCGGGCAATGGCTGCTGCCGCAGAACAGGAAATGAAAGCGAGAGTTGTGGAAATGCAGGCAAAAGTTGTGGAAGCAGAGGCTCAAATTCCGCTTGCAATGGCAGATGCCTTGAAAAACGGGCGCATGGGAGTTATGGATTATTACAATTTGCAAAACATAAAAGCAGATACCCAAATGCGTGCTCAAATTTCCGGTCATTCAGAAAAGGATTTGAAATAAAAAATGGAAACCCTTCTCATATTTTTAGCTATAGCCGCAATACAAATGATTGCGGCATATTCCAAGCAAAAAAAAGAAGCTGCAAAAAGAGAAGCCAATAAATACAATCCGCCCCCAGAAGCAACTGAACCAATTCCAGACCCATTTAGAAACCTCCGCGAATACGTAGGAATCCCAGATAAAGACGAAGAAGACGACCATCTATTGGAAAAAGAAATTAAGCACAGACCCTCTCTTGAATTAGAACTGGAATCGGATTTAAAACCTGTTCAAAGGGCAACTCAAAAGGCAGCTCAAAAACCAATTCAGGCACACCCCGTCAGCTACGCTGACACCCCGCTAAAAGCGGGGAACAATTCTCAACTATCAACTATCAACTATCAACTAGACATAAAAAATCCTGCACAAGGTATTCTCTGGGCTGCGATTTTGCACGAGCCTCGTTACAGAGTTAAATGGAAACAGAGGTGATATGCTTTCACTTGCTTCTTCACTCACAGACCTTGCAGTGGAAAAAATAGAGCTTTTTATACTCGCTCTTATACGCATTGCCACAATAGTTTTTTTATTGCCTGCCTTTTCACAAAATTCTGTGCCAACAACTGTAAAAGCCGCAATATCGCTTTTGCTCGCTATTTTGGTGTACCCGCAAATGCCGTTGATAGGTTTCACCATAGCAAATTCTCCGGTGTTCTTTTTTATGATTGTTTTGGAGCAGGTTTTCATAGGTATAATGATAGGTTTTGCGGCTTCTTTTTTGTGGTATTTTATTGTTATGGGTGGTGAATGGATTGCACGCGATATTGGGCTTATGCAGGGAACTATGAATCCCTTTACTGAATTTCAAAGCGATATTTTTTCCATAATTTTAACCATCCTTTTAATAGTTATATTTTTAGCAAGCGGCGGTCATTACTTTTTTATACGAGTGTTGTTTGAATCTTTTCAGTATATTCCAATGGGGCACTTTGTTTGGGACACTCGCAGTTTTGCCGCCATTTTAATTTTGCTTTCCACTAGTTCCTTTGTGGTTGCCTTTCAGTTTGCGGCACCAGTTATGGGAGCTATTTTCTTATGCACCGTTTCTCTTGGACTTATGAACAGGGTTATGCCTCAATTGCAGGTTTGGATACTTGGAATTCCGGTGAAAGTATTTATGGGAACAGTTGTTTTAATTTATTCTATGCCTCTTATGGTGCATATTTTCAATGTGAATTTTGAGCAGTTGCAAAGAGCCTTGTTTGCAATTTTACGGGCAGGCGGCAAATAAATGGCAGAAGACGAAGAAAAAACCGAAGACCCAACGTCTAAGAAAAAGGCAGATGCCCTTAAAAAAGGGCAAATAGGGCGTTCAATGGATTTGTCTAATGCCATTTCCCTAATTGCAGCTTTAATTGGATTTTATTTTTTTGGCGGTGATTTTGCTTCTAAGTGCCAAGGCATCATGCGTGAATTTTTCACAGGCTACACGGATTGGCAGCCAACTATAACAAGTTTTTCTTCGCTTTCTATCCATATACTCTATATGGTTATGGGCTTGCTTGCCCCTCTGCTTTTGTTTTTTTTGGTTGTTGGCATTATTGGAAATTTGTCTCAGGTTGGTTTGCATTTTACGCTGGAAAAGCTGCGCCCAAAATTATCAAATGTTTTTTCCCTATCTGGGTTAAAGCAGATGTTTGGGAAAAATGCGTGGATTGAGCTTTTGAAGGGTTTAGTTAAAATAACCATAGTGGGTATAATTGCCTATAATGTGATAAAAAAGCATTATGACGATGTTTTATATATGGCAGATATGCAAATAGGGGTTTTCTGCGCTTATATGATAGATATTCTGGTTGAAATGCTTTTGAAAATTTTGGTATTTTTAATAATCTTTGGGCTTGCAGATTTAATTTATCAAAAAAGAAAAACTTTCAACGATATGAAAATGAGTAAGCACGAAGTTAAAGACGAACATAAAAACGCCGAAGGTGATCCAAAAGTTATAGCAGCCCGCAAGCGGGCTATGTATCAAATGCACCAGCGATTTATGATGAAGGAGGTTCCCAGCGCGACTGTGGTTATCACTAACCCCACTCACTTGGCAATAGCCTTGCGCTATGACAAAGAAAAAGCCCCCGCTCCGATTGTCGTTGCAAAGGGCGCAGACAAAACTGCCGAGCGAATAAAGGAACTAGCAACAGAAAACAATGTGCCCATAGTTGAAAACAAACCGCTTGCCCGTGCTATGTACGATGTTGTGGAAATAGGCTCACCCTTGCCTAATGAATTTTGGGAAGCCGTTGCCGAAATTTTGGCTCAGATATTCAGGCAAAAAGAGATGGCTATGGGTTAGTTTTATGCAAAAAAATCAAGGATTTTCTGCTATACACAACCGCAAGGCTTCGCATCAATACGAGGTTTTGGAATGTTTTGAAGTTGGAATTATGCTTGCCGGCTCAGAGGTTAAGTCTATCAGGGCAGGGAAAATAAGCATTAGCGAGTCTTGGGTGGATATTTCCGAAAAAAATGAACTTTGGCTTGTGGGTGCGCACATAAACGAGTATTTTCAGGCAAACCAATTCAACCACATTCCGGCAAGGCGAAGAAAACTTCTAGCTCACAAACACGAAATTGAAAAAATACAAAAAGCCATAGAACTAAAGGGTCTAACAATAATCCCCCTAAAACTCTATTTCAAAAACCGCCGCGCCAAGTTGGAAATCGCAATATGCCGAGGAAAAAAACAACACGACAAGAGGCAGGATTTGATTGAGAAGGATGATGCTCGGAAAATTGTCTGAACCCCGATTCTCCCGATTCACCGATTTTCCCGATTGCAGCACGAAATGCTTATTAATAGCCTATTCACAGCCCATTTCCTGAAATCGGGGGAATCCTGATAATCGGGAGAATCGGGGTTCAGACAAAAAAAAGCCCCCGTGCATTCGCGCTAGCACGGGAGCCTAACCCTACAAGGTTAAATTAACCAATCAATCCGAGAACGGCTTGCGGTAAGCTATTCGCTTGTGCCAACATGCTCGTGGAAGCCTGCACCATAATTTGATTTCTGGTGAAAGACGTGGTTTCCGTTGCAAAGTCGGTGTCGCGTATGCGGCTTTCTGCATCCTGGATGTTGTACTCCATAGAGGATATGTTGTTAACGGTGTAGTCAAGGCGGTTGATGTATGTACCTATGGCTGCACGGTTACTGCTCATAACCTTTATGTTTTCTTGAATGTTGTCAATGGCTCTTTGTGCGCCTTCGCGTGTGTCTATTACCTGAGCTTCTAAGCCCAAACCTTTGACATCCACAGAGACGTAGTTTACGCGTATCTGGTTGGAGGTAGCACCACCTAAGCCTGTTGAGTAGTTAGGACCAACATGGAGAACTTCAGAAGCTGCCGAACCTGTAGCGATATCTGCTTCGCTATAGATTTTGTAGGCATCCTTTAGATCTGTGATGTCTTTCTGCCAAGCCACTAATACGTCTCTTAGACCGTTGACAGGTAGCTTATCGGTATCAAGTCCCAGCACAGCCTTGAGGTCTTCTTGCATTTGTGCAGAAGCATTTGAGCTGAAGATGGAACCCAACTTAGCCATTATGGCGGCATTCTCAGCAGACTTAGTGGATTCTGGTCCCGGTGCTGTTGCTGTATTATTTATATCGGTTTTAACAGCGTTTAACTGGTTTATGATTCTGTTAAGAGAACCAATGCTAGTTTGGCTGAAGCCACTAACACTACTTAAATCCGAACCATTGATGTTGGCGAAGGTATAGGTTACGGTGTGAACCGCACCCTCTTTGGTCTTGAACTCTCCTTTTGCCGCAGATTCATAAGCGCGCAAAGCATCGTTGACATCTCTAAAGAACGCACTTAACGTTTTGAGAGTTGCCATATTGCTAGCGGTTTTCTCTGTTGTGTCAAAGGCAACGCCACCGACCCCTTTATCCATATAGGATACTGTATTTGAATGCAAAAGGTCTTTTCCAAGACCAGCAGTATCCAAGCCTTTAATCGCTACCAAGGTATCCTTTAGGTTGCTGTCGGTTAGTATTCCGCCCAACTTAGCTATCTCTTTGTTGACATTGTCTATAACAGTGTTTATACTATTAGCGGCAGAAGAGATACCGTAAGAAGCGGTAAGCGAAGCGAAAGCACCGTTCAGATTTTGCCCAAAGGCTTTGTAGAGAACATTGGCTCCTTCCAAAAAGGTGACTTCCTTGGTATAGGGGTCTAGCTTTGTGGCTGCGAAGCTTTTGTTCGGATCAACATCAAAGAGCAACACGTTTTTACCGTTATAGTCAGTGTTCTTGGCTATGCGGTCTATTTCCTTAGTCAGAGCTTGGAACTCATCGTTAAGGTACATGCGCTCGGTGCTTGTCAGAGTATCGTTGGCGGATTGCACCGCCAATTCCTTCTGCCTTTGCATCATGTTGGTGATTTCTGCGAGTGCGCCTTCAGCTATTTGCAATGCTGCCTGCCCGTCTAGAGCATTACGCTTTGCTTTTGCCAAGCCGCGGATTTGGGTTCGCATTTGTTCGCTCATCGCAAGGCCTGCAGCATCGTCTTGGGCACGATTGATCCTCAAACCTGTTGAGAGCTTTTCCAGGGACTTAGTCATTGCGTTGTCGTTTAAAAACAACGACTGCTGAGTCACCATTGCTCGAATGTTGTGATTGATTTGCATATAAAATTACCTCCGTGTAGTGTGATGAACCGTAGGCATCCCTTCCTACGGCGTCAAACCCTCTCCGACATTCGCCGGCAACCCAGGTGTTGACCCTTGGTCTTTTTTTCTAGCTGTGAAAAGCCACCTCGCTTTCGCGAGGTGGCTTAACCCTACAAGGTTATTACCCTATCAAGTTCAGAACCTGTTGTGGCAAGGAGTTCGCTTGAGCCAACATGCTCGTGGAAGCCTGTACCATAATCTGATTCCTAGTGAAGTCTGTGGTCTCCTTAGCAAAGTCCGTATCACGGATACGGCTCTCTGCATCTTGGATGTTGTACTCCATAGAAGCTATGTTGTTCACGGTGTAGTCAAGGCGGTTTATGTATGTACCTATGGCTGCACGGTTACTACTCATAATTTTTATGTTTTCTTGAATATTGTCTATTGCTCTTTGGGAGCCTTCGCGGGTATCTATTACCTGAGCTTGCAAACCCAAACCTCTAATGTCAACAGAGACGTAGTTTACCTTTATTTGGTTAGAGGTAGCACCGCCGAGGCCTGTTGAGTAGTTAGGACCAATGTGGAGAATCTCGGAAGCCGCAGAGCCTGTAGCTATATCTGCTTCGCTATATATTTTGTATGCGTCCTTTAGGTCGCCAATGATTTTCTGCCAAGCCGCCACTTCATCCCTTGTTGAATTCACAGGCATTTTGTTTATGTCTAGCCCCATCACAGCCCTAAGGTCATCCTGCATTTGCGAAGAAGCAGTTGTGCTGAATATGGAACCCAACTTAGCCATTAGGGCAGCATTGCCAGCCTCCGTACCTACCGCAGGAGTACCTGAAGTATTATAAGTATCAGCATTTTGCAACTGATTTATGATTCTGTCAAGAGAGCCAATATTAGTAGGGTAAAAGTTCTTGACGCCAGATAAATCCGAGCCATGGATGTTGTTGGCTAAAATATAGGTTACAGTATGAACCGCACCCTCTTTGACCTTGAACTCACCCTTTTCGGATGCTTCATAAGTGCGCAAAGCATCGTTGACATCTCTCAAGAACTGGTTTATATTTTGGAGCGTCTTCATATTGCTAGCGGTTTTTTCTTTGATATCCAAATTAAGACTAGGACTATCCATATAGGAGACTGTATTGGTGTGCAAAAGGTCGCCATCAAGACGCAGATCAGGAGTAGTAGTAGCAATGGTAACACCATTTATTGTAGCACCTTTACCTTTGGCTACGTCTAAAATAGCCTGCAAGGTATCATGTATGTTGCTGTCGGTGAGTATTCCGCCCAAACTAGCTACAACCTTGTTGATATTGTCTATAACCTCGTTTATCTTGTTACCGCCAGAAGTAGGGGTACCAGCCTCATAAGAAACGGTCAATGAAGCAAAGGCACCGTTTAGGCTTTGTCCGAATGCTTTAAAGACAACGTTAGCGCCTTCTAAAAAGCTAACATTCTTGTTAAATGGATCCAATTTTGTAGCTGCAAAGCTCTTGTTTGGATCAACATCAAAAAGCAATACGTTTTTGCCGTTATAGTCAGTATTTTTGGCTATACGGTCTATTTCCTTAGTCAGAGCTTGGAACTCATCGTTAAGGTACATACGTTCTGTGCTAGTCAGAGTATCATTAGCTGATTGTATAGCTAATTCCTTCTGCCTCTGCATCATGTTTGTTATTTCTGCGAGAGCACCTTCTGCTATTTGCAGTGCTGCCTGTCCATCTAAGGCATTTCGCTTTGCTTTTGCCAAGCCGCGAATTTGTGTTCTCATTTGTTCACTCATCGCAAGGCCTGCGGCATCGTCTTGTGCACGATTGATTCTTAAGCCTGTTGAGAGTTTTTCCAGTGACTTTGTCATTGCATTGTCGTTTAAGAACAATGACTGTTGTGTCACCATTGCGCGAATATTGTGATTGATCTGCATACCATTTACCTCCGTGTAGGGTTCAAACCATTGGCATCCTTGCCTCTGGCGTCAAACCCTTTCCAACACTCGCTGGCAACTCAGGTTTGACATTTAGCTCTTTCTACTAAGAGTTATAGGCTTTTTTTCAATGCGGCTTTAGTGAATTCGTGAGTTTTTTTTCACCTTTAAAATTTACTTTAAGTTTCACTTCACATTGATTGTCTGAACCAGAATTGCACTATATATTGCAATCGGGAGAATCGGGAAAATCGGGAGAATCGGGGTTCAGACAAAAGTGAAACGAAAGAACTAAATGCCAAAATTTGTTTGAGTTGAATGCCAGAAGACACTTGGCGCCGCTTGGGAAATTAGCGGTTTGAACATTACATGGAGGTCAAATTCTATGTAAATAAATCAACCATAAATTTTCTGGAACTTTCCTGCAATTCATGTTTGACATTTAGTTCTTTCTATAAATGTTATAGGTTTATTTTTGATTTAACTTTAGCTATTTATCCATTTTATTTTCTTCTTTAAATATTACTTTAACTATTGCTTTAACATTGCCTGCAAACCGAAAAAAATATATGTTTTTTATGAAAAATAACTAAAGTTCTGCATAAAAAAATCCTATAACAAAAATGGGAGGGATTTAGAAAGGGATTTTGGCTATTGCATATAGCGTAGCAATGTCCCAAAAAACGCTAAATATGTAGCAAAAGCAAAAAAATTGCTTTTTTTAAAAATAATGCTAAAGTTTAGCATTAAATCTTCCTATAACATAACCGAAAGGACTAAATGCCAAAATCTGGGTTGCCGGCGAAAGTTGGAAAGGGTTTGGCGCCGTTGGAAGGGAAATCCAGCGGAACATAAAGGACTAATGCCAAAATCCGGGTTGCCGGCGAATGTCGGAAAGGGTTTGGCACCGCGGAAGGGAAATCTGCGGTTTGAACATTACATGGAGGTCAAATCCTATGCAAATCAACCATAACATTCGTGCTATGGTGACTCAGCAATCATTGTATTTAAACGACAATGCAATGGCGAGGTCATTAGAAAAACTCTCAACAGGTCTAAGGATAAATCGTGCACAAGACGATGCCGCAGGTCTTGCGATGAGTGAACAGATGAGAACCCAAATTCGTGGTTTGGGTAAGGCAAAGCGAAACGCCCAAGACGGGCAGGCAGCTTTGCAAATAGCGGAGGGCGCTCTTGGTGAAATCACCAATATGTTGCAAAGACAGAAGGAATTGGCGGTGCAATCTGCCAACGATACTCTGACAAGCACCGAGCGTATGTACCTTAACGACGAGTTCCAAGCTCTGACTAAGGAAATAAACCGCATTGCCAATAACACCGATTACAACGGTAAGAACGTGTTGCTTTTTGACGTTGACCCGAACAAAAGCTTCGCAGCCACAAAGCTAGACCCCTATAACAAGGAGATAGCCTTTTTGAATGCTTCCAACGCTCTTTACAAAACCTTCGGTCAAGCACTAAACGGTGCTTTTGCTTCATTGACCGCTTCTTATTCCGGTGCTCAAGCTATAAATGGGCAGATAAACAGTATCAACAATATAATATCTGGTCTTAACGGAATACTCACCGATGGCAACATAAAGGCTACTTTGGTGGCAATTGACAATATAGGTAAGGCGGATAGTGGTAATGGGCTGCTGCTTAAGGGCGACCTTTTGCACACCAATACTGTCTCCTATATGGATAAGAATTTGCAAGGCACTGATAAAACTGCTAGCAATATGAAGACACTCAAAGCATTAAACACTTTCTTGAGAGATGTGAACGATGCTCTGGATGCCTACAATGCTGCCGACAAAGGAGAGTTCAAAGCCAAAGATGGTGCACTTGATTCCATAGCATCTACCTATAGGAAAATTAGTGTTTCTGATATAAGTGGTGTTAAGGACTTTGATGGTATTAATATTGGCTCTTTTGATAGAATCATAAACCAGCTAAATAGTGCTAAGAGTGATACTGGTGATGCTCTAATTGCCAAACTAGGTGCCATCTTTAGCTCAAATGCTTCTACCCAGATGCAACTTGATCTTAAGAATGTGCTGGATATAGATGTCAACAAAATGGCAGTAGGTTCAACAAGGGATAAGATAGCAGCTTGGCAAGAAGCTATTAACGAGTTCAGGGATTCCTACAAAATCTATAGCGAAGCAGATATCGCTACAGGTTCTGCGGCTTCCGAAGTGCTCCACGTTGGTCCTAACTATTCATCTGGTTTGGGTGGTTCTGCTGCCAATCAGATAAAGGTAAACTACACAGCTGTGGACGTTAGAGGTCTAGGCTTAGGAGCACAGCTAATAGACAGCCGTGAAGGTGCAACAAAAGCCATTGATACTGTTCAAGATGCTATCAAGGTGATAAGCGGCAACCGTGCGTCCATTGGTACGTACATCAACCGCCTTGACTACACCGTCAACAACATTGCATCTATGGAGTACAACATCCAAGACGCAGAAAGCCGCATTCGCGACACCGACTTCGCAACCGAAACGACTAACTTCACCAGAAATCAAATTATGGTGCAAGCCGCTACGAGCATGTTGGCACAAGCGAACAGCTTACCGCAATCGGTTCTCGGATTGATTGGTTAATTTTAACCGTAGGGTTAAGAAGGCTCCCGTGCATTGTGCGGGGGCTTTTTTTAATGAGCAAGCCTGCTATCTACGTATTCTTTGTCTTCCTGTTTCAGAGTGCCGTTTTTCTCCAGAGCGTAAGTAAGGGCTTCAATGGTGCTGGTCAGGTAAGATTTCAGCTCCTTTATGGAAACTTCCACACCGTCTATACGCTTGCCCATAGCCGCTAGGTCGTTGTATCTTAACTCGTCTATTTTCTTGTCCAAGGAACGTTCTCGGCGGTCCATTTTGCTGTTAAGTCGCACATAGCCACTACAGACGATTGCTACTATCACTAGCATTCGTACATTTTCTGCGTTAGCTATAATATTCAAAACGCTTTCCATACCTGTCCCTCCTTTAAAGATACAAAATTATTGTCGCCATAGCAAAGCCTAGCCTTTCTTTTTTTCATAGAAACCTCCATTTTTTCGTTTCTACTTATTAGACGTAAAAAAACGGAAAAAAAATCCTAAAATCGTAATTTTGTCAACAAGTGTTTGCAAAAATGTGCATTTTTTTTAGATTAGACAGTTATTATCATTTCCGTAACCCCAATTTGAATCCCTTGCCCCTCTTTCAGCGAACTTTTTTTCTCTACTTGGGTTCCGTCTATAAAGGTGCCATTTGTGCTGCCTTGGTCTTCTATGAAAAGTTCTCCGTTTTCAAAAAAAAATTTGCAATGTTTTATAGAAACAAATTCATCTGTCAAGCACAAATCACAGTCTGGGCTACGCCCAATTAGCAACCCGTTTTCTGGAATTTGCAGGGTTTGGCGGCTTTCTTCGGGATATAAAACGGAAATGGATGGCATTGTTTTTTACAAAAACTGCTTCACCAGGACTCGAACCTGGAACCAACCGGTTAACAGCCGGTTGCTCTACCATTGAGCTATGAAGCATTGGTAGGCTAAATATAGAAATATTTTGCGGGATTGTCAAGGTTTTTGGCAAAAACGCTATATCTCCAAATCACCGCTCCACACGGTTTTTAGCCCGTTTTCAGTTCTAAAAAGCAGTGAGCCATCGTTATTGACCGCCTCAATTATTCCCTCCAAAACCAAGCCCTCATCTATGATTTTTGCCTTATGCCCAGTGAAACATCCCATTTTCCTCCACTCCTCAATAAAAGGTTCCAAGCCTTTTTTTTGCAAAATTTCAAAATTTTCCTCAAATTTGCTCAAAAATTCCTGCAAGATAGCATTTTTATCAAAAATTTTGCCAGTTTCAATATATACACTCGTAGCCAAGCGGTCTAAGTTTGCAAAATCTGATTTTTCTGTATTAACATTCAAACCGATGCCCAGCGAAATGCTCTGCTCTGGCAATAATTCCGATATTATGCCGCATATCTTGTGCTTGTTTACCAGAATATCATTGGGCCATTTTATGTTTGCATCAATTCCTTTTTCCCTTAAAATTTCGGCAAGGGTTATGGCAGCAATTTGCGTGGTTGGAGCATAGTGTTCCGGCTTTAGGTTTTTAGCCCGCAAAAGCAAATTAAAGCAAAGATTTTTGCCTTTGGGTGCAAGCCATTCCCTTCCGTGCCTGCCCCTCCCTTTTGTTTGGCTCTCTGCAACAACAACTGTCCAAGCTGGAAAATTCGCGAAATTCTCACGCATGTATTTATGAGTGCTTTCACATTCGTCTAAGCGTATGAGGTTCACTGGTTGTTCCTCATTTCCACTACTGTTGGCATATTTTTTCCCATTGCTTTTTCTTTTTTATATAACCTGCCGGTGCTATCGTAATGAAATTGTTCGCCAAAAAGTTCGCCCTCTTTGAAATTCATGGAATCTTTCAATATGCCATTTCTATACCAGCTTCTCCAAGCTCCTTCCTTTTTTCCATCTTTCCAAAAACCCAGAACCAAAGGCTTCTTAGAATCTTTTGGGTAATCTGCCGTGCTGTGCTTTATTCCGTTTTCGTAAGTGTCTATTCTATAATACTGTCCATCTCTCAGTTGCGTGCGAACTTCGCCGTGCATTCTGTTATTCTGCCAAGAAGTATCTTCAAAAAAACCTGTGCCATCTATAAATTCCGTATTTGAAAGCGTTTTGCCCTGTTCATCTAATTTGAGCCAAAGCCCATTTCTAATGCCAGAAATCCAATTTTCAATTTTTCGTATTTTTGAATTTGCAAAATATTCAACCCACTGCCCAGTTCTCAGCCCGCTTTCAAACCTGCCTATTTTGCTCAGCGAGCCGCCAGGGTAATAGCTCATAAAAATCCCATTCGGTTTTCCAAATTTGCATTCCTGATAAATCAACGGTTTGCCCTCATTGGAATAAGACTTGAAATATCCGGTTTCGTTTGCCTCGTGGCAGGAATTTTCTTCAACTAAAATATCCTTTTGAAATTTTTTCCATATACCTATCGCAGAATCATTGCTATAAAATTGCTCACCGATAACTTTTCCGTCTTCGTTTAAGATAATCCATTTTCCCTGCTTTTTCCCTTTTTTGTAATAACCCTTTGCATAAGGAACTCTTTCTTTTACAAAGAATGTCCATTTTCCTTCACGCAATGAATCTTTGTAATTGCCGCTTTCAATTATAAAGCCCGTCACGCTCCATTTGCGGTAAGCCCCGTGTGGAACTCCGTTTGCAAAAGGCATTTCCTCTGCCTTTATTCCGTTTCTGTACCAAGAATACCGAACTTGTTTTTCTCCGTCTGGTGAAACCTCATAAGCTTCTTTGGGTGCGTTGTTGTCAAAAACTTCCACGACTTCCAATCGGTTGGGTTCGCAGGAGAAGATAAGTATACAGAATATAATGTATGCGAGTTTTTGCCTCATTCAAACCTCAAACTATCCGTTATGGGCATTTTTACCGCGCGGCGCGCTGGGAAAAATGCCATGAGTGAAGAAATTAGCGTTGCTACAATTCCTGTGCCTATAATCACTGGAACATTCCAGCTTGAACGAAAAAGCGATGATATGCGAAAACTCGCATTTGCACCCATAGCATCACGCATACTGGAAAAGTCTATGCCGTATTTCACCATTGGATAATTCATTGCACAACCAAAAATAATTCCAAAAATAGAGCCTATCAAACCTAAAAAACCTGCCTCAAACATATAAACCAGCACAAGCTGATTATCAGTCATGCCAAGCGCACGCATCATGCCTATTTCCTTTGTGCGTTCCAAAACAGACATCAATATGGTGTTTGATATTCCAAGCAATGCCAAAATAAAAAGAAGCAAGATTAAAATTTTTGTTGCGGTTGATTCCATTTTTTCATAACCTATATAATCTTTTGAATAATCCATCCAAGTGAAAACCCCAAGCTCCGCTGGGAGATCCAAAACAGCGGTTATAGCAGCGGCACTCTCTCGCTTGCCAGGTAATTCCGCATCGTTTGCATTTTTATCCCTGATTAAAATTTCCGTTACGCGATTCTCCAACATCATTCCTTGCTCATCTTGCAAAACATCCATTGGAATATAAGCTATGTTGAAATTCGTAACCGGATTTGGAGAATTTATCACTCCAACAACAATGGCAGGTATAAGCTGGTTGATATGCTTCACCGCTCCAGAAAAACCAGTGCGAATCATAGTTTCCAAAATACTTGCGAGTTTCGTGCTATCAAGTTCAATTTCCTCTTTTAAAAGATAAGCATCCATAAATTCTTCCCACTGATATGCCGATTGCAATAATTCTTTTTCCTCATTTTTCAAAGCAGGCATCAATTCGCCTTCCCATTTGTCCAAGCGAATTTTCTCTGGAACCGCTTTTATATCTATCATAGCGGAAATCTGCAC
>JAITFP010000047.1 GCA_031281275.1 Candidatus Fibrimonadaceae bacterium
ATTACCGCAAGGCATTGCGCCTCTTTGCAAACTTTATTGGCATTTTCTTTTGAACCCAGCTTGTCTATTATGCTTTCTGCGGTCATTATGGAGTATTTATCTTTAGGCAATATTTTTACTGCTATTTCACGCAGCTTCACGCTCAGGTAGGTCAAATCACCGTCACCTGTTGTATTCAATATCGCAACGCGCTTTTGCTCCTGCTGCCCATAGGCGGCAAGGGCAAACAACAGCAAAAAGAAAAGAGGGAACAAACGCATTCGGGGAAGGTAGAAAATCTTTTAGTTCCGCATACAACGAACACTCATCATAGTAGTCTTATAAGAAGTATCGCCATTGCTAACAACATCGTCGCTGTAGTGCATCCATCGGGAATTGGCGAGGAGACTATTGTACTCGCTAGCAGTCCACCAACTGCCGTTGATGCCAGCTTCTGCAAATGCACCTGTCATAGCAGAGTAGAAACCGCCTGGCAGAGCCGCAAAACCATAGGTATCCGTACCATTGCCGTCATTCCAGCCACTAATCGCTTTCAGATACCTGCCTGCATTTGCACCACCAACTGCTGTCACCAGTGCATTCCAATCCCCAGCACTTGGCAAACGCCACCCAGAAGGACATACCGAAATTGCCGTTTCCCAATTATAAAGTTTTCCGTAAATCGTGCAGTTGGCTTCGATGTTGCCATAGCACTTGCTGCCAGGGGCGGCATAATTCAAATTACGCTTGAACCAAATTTGAGTGCCAATCACAACTGTCTCGTAAGTCTCCCCCTCATAATATATAGGACCAACCGGAACTGGCGTACCACCAGAACTTGAACTAGGAACCTGATCCCCTACATAATTAATACCGTCTGGATCATACGGGTTGTCTCGCGCAATATCCGAGCAGGATATGAAAAAAAATGCAACCGCAAGCATAGAAAATCTTAAAACCATATATGTGCTCCTATTCCCGAAACTAAAAATATGCTGCCAATAACATAACGCGTATTCCTGCTGCTGCGGAGGCTTGCCGCGTTTTCCCACGCATTTTTATAATAGCTGTTTGGTCCTATTGCTTTGTACTGAGAGTATGCATTCAGCATCTCGTTGTCTTTTTCATGCCCAGTGTAAATCATCGCAACACCCAGTAGATCAAGTGCTATGGCAAGCCAAAAACTGGTTTGGGCAGGAATCTCAAATTTTGGCACCGTCCCTGTTAGCAATGGTTTATTAAGATTGAATTTATACGTGTAACTTACCCTTTCATTGTACTTCAACTCCACTCGCACAATCTCTCTATTCTCCCCTATCTCTATGCCCGCACACAAAGGAATTGCATCGCTGAAAGGCGTTTCGCCTACATTTTTGCCATTCACAAAAACAGGCTCGCTCACCGGCTCGCCATTTCGCTCCGCGCTCAAAGCCAAGCCTCCCTTTTTAAGCGTTATGTTGCCTGACATATCAAAAACCTCGCGACTGCCTTTGTTTATGCCTGCTGTGAAACTTATAGCCTCGTAGCATCTGTGGTTCAGCTTCACGTTGTAATTGCCAGGGGAAAATCTATTCTCATAAGAGTTATATACCTTGCCGTTTATGTCTAATTTCCACTCCTCATTTTTACCTATGTCATCCAAATAAACAGGCTTTATCTCCAAAATGCCAAAATTGGATTTCAATTTCATAACTATGCTCTGATTGTTGCGGGTTATAAAAACCGTTGTGTCTGCTGTTTCGTACTGCTCCAATGCGGCGATTATGCGGATATTGCCCTCGCGAAGCTCTGCCTTGCATGGTGTTTTTAAACATTTGGCGGATGGCACACCGTCAAAGCTCAAAATCGCACCAGAAGGCTCGGAGCTTAGATTAACTAGGTAATTTTTTCCGCCTACAAGGTCGTAACCATCTGTTTTCTGCAAATCGCTTATGCCACCGGGCACGGTGGCTACTTTTCTGCTTTGAGCGTCTGGCATTTTGCCAAACATTTGGGGCGCTTTCTCGTTTATAACGGCTTCCAAGCCAGATACTTTTTTCGCCTTGCCTGTGAAAGAGCCAATTAAAACACCACTGCCAGCGTTGTACAATTCCACATTTATGGTGATATAATCATCCAGCCGCCCCAGCCTAGCCTGCCCAACGTAAGCAGCACTCACTTTTCTGCCTATCTCTGCTATGCACTGTGCCTCTTTGCACATCTTTCGGGCATTCTCCTTTGAACCCATCTTGTCTATTATGCTCTGCACACTCATCACCGAATATTTATCTTCTGGCAACACCTTCACCGCAATTTCACGCAACTTTCCGGTGAGGAAGTTCAGATTAGTGAATTCAATCTCCGGTGTACCATCATCTTCCGTGTTCAATATCGCAACACGCTTTTGCTCCTGCTGCCCGTAGGCAGTAAGAACTAGAAACAGTAAAATTAGGATGTTTTTCATTTTCATTTATTGCTCTCTTTTTGCCTATCTGCCAGCAAAACCTCATTTCTGCGTCTCTTGAACATATCTTTCATAGCAGCTGGCAGTTTTTCCACCTCGGCTTCTGAGATTCCTTTCACTTGCTCCGCAGTGAGTTCCATAATTTCTTTTTTAGTGATGAATGTAAGTTGAATTCCGTGGCTAGCCGATTGATCTGCTGCAGATTTTGTGTCAATTTTTGCTATTGCTCTCTCCTCCAGAACCTCTTTTTCTTTTT
Organism: Candidatus Fibrimonadaceae bacterium; assembly: GCA_031281275.1. GTDB lineage: Bacteria > Fibrobacterota > Fibrobacteria > Fibrobacterales > Fibrobacteraceae > Fibrimonas. The sequence continues at coordinate 2,679 of JAITFP010000047.1, forward strand.
TTAACATAGATACCATAGCACAAATCCAAACTATGCAACCAAAGCACATTATAATCGTGGTTTGAAGCACTTCAGGATTTCCAAATAGGAGTTCTTTAACCATGATTTACTCCGGTTTTTGACATAAACTTTTTTCTTAACATATCCACAGGAATCACAGACACAGCACACAAAAGCACTATGCCCCACTGGTTTAAATTCAAGCCGTAGCAGCGGAAAATTTCGCCACCTATATAAACCAATACAACTTGAATAACTACTATTAACCCCAAAATTCGTAAAAAGTTTTTGTTGCCGCTTATATTGTCAAAGACATTTATGCGGTCGGTACGGGCATTGAATGCGTTGAACATCGCCACCATCACAAAGAAGGTGAAGTAAGCGGTGTGCATAATCTGGGTATTTTCAAAAAATATGTCTTTGAGTGGCGAAAATAAAAAGAGCAAACTTAAAAAAGATATCCAAGTAGAATCTACAAATATGGCTTTCCACATATCACCGTTGACTATTGCATCATCGCGTTTTTTTGGGAGTTCTTTCATATATCGTTTAAGAGCGGCTTCTCCACCCAAAGCTAATGCGGCAAGGGTATCCATAATAAGGTTTATCCATAAAATTTGCATTATCGTAAGCGGATTTTCCTGCCCCAAAAGCGGTGCTATTAAATTGATAAAAACAGCGGAAACATTTATAGTCAGTTGAAAAACTATAAACTTTCTTATGTTGTTGAAAATGGTTCTGCCATATAAAATTGCCTTATCAATGGATTTGAAATTATCATCTAAAATCACAATATCGCTCGCCTCTTTTGCAACTTCTGTTCCCCCCCCCATTGCAAAACCGACATCGGCTTTTTTAAGTGCTGGTGAATCATTAACACCGTCACCTGTCATTCCAACCACATAGTTTAGCGATTGCGTTATGCGAACCAATCGGCTTTTGTCTGCGGGCAAAGCACGTGCCATAACCTTTATGTCTTTGATTTTCGCCTTTATTTCCTCATCTGAATGGGCGGCAAATTCGTCTGATGTCAAAACAATATCACTACCCAGTCTCATAAGCCCTGCATCTCTTGCTATTGCAACGGCGGTTTCTTTGCGGTCTCCTGTTATCATAATAACGTTAAGCCCCGCTTCCAAAGCCTCATTTATGGCATCAACGGATTCTGGGCGAACCTCATCCCTAATACCCATAACGCCAACTAAAATCCAATCGTTTTCTGGCAAAGCATCATTATTTATTTTTTCTTCAGAAACAGCAAGAGCCACAACTCTAATCGCTCGCACCGCAAGTGCATCTATATTTTTATTTAACTGCTCATGTCCAGAATATTTCTTTTTTTGCCCATCGCTATCGTAATAAAATTTGCACTTTTCCAAAATTTTTTCCGGCGCGCCCTTTATCAGAGTTAGGGAATAATCGCCCTCTATTGAGGTTGCTGAATATTTATTAGTGCTGTTAAATGGAATTTTGCCCACTGTTTTTACATTTACCGCTTCGCCTCTGCTGCCAGAAAATGCGAGAACAGCACGTTCCGTTGCATTTCCACCAACTATTTTTTTATCTGAGATAATTGAATCAGTATTTTGGTGAATGGAAAGTGATAGGTATTTTTTCAAATCCACTTGAACATCATCGTAATTTTTATATTCCTTTAAATCACCGTCTATAAATGTGACTACTTCCAGTTTGCCCTTCGTTATGGTTCCGGTTTTATCGCTGAATAAAAAGTTCAGGCTGCCAGCGGTTTCTATGCCAGCGAGTTTGCGAACTAGCACGTTGTCTTTCAGCATTTTGCCCATATTCAAAGCGGAAACTATGGAAATCATAAGAGGGAGTCCTTCTGGAACCGCCATAACTATTATCACCACGGCAAGCATAAAAGCGTATATAATATCGTTCAGCAATACTCCCCAGTTTGAGCAATAAGCAGCAATTTGCACTGGATCAAAATTATTGTTCATCACTATATGTTTAAATAGCAGTGCTAGTGCTATAGATGCGCTGCCAATATAACCGAACTTGCTTATGCTACGTGCCAATTTGCCGAGTTTCACTTTTAGCGGAGTTTCCCTATCATCGGTAGTTTGAAGTTCTTTGGCAATTTGCCCATAAACGGATTTATCGCCAACAACCTCCACCTGCATAACTGCATTGCCATTGCAAACAACAGAACCTCTTAAAACCTCATCTCCAACATTTTTAGAAACTTCCTCCGACTCCCCATTTAACGCAGACTGGTCTACCTTTATTCTGCCATCTATAATTTTTCCATCTGCCGGAATTTTATCGCCGGGCTGGAGCAAAACCGCATCTCCTTGAACCAGATCATCTATAGCAAGCTCGGCAATAATTCCATTGCGGTAGGTTTTTATTTTTATTCGAGAGGCTTCTTCCTGCAATTTTTGAAATGCGTTTTCGTTTTTGTATTCAGAAAGTGCTGCCACAAATGTGGCTATGAGTATTGCTATTGCTATGCCCACAGGTTCATACCAATCCATTTTTTCGCCAGCTATAAACCCAGTTTGAGTTCCCAGCACCAGCAACGCATTTACCCCAAGCGCAACCAGCAGAATTTTTATCATAGGGTCATTGAAATTTTCTTTTAGCTTATCAAAAAAACTTTCTTTTTCAACTTCTGTTAAACGGTTATCTCCAAACTTCTCTTTGGATTGAGCTACTTGTGTATCTGTTAAGCCGAAGGTCATTAGGGTAAATATAGTAAACCCTGATAAACCCCAACCTGCCTCTCCACAATCTTCTCCCAAGAAAAATTCTGCTCTATATGCTCATTTGCACCAAAAACAAGGGATTTTCGCAATTCTTCGTTTTCCGAAAGTTCTTTTATCGCCTTTGCTATTGCATCTGGATTTTTTTCTGGAACCAATAAACCAGTTTTTTTGTCTATAACAACGTCTGGAATTCCACCGACATCACTTGCTATTATCGGGAGTCCATATTGAGCGGCTTCTATCAAAACTACTCCCAAACCCTCTGTGTCTCCTCTGGAATCTATAATTGCTGGCAAAATAAAACAGTTGGCATTCTGATATTCCTTTTCAAGATCTTCTTTTGAAAGTTTACCTAAAAACACAACTTGTTCTGGTGCATCTTTGTCGGCTTGGCTTTTCAGTTTTTCAGTCAAATCTCCACGCCCCGCTATGCGAATCTGAAACTTTGCACTATCCAACATTGCAGCAGCTTTAATCAAATATTCTATTCCCTTGCGTTCAATGTGGCGACCGACAAAAAGAACTGTAAATTTGCTTTGAGGAGGCAATTTATTATCCTTATTTATATCAACGCCATCCAAGGTTGTTCCATAAGGCAAAAATTCAATTTTTCTATCGTAAATTTCTTTTACCGTTTTGCCTGTGAAAGAACTTATTGCAAAAACCAAATCTGCTTTTTTTATGAATATTTTTAATATGGGCTTAATCCATTTTTTCTTTTTTGCAAGCAAAAGTTCTGCGCTGTAAAAAGTTAAAACAACCGGGATTTTGAAAAAAAATGCGGCAAAATATGCCATAAAAGCGTGAGGGAAGGGCCAGTGAACGTGTATTATATTTGGTTTTAACTTTAAACACAAAAATAAGGTTTTAATGGAACCGGAAATAATATATGGAATTGCAAGTAATTGCAATAGCGGATTTCTCGCTATTTTAGATGGCGCTCCTTCGTCGTGGGTCAAAAACTCCAAACTCGCCGGAGCATATCTGAACCTGTAAACGGGAATTCCATCTATGCTGTGATTTTTAAGACCTTTGTATGCAGGAACAAGAATCACTGGTTCGCAATTGTTTTTTTTTAATTCCCTCAAAGAAATTCTAAGCCAAGGAACTTCCGAATCCGCATCAAAACGGGGATAAACCGAAGATAAAACGAGAATTTTCATTGTTTTGCAAAAAACTCCTCTGGAGGATATTCAGCGTAAATTATTCCCTTCCATTTTCGCATATCAAAAGAGGTTTGGGTTTCAACTTTGTTGCAAAATCTGTTCCAAACCGGATTGTTCTCATTTGTGCCTACAACCGAATCCACAAACAAAAAACCTATTCCATCATTTTCATTCAAAAAACCACACAAATCGCAGCCTCTCTTTTGTGTTGAAAGAAATTCAAAAAATGCCTTCCAAAATGTCAAACGGTCATCTGTTGATGGCAATTCCCTATCAATAACACTAAATTTTATTTCAACGTAAAAAAACGGGGATTCTTCTAGCACGGAATAAACCAATTCATCGTGTATGCGCTTGGTGAAATATTCCCAAGCGTACACAAAAACTTTGTTTTTGTACTTTCGTAAAACCAAACTCAATTCTTTTGGCAACATTGCAAAAATATACTTAAATTTTTTTTAGACTGCTGGGTTAAAAAATCCTTTTTCATGCTTTTTCTCAAATTTTCTGGTCTTGGCAATAATCCAAAATTGAAATTCATAGGTTGAAAATGTTCATTTGGAGCAGTTATGGCTTCCACCAATGCCCTAATACAAGTTCCGTGCGGAAGAAGTTCTATTTCCCTTCCCTGCATATAATTTGCCATATTCCAAGCCGCATACCAGCCTGTGGCTATGGCTTCTGTGTAGCCTTCGGCTCCGGTAATTTGCCCTGCAAACCAAATTTTATTTGAATTTAATTTTAAGGTATTGTCTAGGAGTTTTGGGCTTTCTATAAATGTGTTGCGGTGCATGCAACCAAGCCTTGCAAACTCGGCGTTTTTTAAAGCTGGAACAAGCCTAAAAATTTCCTTTTGAGAGTTCCATTTGAGCCTGGTTTGAAAGCCCACCATATTGTAAAGCGTTTTTTGCGCATTTTCTGTGCGAAGCTGTATAACCGCATAATGCTTGCCAAGCCCAATGGGGCGCATTGGTCCAAAGCGAAGGGTATCTATTCCACGCCTCGCCATTTCTTCTATGGGCAGGCAGCCTTCAAACAATTCGCCTTTTTCAAAAGGTTTTTCTTCCACGCTATCTGCCTCTTGCAATCTTTTAACGAATTCCAAATATGTTTCTTTGTCCAGTGGGCAGTTTATAAAATCGGCGGAATCGCCTTTTTCGTGGCGGTTCATAGCATAAGCCAAAGAATGGTCTATGGAATCGCTTTCTATAACGGGTGCAACCGCATCAAAAAAATGCAAAAATTCTTCGCCTGTGATTTTCTTTATTTGCTCCGCAAGTGCTTCGCTGCAAAGCGGACCCGCAGCCACAAGGGTTGGAACATCGGAATTCAAATCTGCGCACTCCTTTGGATACAAGGTTATTTTTTTGCTCCCTGCCATTAAACGCTCTATTTCCTCGCTAAAAATTTCCCTATCCACGGTTAGAGACTCCCCTGCTGGAACTCTTGTTTTCTCTGCGGCTTGCAAAAGAAAACTGCCGAGCATTTTGAGTTCATTTTTCAAAAGCCCGTGAGCACTTGTAAGCTGAGTTCCCTTAAAACTATTGCTGCAAATGAGTTCCGCCAAATTGCTCGTTTTATGAGCTGGAGTTTTGCCCTCCCCTTTTCGCATTTCGTACAAATCCACATTAAACCCACGGCTCGCAAACTGCAAAGCAGCCTCGCATCCCGAAAGCCCACCGCCTATTATCCTTAGTGTATGCACGGTTGAGGAATTTCCTGCATGGAATCTTCCCAAAATTTTGCCAAGCAGTTGTGCAAAAATTCCTTTGAAAAATGCAATCCATCGTAGTCAACTCCGCGAACTATTATGTCTTCTATAAAGCGTTCTGGAACCATTCTAGTTCTGTATGAGCGAAGCAAAAGGCGGTAAGCATCTGAATCAAAGGCATTTCTTTCGTTTTCGGTTAGGTATGGCATTGAATAATTTGAGCGTGGGGGCCAGTTTTCTATTAGCCAGTTCATCACCCTATCCGACTTATTTTTGTCCAAAAAATTAAGCTCGTTTTTCAAGTTTGTCCAAGAAACCGAGCCTATGGCACTGGGTTTCTTTTTCATAGACTCGCTTTCTATGAAATTCATTGCAACATTGTAAGCGTTTTTTAATGGTACAAGAGTTTTATCCATGGGAGTAATATAGTAAATTTGCTTTTGTCTGAAGCCCGATTGCTGAATCTATGTGCTTTTTTGCTTCTTAGTAGCGATGTTTCTAACCCTTGCCCCAAGTTCATAGCGAAATTCCCTTGGCATATTTTCAGTTTTCATTTTTGGTACTTATCTAAATGCGTTTTGCCGACAGACACAGCGTTTCAAATACCATAACGAGCGATTCTGCTGTATAATTGCGTTCCCTCAGCAAATGCAAAAATTTATTTGCCCAATCTTTGAATAAAACATCTGTAAAAAGTTCTTTCATTATTTTAACATTAAGTTGTTGATTTTCAACACAAACAAAAATACCGTGGCATACTGCTAAAAGTTCATTGCATTTACTTTCTTCTATGCCTACCTGATTTCCCTTTATAGGAACTATGGGGCGATATTTAAGTATCGCATTAGCCATTAAACCAGCTATCTTCGTATATTGTACCCTATCTTTTATCCCGTATCTGATTTTTAGAATTTTTAAATCACTTAAATAATGAGTTACCACTTTTGTTGCTATTGAATGGTTAAAACTAAATATTGTTCCATCTACCAAGCCAGAGTGTAATAATCCAGCCCATACTTTAACCAATGAAAACATTTTATCATTAAGAAGCTCTTCTTCATTTTGCATAATTTTTTCCGACAGCCTTTGCAAATGGCTCCATTAAAACATCCACTGTTTCTGCAAATTTTTTGCGATTAAACTTCTTTGCGGTATTCGGAAATTCTGCGGATTTAAGCAAAATAGGATGCTTTTTCGCATAATTGCTTATATAAGCAAGAGCTTCTGCTATTTCACGCTTTTCAAATTCTTTAAACGTTTCTTTTTTTGACATATTTCCACCTTTATTTCTTTTAAAATACAAAATTATTTTCTAAAAAACTCGCTTTCTACGCCCCAACAAAAAGCCATCAATAAACGCTCACAGCGTTAGGTCAACACCGCTTGCCTTGCGGCTAGCGGTGGGCGCGTAAAAGCGCCTTCAGTCCTGCAAGCACCGAACACTGAACATGTTGTCCTTATAGTTGTCGTGGTCGTAGCTCACGTACTCGCGGCTGTAGACCATGTACCGGTAGTAAGCGAGGTTGCTACCGTACTCACTGGCACTCCACCAGTCGCCGTTGTCGCCGACACTGTCGAAATCGCCACCAGAATAGCCGCCGCCGCCCGGCAGGGCGGAAAAGCCATAGGTGTCCTGACCGTTGCCGCCGCTATTCCAACCGCTCGCAGCCTTCAAAATTTTGCCTGCCGTTTCTTTACCGCCACTTGATACCATTAATATATCCCACTCCACATTGCTTGGCAAATGCCAATTTTTGGGGCAAGCCTTCATAGCGGCATCCCAGCCGTAAAGCCTCCCGTATTTTTGGCAGTTGGCAGGCTTATTTTCATAACACTTGCTGCCGCTTGCATTATAGTTCAAATTCTCTGCCATCCAAGTTTGGGGACCGATTTCAACGGCTCTGTATTTTCTGCCATCGCGGGAATCAATAAAGGTTGTCTTCTTTGTTTGAACTTTATATTCTGGAAACTCTTTGCCCGATACAGCTATGATTGGAAACCTCGCGGTTTTAGGCGGCTCGCCGTTCACGGAAGCCAAGCGGATGGTCAGCTTGTCACTGATGTCGTTGGCATTGACTGAGTTGAAGGTTAAAGCGCTGGATTCATTTGTTTTAAACTTAACGAAACTTCTGTCAATACCGATGGATGGGTTTAGCTCGGCTGTCTTTTTGCCTATCACTCTGCCCTGCTGGTTCACAAGCTCAAACTCCACAGGAATGTAATACTGCTTTTTAGAGGCAAATGGATTTGTCTCGGACACTCCTTTCTCTGGCCACTTGTCCAATCCCCAGTCGCTTTTCCTATTCGTTGCGTTCAAGCCGTTCTGCACCGCAGCCGCCGCTTTGAGCGACCGCTGCATTGCGGTGAACCACTCTGCATTTGCAAGCAGGTTCATGGATATGCTCAAATCAGCGGTTTCATCCTGATAGTCTATATTCTTGGTCTCAATAACCGTGGAATAATACAAGGTGTATGGCGGGTCGGCGGTGCTGATTATCCAGTTGAAAGTCTCCTCGGTTTCCTTCAACTGCTCCACCCATTTCTTACGCCAAACAATATCATTGCGGATATTATCCCCTAAGTTGATGCCGGAAATATTCGCGGACATAACAGACGAGCGTTTCACAGCCTCAGCCAAAGTTGGGTCAAAGGCGGCGGCTTGGTAATAGTAGCTAAGTGCCGCAACGCTTGTTCCCTGCCTCTCCGCAACAACGCCGTGCGCTAACGCAGTTTGCGCTTGCACCTGCGCAGAGGCAACGGGAGCATTCAATTCCGCAAGCTGGCTTTCAGTAAGGCTAACACCCAGTTGCTTGAGCAGGTCTGCGGAAGCCTCTTTGAGGGCGGAAAGATCTTCCACTTGGCTTGGGGTCACCGACTTGGGGGAATGCGATGCCTTCCTTTCCCCAGTCTTCACATCCGTCACTGACAATTCAAGCATGAAGGCATTGGGCGTTTTGGTTATTTTGCCCGTGAGGATATGGTTGGCGTTTGCCAAGCTGCCTATCTTGATTGCATCCTCGTCCGAGGTTATGCCAGACAGCGAATGTTTCCACTCTGCCATAATAGCTTCCAGATTTTGCCTGTCTATGATTGT
>JAITFP010000061.1 GCA_031281275.1 Candidatus Fibrimonadaceae bacterium
GCTCGAACCGGCGACAATCAGCTTGGAAGGCTGAAACTCTACCTACTGAGTTACCGCCGCATTGCTCGTAAATATAGAAAAATGCAAAAGAACCGCCTGGCGCGAGCCAGACGGGGGAATCTTCAAAGGAGTAAAAGATTCCACTTAGAGAATCGTTATCATCCGTTGATTAGAGTTAGTGCTGTTTGCGGCAGGGTATTGGCTTGCGCCAACATACTCGTCGCGCTTTGCACCAGAATTTGATTTCTGGTGAATTGAGTTGTGGCTTCTGCAAAATCTGTGTCCCTAATGCGGCTTTCAGCATCTTGAGTGTTGAATTCCAAGCTGGAAATATTGTTAATTGTGTATTCCAACCTGTTGATATAAGTACCTATTTTGGCACGAACACCGCTGACGCTTTTGATAACCATATCCAGATGGTCAATAACCTCTGTTGAGTTATTTTGCGTTCTGATGTTTTTGGTAGAAAGACCAAGCGAGCCAGGGTTAAGAGATATGTATGTGACCGTCATCTCGTTTGCCCATTTGCCACCCATGCCAAAAGAATAATTAGGACCTATATGCAGGGTATAAGAAGCAGCCTGTGTCATGTCGTTTTCCAACATATTGCTATATAGGAATAACAGGCTATCTGTACTGGGTTGAGCATTGTTATTGACTATTATATTCAACCGCTCGTGAAGAGCTTCGGCAAGTGCCCTGTCTTTCTCAGCTGGAAAATGATATTCATCAAGACTGTCTTTGAGGATATCAATTGCATGTTGCAGTTGGTACATCAAGCTGTCTTGAGTACGAGGAGCAGCATCAGTAGGCTTATCATATTCACCTGGGGGAGGATAGGGAGATTTTTCAAGCCCTGGTGCCTGCCTAATTGTTGTAGTTGTCTCTGGTGGGGCATTTGCAATAGTAATAAGACATTTAATAGCATTCATAACCAACTCATATCCGTTATGAGTAGTATCAAAAAGAGGAGGAGCATTAGGAGGGGTAGTAGTAGGTGGCGCAAGGTTTTTTGCTGCATCAGTGAAGCCTGTTGCCAAACTACTTACTTTCGATACCTCACGGTTTACTTCTCTCTGCAATTCATATTTATCTCCAATTGCGCCAAAGCTGAGGTTTGGATCCGAAGACCAATTCAGCATATTTTTGCCGTTATAATCTGTTGTTTTGGCAATGCGAGCAACTTCTTTTGTTAGCTCTTGGAATTCTAAGTCCAAGTATTTGCGCTCGGTAGAAGTTAGAGTATCGTTGGCAGATTGAATAGCCAATTCGCGCTGTCGCTGCATTATATTGGTTATTTCTGCTAAGCCTCCTTCTGCAATTTGCAAGGCAGCAATGCCATCTTTTGAATTTTGTCTAGCTTTTCCTAAACCGCGAATCTGAGTTCGCATTTGCTCGCTCATGGCGAGACCTGCGGCATCATCTTGCGCTCGATTTATTTTTAAGCCGGTGGAGAGTTTTTCCAAACTCTTTGACATAGCGTTGTTGTTGTTGTACAACGCATGCTGGGTTATCATCGCATTAATGTTGTGATTGATTTGCATAACAAACTCCTTTGTTTAGAAGAACCTCAATCAAAAGTTCTTCTGTGTGTTTCTGCAAGATATACATGCGATAATCGTGCCAGAAACAAGGAATTTGCAGAAAAAAATCTATTTTTTATGCAATTTGAGGTTTTACCTAAACTTTTACTTTAAGTTTAGTAGGTACCTTCATCTTCAAACACAGGCGCAGGTGAGCCACCATAGGGATCACCCTCAATCTCTATCAGTTTTGAGGCATTTGTCCAGTCCACGCCTTTATGCTTCATAGGGTCAACTTCATCCCATTTTAAGCGGGTAATAACCTCGCCTGTTTTATAATCTATATATTCCCAGGTTAGCCCGTCATTCGACTCTTTATCTGCGGGTCCCCATAGCAGGCTCACCAGGTCCTTGTTCATGCCTTCGGCAATATACCCAGCCAAAAAGATTTTTTTCAGCTTGGGATCTATGCCAAAACCCTCTTGCACAACATGGTAAGAGCGTTCGTCTTCTTTAATGCCCCTTTCTATTAAAATGGGCGACTGTGGTTTTTTGCCTGCGCACGAAATTAACACGCATGCTGCTAATATGGCTAAAAAAGTTTTTTTCATGATTTAAAAATAGTATTTTTTAAACCTGTGCGACAAATTTTTTTGATTTTGGCTTTATTTTGCGTTAGTTTTGCCTATAATGTGGCATCTTCTCCGGTGCTTGGTCCAAATATTGAATATGGAATCTTTGGTTCAGCCGCCCCTGCTGGGTTCAGGGGAGCCTTTGTCCCACAGGTTAACACTAACTTTGATTTCAACTGGCTTGAGTTTTTAGGGGAAGATGGCTATGGGGTTTGGAAGCCAAATAAAACAAATTATTTGAGGTTTATGGCTGGAGCAGAGCTTTCGCCTTTTTATGGAACCCTCAGGATGGGGCTCGGTTTTGCCCCTTTGCCGCCTCCTTTTGCTATTTTGGAGCTTCGCCTTGTTTATTCAAACGAAAATATGTTTTGGAGTGATGTGGAAATGCCTATGAAGCGTGGGGATCAGCCTCCAGTACAAGAGGCTTGGAATGCCAAATATATGTTTGACCAATTTTACGGCAATTCAAAGTATTCGCAAATACAGAGCTACGATGTGCAGCTCGGCGGGAGGTACACGTCTCAAACCTTTGAACTGTTTTTTTTGTTCCATTTTGCTCTTATAGACATAGCATCGGATTACGAAAAAAAGAGTTTTGACTATATGCGAGGTATTCCCCTTTACAGCAGAGATTATGTGGTTGCCGAAGAATTTTCTGGAGTTTATAATATAGGCAGTAATTTTTCTTGGGGTTTGGATTTTTCGGTTATGTTTTCTGGCAGGCAGTTTAAATTCTATTCGCCTTTCAAAGCCTACGATAAAGAACCCCTTTCTTATTCGGTGGTATCGACTGGTCCCTTATGGAGATTCAGTGATGGCAAGTCTTATATCTCATTTAGCCCAGGTTTCTTCACTCGTGGCGGCAAAGACAATGTTTTTTCTGATTCTTTTGAAGAGAGAATTTTATTGTCAATCCAATACAAATATTTTTGGGACTTCAGGTTTGGGAAAGAATGAATTTAGAACAGAATAAGCGAATAATTTTAAACAGAATAGCAAAAGCCTGCAATGCCTGCGGTAGAGACTCTAGCGAAGTTCGTCTTGTTTGGGTTAGCAAAACACATCCCTCTTCTGCTGTGGAAGAAGCCATTGCCTTGGGTGCGCGTGAGTTTGGGGAAAACAGGGTGCAAGAGGCTTTGGAAAAATTTTTGCCGCAAAGAGAGGGCGTAATTTGCCGCATAATTGGACCGGTGCAAAAAAATAAACTTAAAAAAGCCTCTCAGGTTGCGCAAGCGATAGATTCCATTGCCGATTTGGAAAGCGTGCTAAAACTGGAAGCTCTATGCGAAGAAGCAAATAAAAATCTGGATGTTCTTTTTCAAATAAACGCTTCTGAAGAAAACACAAAAAGCGGGCTTTCAATGCAAGAAGCCTTTGATTTTTTGAACAACCTGCCCGAACCGAAGAGGCTTGTTTACAAGGGTTTAATGACTATTGGCAAAAACACAGGAAACCCAGAAGATTCTAGGGTATGTTTTGCTTTTTTGAGAAATTTGCAGGGAAAAATTTTTAATTCTCAACCCAAGTTTGCAAACTTCACCGAACTCTCCATGGGAATGACTTTGGATTTGGAAACAGCCATTGCAGAGGGAGCAACAATGGTTAGGGTGGGAACTGCTCTGTTTGGAGAAAGGTAGTGAATTTTCTACTTTTTCCTTATGATTATACATTTAGTTCTTTGGAAAATGAAGCCTATGGCGGAGGGCCGCACGGGAAAGGAAAATGCCCAAATTCTGGTGCAGAGATTGAATGCCTTGAAAAGCGTGATTCCCTGCGTTGTTTCATTAGAGGCTGGTATTAATTACAGAGATTTGCCTTTAGCTTACGATGTAGGCTTGTGCACAACTTTTAAAACAAAAGAAGATTTGGAAACTTATCAAAATCATCCTGCGCACGTTCCAGTTGCAGACTGGTCAAGGGCGGGCATTGCAGAATCAATAGCAATGGCAGATTATGAAGTTTAGAGGCTTAGATGACTCCTGAAATAGAAAATCTGCGGCAGAAGATAGATTCAATAGAGGATAGTCTAATTTCGCTTTTAAATGAACGTGCCAAATATGTGCTTGAAATAGGCAGAATCAAAAAAACACAGAGTTTGCCAATTGCGGATTCAAAAAGAGAAGAACTCATTTTAAAGCGGGTAGCAGAAAAAAATCCCGGACCTATGAGCAATGAATTTATGGTTGATGTTTTTAAGAAAATTATAGATGAATCTATTAAGTTGGAGAGCAAATTTTGAGAATTGTTTTGGTAGGTTTTGGTTTGCTTGCGGGTTCGGTTGCTTCTGCAATTAGGCAGGCTAATTTAAAAACCGTAATTCGTGCTGTTAGCTCAAGGGAGACCCTTGCAAAGGCAAAAAAACTTTCCTTAGCAGACGAATTTTTTGAATATAGCGAGGTGGAAAAATGGTTGCCAGATTCAAATTTAATTTTGCTATGCAGTCCCATAAAGCATATTTTATCAACAATTGAAGTTCTCAAAAACAATACAGGTTTGCTCAACGAACAAGTTATAGTGAGCGATATTGGCAGCACAAAAGAGCAAATTTGCGATGCTGGCTTTTCGCTTGGCTCACCCTTTGTTTTTGTTGGTGGGCATCCTATGGCAGGTTCGGAAAAGCGCGGTGTTGAACACAGTGATCCTTCTATTTTTGAAAACGCCTATTGGCTTTATTGCCTGCCAAAGAATTTAACGGAATTGCCAAAGCCATTAGACGAGCTATTAAATTTTTTGGGAAGCCGTCCGGTTCAAATTTCTCCGCAAGAACACGACTTTGCAATGTCATGGCTAAGCCACGCTCCGCAGCTCTTGAGCACTTCAATGGCTGCAGGTATTTCGCAAGACATTGCAAAAAATCATTTGCACTTGGCAGGGCGCGGCTTTAGAGATATGACTCGCATTGCTGGTTCTTCTTGGGGAATGTGGAAGGATATTTTGGAAACAAATAAAAAAAATGTAGAACAGGCACTTGAAACTTATGCAAAAAAAGCCTTGGAAATAAAAGGCGAATTGATTTCTGGGCAATTTGGCGAACTTGAAAATAATTTTTCGCAAGGCAACAAAATACGGCACAATTTGGAAACGGGAAAAAATTACGCATATCCGCTTTACGAAATAGTGGTACGAATTCCAGACGAATCCGGTTCAATATTGAAAACTTTAAACCCCCTTGCAGAAAAAAACATAAATATCAGGGATATTGAGCTTATGAAAGTGAGAGAAGGCATTGGCGGGAGTTTGCTTTTAGCTTTTAAAGCGGAAAGCGATGCTAATAATGCAATTAAAATTTTGGAGGAAAAAGGGATATATGCCACCAGCCGCTAGAGTTACGGATATGCACGTTTGCCCAATGCAAACACCCGGTACGCCACCAATCCCACACGTTGGGGGACCAATAACAAAGGGAGTTTCTTCTGTGTTAATAGGGAAGTTACCAGCTGCCACACTTACTTCTTCTTGTTTTTGTGCTGGCTCTCCTCCCGATACAATTGTCAGAGGCTCAAGATCTGTTTTAATAGGCAAAAAACCAGCAGCCAGAATGGGTGATTCCACCATTCACGGCGGAACAATAACAAGCGGTTGCCCAACTGTTTTAATAGGGGGCTGAACTTGGTTGGCATAAAAGGAGAATTTGAACTTTACACAGAAAGGGAAGCCTTTTTCAATTGTGCATTTTTGGCAGCCCTTGCAAATGGAAACACAATAATTCACGAAGTAAAAGCCATGCCAGACTTTGCGGATTTTGCTTCTTATTTGAGAAATCTCGGTGCGCAAGTCAATGTAAAAGATACTCAATGGGAAATTGCGGGAACAAGTTTCAAATGCGAAAAACCTTTGAATTTGGAATGGGTAGGGGATAATTTTCCTCATCAAAAGAGGAATAAAAAAATAATAGAATGTTTATTAGATGGTGTTGCATTTCACTGCGAAGAAAAAATAGCGATTAAAGATTCTCTCATAAGGGAGTTGACTGCTTATGGAGCAGAATTGCAATGGTATCAAGATGGACCAGACGAAAATGATGAGCTTGCCAGACGCATGGCAAAATTGCAGGGAATAAAAAACGAAAGAAAATGGATATGCGATATTCCGCCCGTGCCCGCTTTGCTCGCAAGGGACAGATTTGTAGCAGGTGATGTGACACAAGCCGCTTTTTTGGCGCTAGCGGCATCTTTAATTTCAGATTCAGATATTGTTGTGAAGGCAGTTAATCTGGATTCAAGCAGAGCTGGAATTTTTGGAGCCTTCAGGCGGCTGGGCGCAGATGTTGAAATTGTTGCTCGCCACGAAAGAGGGCGTGATGTTTGGGGAGATTTGAGGATTAGAAGAGCAAAAATGCTGGTTGGCAGGCGGCTCGGCACAGATGTTTTGCAAACCTGTTTAGACGAAATTCCCTTGCTAGCTGTTCTTGCGTGTTTTGCCGAAGGTGAAACCATTTTTAAAATTCCCGACTGGGCAGTTGATTTTTACAAACCCATTTTAGCGGCTATTTATGAAAATCTCAAAATTGCAGGCATAGAATGTGGTCTTTACGAAGACGGTTTAATTTTGCGCGGCAAAGAAGAAATTGAGGCAGATGGCTTTGATTGCAAAAATATTCCAATTTTGGGGTTAGCTTTGCATATCTTGAATAAAAAAGCAAAAAGCAAGGAAGCCGTTAAGGGAATTGAGTGTGTGGAAAATTTATGGCAGGGGGTGTTGAATTGAAAATAGGCATTGTAATTCGCAAGGAACAGAACCCAAAATTGCGTGAGGCTTTGGAGGCTATAAAGTTGTGGGGCAGGGGTAAAAGCACACAAATTGTTTATGGTTCCGAATCGCTTTTGAAAAAGTGCGATATTTTGGTTGCTGTTGGCGGGGATGGCACGGTGCTTTCTGCCTCTCGCATAGCTTGCGGAAAGGAAATTCCCATTGCTGGCATAAATGCCGGTCGCGTTGGTTTTTTGGCGGAATATGGCATAGAAGAAATTCCCACGGTTATGAATGCTCTTTCAAAAGGTACTTTCAAAATTCAAGACCGCATAATGCTGGATTGTTCTGTTTATTTGAGGAATAAAAAAATTCTGAGTCGCACCGTGTTGAACGAGGTTTTCATTCACGCCCACGCTCCTGCTAGAATGGTAAATTTAGAGGTTAAAATAAACGATAAATTCTTAACCGAATACTGGGCAGACAGCCTAATGCTTGCCACGCCAACAGGCTCCACAGCATACAACCTAGCTGCCGGAGGTCCCATAATATACCCGTCTGCGGAGGCTTTTGTCTTGAACCCCGTTAATCCAATGAGCTTATCTGTTAGACCAATTATAATTCCCTCTTCTTGCGCTTGCAAAATAAAATGCGTTCAAGGCAGCACCGCAGAAATGGTTTTTGACGGTCATTTCACAGAAGAACTGAACGACAAATCCGAACTCCTAATTTGCCGCAGCCGCCACATAACTCGCTTTGCCCACACAGATGATTCGGGCTTTGTTCAGGCACTCAGGGAGAAACTGGGGTGGACAGGTAAAATGAAAAGTGGGCCCAGCAGGACTTGAACCTGCGACCAGCGGATTATGAGTCCGCTGCTCTAACCAACTGAGCTATAGGCCCTAGCTAATTGCTTTTGTTTCCTAAAAGTAGTAAATAA
>JAITFP010000111.1 GCA_031281275.1 Candidatus Fibrimonadaceae bacterium
GTTATAGTTTTGGGAGCCGTTATCCGCGGCGCAACCCCGCATTTTGACCAAGTTTCCAACGCCGTAACCTCTGGCATAGCACACCTCGCAAGAGAAGGGAAAATCCCTGTGATTTTTGGAGTGCTAACAACAGACACCGTTGAGCAAGCGATGGACAGAGCTGGCTTAAAATGCGGAAACAAGGGGACGGATGCCGCCATTGCCGCTGTTGAAATGGCAAACTTGAATAAAAGGATTTCTTAATGCCCACCGTATCGCGCAGACCAGCGCGAGTCTTTGCCCTCCAGCTTTTGTATGCTATGGAAATAACAAGCGAAGCACCTGGCTATTGCTTGCCGGGGATTTTGGAGAGCAACCCAGTGCCTGATAATATGCAGAAATTTGGTATGAAATTAGTTGATGGCGTTTTGGAGAGAAAAGATGAATTCCACGACATCTTCTTAAAGATAATCCCGGACTGGTCGCCGGAACGGCTTTCCATAATAGATAAAATAATACTTCAAATCGCAATGGCAGAAATGCTCCTCTCAGACACTCCTATAAAAGTGATTCTATCCGAAGCCGTGCAAATAGCTAACAAATTTTCAGATGAAAACTCCCCATCTTTTGTGAATGGGGTTTTGCAGGGGTTTGCCAAGCTAAAGGGGATGTTGGCTTCAACCCCTTAGCCATAAAGAAAAAAATCTGTCGTAAACATAATAATAACCGTTTTCGTCTTTTAAAATTAAGGTTTTATCCATTAAAGACTTAAGTGCTAATTTTACGCTACTGGCAGCTTTTAAACCGTGCTTCTGCATAAAAGACTGCTCATAAGGAGATTTTACGCTATGTTCCCTAGCTATTGCCCTGAGCAGGCATAACTGCCCTTTGGTTATCATTTCGCAATAAGTTTTATATGTTGCGTTTTCTTCCTGCAAAATTCCATTTATTGCATCCTTTGCGTTTTGCTCCGAATAATTTGTTCTGTCCATAGCAAATAGCAAATTGAGAATCAATTGAACGTACCAAGTGTGCCCTTGCAAATTTTCATAAACAAAATCAAAAACATTTGTTGGTAATTTTTTCTTGTGTTCTGAAAACAGCTTTATAGCAAATTTTCTGTAAGATTCTATTTCTATTTCTCTTAAGCCTATTTTTTGCGTACTTTGGTAAAATGGTCTGTTCGCCGAAGAAAACATAGCGTCCATCAGATGTTTTTTGCTTCCAGAAAAAATGAAATGAACATTTGGCAAAAATTGCAGGTAAGAACGAAGCAGAGCTTCTATTCCCTTTTCAGGATAGTCCATAATTTGCTGAAATTCATCTATGGCAATGTAAATTGTCTTTGCACTCTTTTTAAGATACGAAAAAATTTCCTGTAAACTGCTTTGTGCCTGTTCATATTTAATATCCAAAGAAACTGTAGGCATTCCCGTTTGAGAGTCAAATGAAAATAGAGGTCTGAAACTTTTAAAGAAACTGGCTATTTTTTTTATAGCGTTTTGTGGTTTACCCTCTAATTGCCCAATGACAGCTTTGCCTAAAAGATTTGTAAATTCAAGCAGATTTTGTGTTGCGAAAATATCTATGTAAAAACAGTTTGAATTTTTATCCTTTTCCTTTAAACGGTAAAAAACATTGTGTATAAGTCCTGTTTTCCCGATGCGGCGCGGGCTTATTAAAGATATGTTTCTGCCGCTTTGCAATGCGGATATTATTTGTTCGGTTTCTGCGATTCTGTCGCAAAAATAGGCAGGGCTATGATAGCCTGATATTAAAAACGGGTTTTTAGGCTTTGTATCCATAACCGTAATATAGTAAAAAACATAAAATATGAAACATAAAATATGAAATTCAATATATCATCGCAAAAACCGCGAATTTAGCTTGTTACAAGCTAAAGGGGATGCTTACATAAAATAACATAGTGTGGTAATTTACTCTGCAAAGCTAAACTGAATTGTAACTGTACTGTTGCCACTATTTATGACTTTCCATTTCCAAGTGTAAATCATTTTTTCAATGGCATTATCAAAAGCAGCATAACCAGTTGTGGTAGAGACTATGTAAATATCTATAATATCGCCGCCGGGGGCAATGATGAGTTTTAGAACAATATTGCCGCTAAAACCCGGTTTTAATTTCAAATACTTTTTGTATAAATTATTTAAACCCGACATACGTGCATTTATAACAGCCATAATTTCTGGCTTTGAGCGAGAACCTTCGTTAATTTCTATGTCTTTTGGTCCGGGAGCTTTAATTCCGTCTTTTGATTTTGTGCCGATAGAACCGCCGCCACCGCCCATCAAGTTGCCAAGCTGGCCGTCAAGACCGCCAAAACCGCCTTCTGCATAACCATCGTTAAAGTCACCATCTGCGGCACCACGACGGCCACCGAGCTCGGTTTTACCACTGGTTTGCAAGCCTGCGACATTTTTCATAACTTGGTCTATATCCTTGGCAAAATTTTTGTCATTCATAAGGTTAGCAGCAGAGAAGGTTTTTGGAATAGGAATGGTGTCAAGCGTGTAATACTCATTGCCTTCGCTACCATCGCTACACCAAAGCAGTTGATAATTAGGCACATATTGCGGAGACCCATTTACTGTTGTTGTTTTATTTCCGAGGTAATTTCCATAGCCATTTATGGTATTGGTTGTTTTGATAAAATCGCATTCTCCGATGATATCCCCTGAAATTTGCACCATAATCATTTTATTATGAGGCCAAGCCGATGCCAATGCCGTTCTGCCGTCATTTTGAATAATATCAGCTATAATTGGTTCAGCTTTATCATAATAGATACTGGCAAGCATTGGGGTGTTTATTTTATTTTTGGGCAATTTTCTTATCCTGCTAACAAGCTGCTTTGCACATAAATCGTTGTATTTTTGTATGTGCTCCTTGTGCTCCGAAACTTTGCCATTCAAATCAGAACATTTCTCAATACATTCTTCTAATTTATTCGCTTTAAGCAATTTTGTTATTTCCTCTATCTGCTCTTTTGCTTCCTCATTTCTCTGCCCTCGTTGATTTTGTGAGAATACTTCTGCGGATAGCAGGCAAATTAAAGCCACTGAAATGAATAGTGTGTTTTTCATACGTTGTTCTCCTGTGTGCGTTTTCCCGCTTTGTTGCCCTGCCAAGCCCTTGATGACAGAGTTTGGTAGGGTTCCGTTGCAGTTCGATTTTTTAAAGTGTATTGCCATTTGCATCGGTGAATTTATCGGTAATAATCATAACAAGATCAATAAGTGCCCAAATACCGATTCCTCCTAATGTGAACAATTGGGCAATCCCTGACCCAGTTTTTCCCACATAAAATCGATGAACTCCGAAACAGCCAAGGAAAAGGCATAAAAGCAAAACTGTTGTTTTGTTTTTGGATGCTGTTGGTCGTGCATTTCGAACTCCACATTTCGGGCATATTTCCGCTATTATTTTTATAATAGCTCCACAAGAACTACAAAATTTCTCGTCAGCTTGTTTTGTCAATGTTTGCTCGCTCATTTCTCTCTCCATCCAGTGTATTCACTGGCGTTATCCCCGTTTTTGTTAGCCCTGCCAAATGTTGGGGAATACAGTTTTGGCAAGGTTTGTGCTATTGCGACACGTTTTGTTGATTTTTAGTTTATTCAAAAAATGCGTATTTAACTAGGATGTTCCCAAATTTGCCATCACATTTTCCAACAATGGTAAGCCTTTGCCCTTTTTTAATACTACCTAATTGGCTTGCATCATCAAAATATACCTGTACACCAAAGAGGTCCCCTGTATTGAAGAGAACATAAGGATCATCCAATATGTCTTTCGCTATGCTTTCTACAGTGCCAGAAACTTTTATCCATTTTCCCTTGTAAGCATTATCCGCAGCTACTTCGTTATCCTCGTATTCACTGAATAATTGAGATGCAGATAATTCTGCTACAGGAACCTTTGTATTTTTTGCTGGACGGGAAACAGTTCCATTATCCGAAACGGTTAAGGAAGACTGTGAATCTTTACTGACAACTTGTCCAAAAGCTGCGAGAACAATTATTATGCCAATGCCGATGCCAAAATGCTTGATGACTTTCTCTCCTTGCTTTTCAACAAATTTTCCAGAGGCATCCGTAAATTTACCGCTTGCAATAATGATTATATCTATAATCCACCATATTCCAAAACCACCAATAGTTATTAGTTTGAGAATACCAGTCCCTATTTTTCCAACATAAAATCTATCCGCACCGAAATAACCGATGATCATAGATAAATAAAACAGCACTTTCCAACTCGATTTACTTTGTTCCGCATTTTGCCGAACTCCGCATTTCGGGCATATTTCCGCCGCTATTTTCACAACTGCCCCACAAGAACCACAGAATTTCTCGTCAGCCTGTTTTGTCAATGTTTGCTCACTCATTTCTTTCTCCATCCAGTGTATTAACTGGCGTTATCCCCGTTTTTGTTAACCCTGTCAAGCTCCTGGGGACAGAATTTGACAAAGTTGCTCCATTGTGGAGCGGTTTTAATTTTTGAAAAAATATTAGTGACAAAGCAAGCAAATAGGCTACTAAAATCGGGCAAGTCATTTGTCCAAATAAACCGTTGTAACTTCTTAAATTGTAAGGAGTTAGATGGCGGGGGGGGGGGGGGGGGGGGGGCAATAAATAAATTGGTAAGTTAAGGAATGTGAAAAACAGG
>JAITFP010000062.1 GCA_031281275.1 Candidatus Fibrimonadaceae bacterium
GAATGAGTGGATTCGAACCACCGACCACTTGAACCCCATTCAAGTACTCTACCAGGCTGAGCTACATTCCGTGGCTCTCCAAAATTAGAAAATTATTTAATCTGTTCTTATGGTTTTTAGCCCAGCTCTCCCAATGGCAAAAAGAACTCCGCCTTCCACATTCCAAGACATATCTTTATTTTTATTGAATATGCACTCATAACCACCCTTTAAGCGTACGCGGAACTGGCTCTCACGGAAAAATATAATGCCACCGTTTAAGCTACCAGCCACTCCAACATCGTTTTCACCAGGATCTCTGCCTCCTAGCTGAACTTCTACAAAGGGAGTAATTTGCCTTTGAATAAACTGTTGCTCAAAGCCAAACCATACACCTGCTCCGCCTTTTGGAGCGGTGAAATCAATTTCAAAGGTTAAAGCCGATAGTTCTGCAAATTGAATGCCAACTAAAAAAGCGGGATTTATTTTGCTTGGGCTTAAAATGCCAATGCCAAAACCAACATTGAGCCAAGGGGAATGCACAGTTTCTTCGTTGTTAGGACTACCCAGCGTTAAAGGTTGCGCAAAAGAAAAGGATGCAAGAACAAGAAATAAAATTATGTAGCGCATAGTAAAAATATAGAAAACCACTAGCCACTTTACTAAATTCTCTTTATGTTTCGCTTGCTGTTCGTATTAGCTTCATTCTTGTTTGCGGCTTCTCCGCAAACCATTAGCCGCGATATGAGCAAGAGAATTATATTTGAGAACCCTGATATTCAAACAAGCTATTCGCCTTTAATGCTCGAAAAAAACTCAAAGAGAGACTCTCTTTTGCCAGCTCTCAACGGCGATATGGCTTTGGCAGAGCTTCTTGCCTCAAATCCAAATTTATGGAGCATAGAGAATTTGCGCAAAGAAAAGAATATCAGCACAAAATTGAAAGTGAATATAATTTACATAGATGGCATAAGGGAAGAATCATATTGCGATTTTTCAAAAACAAAGAGCGCAGAAAATTGGAGCGTGGACATAGGGGTTGACTTTGTGTCTGGCAGCTCAAACACAGCTGGCATACACGTTCAGCAGTGCATAGAACTCGTTAGGGATAGCATTGGTTATGCAATAAGCGATTCGCTAGGAAAAACCATTGTTATTCCTCCTAAAAAAATTCTTCAAGAAATTGAAAGAAGCAAAATTCCAGATATAATTTCTCCAGACTTGCAAATGAAATTGCTAAAAGCCCACAAGAGCGTTGAACAAGACGGAGAGTGCCCAAGCGACATAGAGGCTTATTTAATTCTTTTGGATGTTTGGCAACAAGTTAAAGAAATTGAAATGGATATACCAACCATAAGCGAAGCCTTGTACAAAAAAACCGTTAAAAGTTGCGCTTTTAACAGAGAATGGAACAAAAAATACAGCGAAACAGCCACATTTGAATGCAATTCAAGCAATGTGTGCGAATATAGCCAAAGCGTGGACGGCAAAACATTTTGGAACTGGAATATTTCCGATAACCGCCTTGAATATGAAAGAAAAAAATTTCTGTTCTTTGCTTATGGCAAAAAAAGTATACACAATAGCGGCACAATGCTGGATTTGCGCATAACTGCGCTTTCTTCAAAACTTTTCTTGGAAAGCTACCTGAACATCAAGGGCGAACCGGTTAGTTTGGGGTTGATAATACTTGGTAAAAATAACTAGTGCTTAAGTTTCCTCTTTTCCAATTCTTTTTTAATACGCAGCCAATAGTCTTTTCCAAAAAAAAGCAGATAGTTTGCAAATACTAAAATCACATAAAGCTGCCCGTTGGAAAAATCGAGAAATAAGGGAATAACAAGCAAAATTCCAGCAATAAAAAGTGCTATCCATTTGAAAGCTATGGGCAATATAAAAAACAGATGCAGTTCTTTGTTTGGATTAAGCGTGGCAAGCGCAAAAACAAAAGAACATTCCATATAGGCAAATGTTTCAACGGAAACTCCGGTCAAAAAAGCCGCAAAAACCGTGCTGAGCCAGGCAATCAAAAAATAAACCGTTAAAAACATTGAACCCCAAGACTCTTCAAGCAAAACCATAAAATCATAGAAAAACCAAAGAACCAAAATCACCAGCAAATTGTTTGGAAACGGAATAGCTATGAATGTGAAAATTCTCCAAATCTCTCCTTGCTCCAAAATAAGTTTTGGAGTTAGATAGAGTTTACTGATAAACCCTGGTTTTCCCATATCTAATAAAAAACCTAAAATCTGTATTATTGTTAAAATAAGAGGTAGCTTGGGTATAGACAGCCCTTTGAGGTTTTTGTCTATCCAAACAAGCCAATTGGGAAAAGTTATTTGCCGCATTTATTCTTCGGGAGAATTTTCAATTTTTTTTATCAAATCTTCAAAAACCTTGCCGCCGCTTTTTATGTTTTCTACCATTATTTTAGCATCGCCAGAAAGTTCGCTGTTGGGGAATTTTTTTAGCAATTCCTCAAAGGCGAGCAAGGCAAGGGAATCTTTTTTCTCGTATTCGCTCAACACAAAACCCTGCATAAAATAAGCTTTGTAAACGTCTGGGTCATTTGCCCAAAGTTCTGTTATAGCCTTATATTCATTTATAGATGCAGAATATGAACCAAGTTCTTGGTAAATATTAGCAAGCTCATAAGAAGCCGTTTTTTGTGCGGAATCGTTTTGTGGGAACAATACCCTTACTTTTTCCCAAAGAGATTTTGCCTTTTGTAAGTCGCGACTATCGTATTGAGTTTTTGCTTGCGACACAAGTTCTGCAAAATTGCTTGCCGCAAATTCCAAACCCCAAGTTGTATCTATAATGGCAACAGGAACAGATTTATGCAAATTTGCCAGCTCTCTTTCTTGAATGCCAGAAAATTCTCTGTACCTTATGTTTTTATAGAGAGTTCTTTTAATGCTCTCCCAGTTATCGACTTGCGGATAATATTGTTTGTTGAGCACAAATTCTCTTTTATAAGACATATCTGGAATGCGAAGCCAAACCGCTATATCCAGCTTGGAATCTTCATAGCTTTTTGGCAAAAACAAAGAGTCTTTTTCTGCTTCATAAGCCGCTTTTAGCGAATCTTCTGGAATACCCATTGTATTGGTTAAAAGGGAATCCATTAAAATTCGCGCATAAGCTTGGTCGGTTAATTGCCTAGTCCAAGCAATGTATTCATAAGATTTATCAAGCCCCTTTTCTTTAGCTGCTTTGGCATAGAGGTTCCTCTCCAATAGGTTGTTAAGAGCAACTTCTCTGCGGAAATACGCGCGTCTTTGAAATGGAATCTTTGCTTGCAATTCCAAAACTTCCTTTTCGGTTATAAAAGGCTTGCCAGCCATGGTTGCCAAAACCACCGAAGAATCCAAGGGAAAGTCGCCTTTGCCCTCTAATATGGATTTTGTGAGATTTTTAGCTCTGTCCCACGGCTTTAATTGAGGCGGTATAATGGAATCTATATAAAACACATAATAGATCTGGGTATCTGGCGCACGCAAAATGCTGGTGAATTTCTTTGCTCCTAAGTTTGAAATTTCTCCGTCAAGCGAAGGGAACATTCCAATGCCCATAATGGCATGCCCCTGTTTGGAAAGCGGCAATTCAGTGGCAATTTTGGCAAACTCATCCCTTGTGGAAATGCCTTTTATTTTGCTTGCCAAAACAGCGGAATCTGAGTTGGAAAGGCTTAACAGTTTGTACTGGGCTTTAGTTTGGAATTCATCTGGGTTAGCTTTGTAATATTCTTCTGCACCCGGAGGTTCTATTTTCACAAGCTCAACATTGTATGCTTTTTTGAGCCTGTCCAATTCTGAACTTGCTATTGCACGACGGCAACTGTCTATAATGTCTGTTTTATTGGAATCGTTAACCACCGCAGCAAGCTTAGGGGTTTCTGAGAGAAATAAATCTGCAGCCAGTTTTTCGCGGAATATTACAAGTGGCATATCGGCAGAAAGCGTAGATGAATCTGCGTAGCGACTTTTATTCTTTTTGTAAAAATCCAGCAAAGCTTTATCTACATGCCCCAAATTTGCCTGCAAATAGAAATAGGAATATATTTGGGCAAGCCTTGAATTTTCTTCTTCGGCAAGATTTTTTTGAACGGAATTTTGCTCTGCCGCAAACATAAGACGCGCAACCTCTGCTGTTCGCCTTGTCTCTGCCGTTTGCTGCAAATCCGCAGAAACGGATTTTTTATCGCGATAAGCTTCGGGCTTTATGGAAGCTAGAAATTCAGCATCCGAGGCAAACAATGATGTGTTGCCTATCTTAGCTATAGTTTTGTCTTGCGGTGCTGAACTGCAACCAAACAAGGCAAAGAGTGAAACAGTGATAACAAAAATTGTAGAAATACTACGCATAAAAACCTCCTAGTTCTTTAATGATTCTAAAGCATCTTCCATAGTTTGATAAACGTTGAGTAGCTTGTTTGCCCCAACAATCTCAATAATTTCAAAAACACTTTCATTTGGGCTTGCTATTCTAAAAGAGCCTTCCCTTGATATTAGCATTTTTGATATTCTAAGTATTGCACCCAGCCCAGTGCTGTTTATGTAGCGTAATTTTGAAAAATCTGCTACCAAATGCACCAAGCCATTTTTAGATAATCCCTGAACATATTTTATTATGTCTTGAGCATTGGAGCTATCTAAATCTCCTTCCAGCGTTAACAAGAAACAGTTTGGTTTCTCTGCGATGGGTGAAGAAGTTATTTGTATTGTGTCTTCAAGCATTTTATACCTCAACGATTTTGGTTACTTGGACAATTATTTCTGTTTGACTAAAATCTAAACTAACAGAGTTTGAAAGCATTTTAATAAGCGGTATTCCCCTGCCTCTTGCGGAATCTGCATCTATTGAAGGATTTTGATATTTGCTAAAAAGTGCGTCCATCTCTGCTTTGGTCAATTTGCCGTGTGAATTTTTTGCAATTAGAATAATTTTTTTGCGACTTATGGAAATGCTCAGGAAAAAATTTTTGCTATCCAAACCGGAATAATCAACAGCGTTGTTAGATAGTTCGTCAATTATTGTCTCTATGTGAAAAATAAGCTTTGGCTTAAAACCTTTTTTTGCAAGCACTGTGCAAATAAATCTTCTCAAAATGGTAACGCAAGTTCTATCCAAGGGAAGGCTAAACGAAAATAATTCCCTTGAACTTAAAAAATGAAAATCCGACGAGGCGGCTTCGGGAGTTGAATAAAAATGGAATACCCTGTCTAGCCCCATTATAGATAAACGGTCTTGCAAAAATTGGGATACGGAACATATAGCCAAATCGCCGCCTCTCTGCTGGAGCATTTTGCGACAGCCCATAAGGGTACCCACGAATGGAGAGTCTATAAAATTGACATTCTCCAAATTGACCACTATAAACATATTGCCATTGTCTATACATTTATCAACTGCAGCTTTAAAAGGAACAATGGCAGGAATATCCAAAGAGCTAGCAACGCTTATAATTGTGATTCCGGGTTCCATGGAACAAACGGTTAAACCTTCCAGCAAAAAATCCGCAGTATTGGAAAGAGTCATTTTTTTATGCCTCCAATTTTTGCGGACTTAAAGATGTTATGAACTCTTTTTTATCAGTTGTTATTATTTCCACAGAAATAATACTTTCGGAAATTCTACAATTAAAAGAAATCACTGGCAAGGCATGCAGAAATTTTTCTTTTGAAACAACAGAGTCAAACCAAGCTGAAGATTCCACTGCCACACGTTCTGAAAATTCTTTGCTAAAACTATGGCTTTTGAGATAATCTCTGAAAAAATCCTGAACAAAAGGAATATATTCCCTATCGGCGGGAAATTCAATAAGAAAATTATTTTCAGACGAGGGCATTATGAAGGGTAATATAGTAAATGCTAAGTAGGTACTTTATCATTTATTCTATACACAAATGCCAAAACTCTGGCTACGGCTTCAAAAAGTTCTTCTGGTATAAAAGAAGGAACAGAAACTTTTGAAAGCAGGCTTGCCAAATTATCGTCTTTGTGTATGGGAATCTCGTTTTCCACAGCTTTTTCTATTATGCGCTCTGCAAAAGAGCCTCTGCCAGAAGCTACTACTCTTGGAGCATCTGGTTTGCCAAGCTCGTGCTTTAAAGCAACTGCCAATTTCATTTGCTACCTAAGCCCAAAAAACACTATTAAACCGAGTATAAGGGCAAAGAAAGATATGAGATGCATTCGCCAAGCAATTTTGGCATTTACAAGAGGCTTGGAATCACCAAAGCGACCCTTCCATTTCAACTGAAAGTGATGATGTATGGGAGCGCGCAAAAACAACCTGTGCTTATCTGCATAGTCCCAGCCACGCATTTTTTTATTCAGTTTAAAATGCCCTATCTGCAAAGCCACAGACAAGGCTTCCACCAAAATTATCACGCCAACAATGGGCAAAAACAAAGCTGCCTGCACAAGTATGAACATTATGCCAAGCAATGCGCCAAAACCTATTGAGCCAGCATCGCCCATATAAATTTCGGCAGGCGGACTGTTATACCAAAGATAGGCAAGCAAAGCTCCTATGGAAGCCATTGCTATGGGGAACAATTCATCGCAGCCCTTCAAGTACGGGATATGCAAATAATCGCAGAAAATAACATTTCCGCTGACATAAGCTACCACTCCAACAAAGAACATTCCAGTTATAAGCGGAACGCTCACAAGGCTATCTATGCCATCTGTAAAATTGGTTCCATTAGCACTAGATGCCACGACAAATGTTATGAATAGAATAAACAACCAGTTTGGCAAATGAGGGTACCAGCTTCTGGGATTTATAAAAGGCACATATAGTTCACCTGTCAAATCTGGTATAAATTTATAGCAAAATATAGCTATAACAAAACTGAACAGAAAATAGAGGAAAATTCTAACCGTTGAGCTAATGCCATTGGCTTTTTCCTCATAATCTTTTTTTGAGATTTTGCCGGAATCCACCAATCTTTTTGTGCGTATTTTTGCTATATCATCTATTGCACCCACCACTGAATAAAGCACCAAAATAGAGAGCGCGGCTATTGTGTAACCGTTAAAGATAGCCGTTATGCAAGACACAACAACAACTATAATCACGAGTAGCGAGCCGCCCATAATGGGTGGAGCTTTTTCTTTGAAATCTGCCGTTGCGCCTATTCTTTTTAAAAAAGCCATATAGTATGGCATTGTCAAAAATACCAGCAATGCGGCAAGTATCGCGGCTAGCCCAGCTCTGAAAAGACGGCTGTCGAAAATCGGATTTGAGGTTAAAGCAAAAAGATATTGAATTAGCATTAGGTTTTGTTCTCTCCGCGCATCATTATTATTTTGCCCGTGCGAACAAATTCCACTATCTCAAATTTTTTGCACAGAGAAACCATGGAATCTATTTTTTCGGAACTTCCAGTTAATTGAACTATCATGGAAACTTCGGTCATATCCACGGTATGAGCTTTGAAGTGGTTGCAAATTTGGAGCAATTCCGCTCTCTCTTCTGCCTTGCAGCGTATTTTCAAAAGGACAAGTTCTTTTGAAACCACGTTTTGCCTAGTGTGGTCTTTTGCCTGTATAACATCAACCAATTTTTCGAGTTGCTGAATTATTTGAGCCAAAATTTCTGGATTGCCGTGTGCCACTATGTTCATGCGGCTAACCGAGGTATCTATTGTTGGCGAAACAACAAGGCTGTCTATATTGTAGCCGCGCCTTGAAAACACAAGAGCAATGCGAACCAAGGCTCCAGGCTTGTTGGAAACTAAAATGCTTATGGAGTGCGCTGGGAACATATCAAGTGCCTCCTGTTGGTTTTTCTATAACTTCTTTTGGTGGTTCTATTAAAATATCATCCACAGATGCTCCGGGCGGAATCATGGGGAACACATTGTCTTCTTGCTCGCAATCGCAGTGAATTAAAACAGGTCCTTCATTAAACTCCATCGCTTTTTCTATTGTCCGTTTGGCATCTGCATTGCGGCTAATGTAAAAGGCTTCTATGCCGTAGGCTTTTGCGAGTTTCACAAAATCCGGATTGCCTTCCAGAGAAACGCCCGAATAACGTTTTTCCCAGAACATATCCTGCCACTGGCGAACCATTCCTAAAAAGCGATTGTCCATAACAAAAATTTTAATAGGCAATTTGTGTATATGCGCGGTTGCAAGTTCGCAAAGAGTCATTTGAAAACCCCCATCGCCTAAAACTGCGCAAACAGGGAATCCCGTTTTATTTCCAAGAGCTGCCCCTATTGACGCTGGAAACCCAAAGCCCATGGTACCAGCTCCGCCAGATGTTAAAAGCTGCCCCGGATAATCGCATTTGAAAAATTGCGCTGTCCATAGCTGATGCTGCCCCACATCGGTTACAACTATCGCCTTTCCGTTTGTAACCTCGTAAAGCATTTGAGCAACGTGCTGAACCCTTAAGCCTCCGTGTTTAGGATAGCTCAAAGGATATTTGTTTTTCCACGACTCAATGGTTTTCAGCCAATCGGCAGAATCCAGTTTTTCCACCAAAGGCAATAACTGTTCCAAAATCATTTTTGCATCCCCGTGCAAAAAATGCCTTGGAGTTATTATTTTTCCATATTCCGCTTTGTCTATGTCTATGTGTATAACATCGCATTGCTTTGCAAATTCGGAGAGTTTTGCGGTTATACGGTCGTCAAAACGCGCACCTATGCTTATGAGCAAATCGCATTCGTGAATTGCCTTGTTTGCCGCAACCGTTCCGTGCATACCGGTCATTCCAAGCGAAAGTTCATGGCTTGCGGGGAATGTTCCGAGTCCAAGCAAGGTGGAACTAACAGGGGCTCCCAATTTTTCTGCCAATTCCTTGACTGCCCTGCTAGCTCCACTCATAGCTGCCCCGTGACCTGCTAATATCAGCGGTTTTTTGGATTTTTTTATTGTGATTACGGCTTGCTCAATGTGGTCTTCCTCTGCCCTGCCGGGTATTTTGTATCCTGGCAAATCCAAGCTATCGACAAAATTAGCAACACAAGCTCCCGCGCTTATATCTTTTGGCAAATCGATTAAAACCGGTCCTTGCCTGCCGGAATGGGCAATGTAAAAAGCTTCTTTAACTATTCGCGGCAAATCGCCTGAATTTTTTACCAAATATGAATGTTTAACGGTGGCAAAGCTCATTCCGCTAATATCGCTCTCTTGAAAGGCATCTGTTCCAAGCACGGGGCATATTGTTTGCCCGGTTATCACAACCAATGGTATGGAATCCATATAGGCGGTGTAAATGCCAGTCAAGGTATTTGTTGCACCAGGTCCGCTGGTCACTAAAACAACCCCGGTCTTCCCAGTTACTCTGGCATATCCGTCTGCGGCGTGTGTTGCGCCTTGTTCGTGGCGAGTTAGGACCAGCTTTATATCTGAGTCCAAAATCGCATCAAAAATCGGGATAACATTCCCGCCAGGGTAGCCAAAAATTGTATCTACCCCCTCTCTTTTGAGGCACTCTATGAGAACCTGAGCGCCATTTAATGGTTTTGCTGTCATATTCAGGAGGTAATATAGTAAAAAAGACTTATTTATTTATAATTTTGTCCTTTTTATGTAAAAAGAATGTATATTATATGTTAGACTAGTTCCAACAAGAGGGTTCCGCTATGAAAAAGCTCGCTATCACTTTATGCCTTGCAATAACCTTTGCTGTACCAATTTTTGCACAAGGTCCCACATGGACTACCAGTACAATACAGAAATACAACGGCTACGACTATGAACTTTGGAATGAAAATAACCAAGGCACCGTTTCCATGAAGCTCACAGGAGATAACGGTTCTAGCGTAGGCGGAACGTTCACGGCTCAATGGAGTGGCACAAAGAATGTGCTTTTCCGTTCTGGCAGAAAATTTACCAATACTTCGGGGCAAAGCGTTGATGGAGGTGGTCAAGGCAAAACCGCTGCTGCTCTCGGCAATATAAGCATTAATTTCGCCGCTACATGGTCTTCCAATGACAATGTGAAAATGCTGGGCGTATATGGCTGGGCGTTTTTCGCATCGGGAAGCCAACCTTCTAATTTCTCAAATCAAATTGAATATTACATTATTCAAGACCGCGGTAGCTATAACTCAGCTACAAGTGGCACTAACTCAACTAAAAAAGGTTCAGCTACCATTGACGGCATTGCGTACGATTTCTATGTATGCGACAGAATGGGGCAACCTATGCTAACTGGCAATGGGAACTTTAAGCAGTATTTCAGCGTTCCCTCAAACACGGGCAGCCACCGTACAAGCGGTACTATCACTGTTTCCAAACACTTTGAAGAATGGGCAAAAGTTGGTATGAAGATGGACGGTCCGTTATACGAAGTAGCGATGAAGGTTGAGTCATATTCTGGCAATGGGCAAAGTAATGGCTCGGCGACAATAACAAAGAATCTTTTGACTATTGGCGGCGGCTCAACAACTCCGAGTTCTTCTAGTGTGGCTCCTTCTTCTAGTTCCAGACCGAGCAGTTCCAGTGTGGCTCCTTCTTCCAGCTCCAGACCGAGCAGCAGTAGCGTAGCAGCAAGCAGTTCCAGCAGAGCAAGTAGCAGCAGCGTAGCAAGCAGTTCTAGCAGAGCGAGCAGCAGTAGCGTAGCAAGTAGTTCCAGCAGAGCGAGCAGCAGTAGTAGCGTAGCAGGTACGGGTGGTTCTTCTAGTTCCAATGCAAGCGGCGGAGCAAGCAGTTCTAGCGTAGTGGCAGGCGGTTCTTCCAGTTCCACCAATGCAAGCGGCACAAGCAGCTCTAGCGCAGCAGAGGTTTCTAGTTCCAGCGAAGAAGACTTATCTCCTATTTTAAGAAACCGCGTTCCTGTAACATATTTCTCCATTCAACCCTTAAGCGACAAATCTTTGCGCATAGAAATAAGTTCGCCTGCGGTTGTGGAAATTTTTGACCTGAAAGGAAATAAAGTGGAAAAATTCAATATTTCCAGCACACGGCAAACGGTTAAACTATCCTCGCCAAGCGGGATATATTTTGCCAAAGTGCACGGAATGAAAAGTATTAGATTTGTGTTGAAATAAAACGGAGGTTCCCTTGAAAAAACTCACAATCGCCCTATGCCTTGCAATCACGTTTGCCTTTGCAGATGACCCTTGTTCGGATGCAAATTCCAGACAATTAAGCGCCACTGCTTCTGGAGTACAAAGTTGGGAAGGCACTAAAAATGCCTCCGTCTTAGGTGGTTCAGGTGATGACCAATACGGTGTTGAAGCTTGGACAGAAGCAGGCGGCGATAAAACTAAATTGACATGGTTTGGACCAAATCAGGGAGGTGGTTTTGCTTTTAGAGCACAATGGACAAATTCCACAGATTATTTGGGTCGCCTTGGTTATCAATGGGGGAGTAACGGAAAAAAATGGAACGCTTTAGGAGACCTCTGCGTTGATTACAACTACACAAGGTCTGCTAATGGTACCGGAGGTTCATATTCTTATTTAGGAATTTATGGCTGGACAATAGGCAACGGAACCTCTGCTGAATATTATATAGTTGAAGACTGGTTCGGGGCTGACCAACAGCAAATGCGTAATTTAGGCGATAATTGCCAAACTCATGGCAATATTACGGTGGACGGCAAACCTTATGAAGTTATTACGTGCATAAGACCCCAAGGTTCTGGCTGCGTAGATTGCGGAGGTAAAGCTTTTGGACAAGTTTTTAGCGTACGCAAAAACATGAGACCAGAACCCGCCAAGAAATGCGGAACAATTTCTATTAAAAAGCATTTTGATGAATGGGTGAAAATGACAACTAAAAAAGGTGACCAATCCCCTGCTCAATATATTTACGATAAGACCTACGAATCCAAGTTTTTAGCGGAGGCACAAGGCGGCACTGGTTGGTTTGAAGCCTCCTTCTTAAAATTTTCCAGAGCAGGCAATTGCGGCATTGTTGTCCCTGCTGGCAATTACACCCTTGATTTAATGTTAACCCCATCTAACGGCGGTACTGTAAGCAAAAGTCCCAGTGCCTCTTATTATTCCTCTGGTTCAAACGTGACTGTCACTGCTACTGCAGCATCGGGTTGGAAATTTTCCAGTTGGGATGGTGATGCCAGCGGTAGTGATAATCCCCTTACAGTAAAGATGGACAAAAACAAAGTAGTTACAGCGAAATTTGTTCCCATTATTGACCCTGATAAAAACCTTGTCACAAATGGTACCTTCACGAACACAGACAATTGGACTCTGAACAAGTGGCAAAATTCTGGTGGAACATTTGCGGTATCAGGTGGGAAAGCAAATATTACAGGTATCACTCTTCCAAGCGGCGATGGTGCTGCCATACATAGTCTCCAACTTGTTCAAAATGGCATCACCCTTGTTCAGGGAGTGACGTACCGTTTAACTTTTGATGCTTCTGCTGCTTCAGCACGAACAATAGGCGTGATTATACAAAAGGCTACCGATCCTTGGACTGGTTATTTTGAAAAAGAGGTGAGCTTGACTACAACATCGCAAACATTTACGTATGAATTTACAATGGAAGCGGCAAGCGATGAAGATGGTCGATTTGGGTTTAATTTCGGAAACGCAACTCCTAATGTCACTATAAGCAATGTAAAGCTTAATTATGTAGCCGAAGAGCCAACTTCCAGCAGTTCTGGCACAGCGACAACTACATCCAGCAGTTCCGGCACAGGAAACCCGACCAGCAGTTCTGGTGGTGAAGACCTAGAACCAATTTTGAAAAACCTCATTCCTTTAACTCATTTCTCCATTCAAACTCTGAGCGACAAAGCCTTGCGCATAGAAGTAAGCTCGCCCTCGGTTGTGGAAATTTATGACCTAAAAGGAAATAAAGTAGCAAAATTCAATGTTTCCAGAACACAGCAAACGTTCAAATTATCCCTGCCAAACGGAGTATATTTCGCCAAGGCGTATGGAACAAAAAGCGTTAGATTTGTGTTGAAATAAAAACTGAGGTAAGCCATGAAAATTAAAGTGGTGGTTTTAATCGCGTTTGCCCTGCAACTTGTTTTTGCTCAAACAACTGTGGGGCTTAAAGACGTATATTCAAGCAAATTCAAATTCGGCAATATACTAAACGGAAACACGGTGAATAACAACACAATGAAACAATTAGTGCTTAGAGAATTCAACAGTATAACTCCAGAAAACGAGTTAAAGCCAGATGCTACAATAGTTCAAA
This sequence comes from Candidatus Fibrimonadaceae bacterium, assembly GCA_031281275.1. GTDB lineage: Bacteria > Fibrobacterota > Fibrobacteria > Fibrobacterales > Fibrobacteraceae > Fibrimonas. The sequence goes on from JAITFP010000062.1 coordinate 13,133, forward strand.
ACGGTTCCACAAATACCAATGTAAAGGTTCAGTTAGGGAGCGGCGCAAAAGCCATTCTGCAATTCTGCCAAGACAACAACATTCCCGTGCGTGGTCATACTTTGGTGTGGCACAGCCAAACGCCTGGATGGTTTTTCAGAGAAAACTTCAATGCCTCTGGAGCGGTGGTGAGCACGGCTGTTATGGATCAACGCATGGAAAGCTATATAAAAAATATGTTTGAACTCATAACAACTAGCTATCCAAGGCTTAACCTCTATGCTTACGATGTTGTGAACGAAGCCTCAAGCGAAAGCGGAGGTCCAAGAACAGCAGGTTCAGATGCTGGAAACGGTCAATCCATGTGGGTTCAGGTATATAAAGATAATTCCTTTATAGAAAAAGCCTTTACTTATGCTCGCAAATACGCCCCCAAAACAACCAAATTATTCTATAACGACTATAATGAATACATTTCGGCAAAAAGGAATTATATTGCAAATTCAATAGTAAAACCTCTCAAAGAAAAAGGACTCCTAGACGGAATGGGAATGCAATCTCATCTTGACGTGAGAACTGGAAGCAACCCCTATCCAACCGCATCTGATTACGGAGCAGCTATAACAACCTATAAAAACTTAGGCGTTGAAATTCATGTATCTGAATTGGATGCAACTATTGATAACGGCAATGAAAGCTACTTTTCCGCTCAGGCAACATATTATAAAAATATAATGACCGAGATTCTCAACAAAGGCGGTAGTGCGGTTACAGCCGTTGTGATTTGGGGCATCCGAGACGACCAATCTTGGCGCAGCAGTAGAAAACCATTGGTCTTTGATGCTAATGGCAATAAAAAAGCCGCATACAACGAACTTGTAAAGCTAATTCCAGAATCCGACTGGGGCAAGACAGGTTCCAGTTCTTCCGTTGCGGTATCAAGCTCCAGCAGTAAAGCAAGTAGCTCGAGTACAGCGGCCTCGTCTAGTTCCAGAGCGAGCAGTTCTAGCGTAGCGAGTAGTAGCAGTATTAGGAGCAGTTCTAGTGTTAACGTAGCAAGTAGTTCCAGCGGAGCAAGCAGCAGTTCAAGCACGGGTACAATATCGTCCAGTAGCATAGCCGTATCGTCTTCTAGCAACATCACTGAAAGCAGTTCTAGCAGTGAAGAGGCTCTAAGTAGTTCAAGCTCTGAAGAAGATACAACTCCAATTCTGGGCTTTGGGCTTTCAACTCAGGGTTCTCAACTGATTACTTACTATTCCCTAAAAGGCGAGCCTCTTGGAAATGCAAAGCCGCAAAAAGCTGGAATTTATATAGTTAAACAAGGATATTCGGTTAAAAAAATCGTGGTGAGGTAAAAATGAAACATCTACTTTTGTTTCTCGTGTTAGTTTCTTCAATTTCCGCTTTTGCGGCACCGGTTCCAATGCAAACAACTCAAGACAAAGCCGATGGCAATAGGCTTGTGATTAACGGCAACAAAAGGTTCATCTCTGGAATGAACATCGCTTGGAATAATTTTGGAAACGATGTTGGAGACCTAGCAGTCAGTATCAATGATTTTGTAAACTACTTCAAGCAGATTAAGGGAGCGGGTGGCAACGCCGTGCGGTGGTGGTTGCATACCGATTTACGGAATGAGCCTAAAATGAACAGTGACGGATCGGTAGATAGAATAGGCACAAAGACCATTGACAATATACGGCAGGTGCTTGACAGTGCGTACAATTACGGGATTGTGGTATCGCTGTGCCTTTTTTCTTTTGATTTGTTGCAATTAGACGGTAAGAATGCTAGTAAGGTTGCCATAAATAAAAAATTTCTCACTGTGCCGGCAAATTTAGATTCCTATATCACTAAAGTGCTTAAACCTATGTTGGAAGCTGTAGGCAATCATCCAGCCATCATGTGCTGGGAAGTGTTTAACGAACCAGAAGGAATGTCATCGGACGCAAACGGTTGGTCTGACGGCGACAAGGTTCCAATGAGCGATATTTTGAGATTTACCGCTAGAATAGCCGCAGTGGTGCACGATAAAACATTGAAGATGGCTTCTACTGGAATTCACGAATTTGGCAAAATGAAAACATGGTACTCAGATTCTAAACTCAGAACGGCAGCAGGCAGTGATCCGCTTGCTTCTAAAGCATATCTAGACTTTTATATGGCTCACTATTATCCGCAGTACATAGGAACCTCCGGTTCCCCTTTCCACAACACTGCGAGTTCTTGGGGCATGGACAGACCTATCCTAATCGGAGAGTTTCCAGCTAAAAGTTGGGACACTGGCTACAATCCGGATGGCAAAGGTCCGGTATCAGGCACAGAATTGAAAATAGTTGCAGCGTACGAACGCGCCTACGACAACGGTTACTGTGGAGCATTGAGCTGGTCGATGAACCAAGCCCCTGCCAACAAATTCGGCGATTTCAATACAACCAAACCCGCATTGGAAAATCTGTATTCAAAGCATAAAGCCGACATTGACGGAGTACCTGTATCTGGCGGTCAAAGTAGTTCAAGCATAGTTGCATCGTCAAGCAGCAGAGCGAGTAGCAGCAGCGTGGCAAGTAGCTCAAGCAGAGCGAGCAGCAGTAGTGTAGCAAGTAGTTCTAGCAGAGCGAGTAGTAGTAGCGTGGCAAGCAGCTCAAGCAGAGCAAATAGCAGTTCTAGTGCAATATCGTCTAGCAGCGTGGCAAGTAGTTCTAGCGCAGCAGTATCTTCGTCTAGCAGCAGTACTGGGAACAGTTCAAGCAGTGAAAGCAACGCAACAGACACAAGCAGTTCCAGCGAAGAAGATTCAACGCCAATAGTCAAAAATTCGCCGCTAGCCGCTAGTCACTTCCCTACTTACTATTCCCTAAAAGGCGAGCCTCTTGGGAATGCAAAGCCGCAAAAAGCTGGCATTTATATAGTTAAACAGGGGTATTCGGCTAAAAAAATCGTGGTGAGGTAAAATGAAACATCTATTTTTGTTTCTCGTGTTAGTTTCTTCAATTTCCGCTTTTGCCGTGCAATATCAGGCTAAAGATGCAACACTTGGCGGTGATGCAACCATCAGCGGAGATTATGTGCAAATGAAAGGTGGCGACCTTACTTTCAACTCCGTAAGCGTTTCACAAGCTGAAATGTATGATATTCGCATTAATTATAAGCAAGATTATGACGAAATAAAAAAGCAAAAGTTGGTTGTAAATGGAGAAGAGATGGGCGAAGTAGCATTTCCGAGAATAGCCACATGGACAGATGTCGTTGCTGTGGCACGTTTGAAATCAGGAAACAATACGATTGCCATACGCAATAGCTGGGGTTGGGTGGACATTAAATACATAGATGTGGTTCCTCACGAAAGTGCCTCGTTTAATTTGGATCCTTTGGTAAATCCAAATGCAAATGCAGCCGCAAAAAAGATGTATGCTTTTTTGCAAGAAAATTTCCAAAAGAAAGTGATGAGCGGAGTTATGACGGGTGAAGTTTTGAATGGCAATACCGCAGCAACAATTAACACTCAAAAAGAAGTTGCGCATATTCGTACTAGTTCCGGCAATAAAACCCCTGCACTTGTTGGCTTTGATTTTATGCACGGTACGGGAAAAGAATTTAAAGGTGGCAATACTTGGAACAAAAGTTATACCGCTGCGACCATATCACTTGCAAAAGAACTTTATGGAAGAGGCGGAATACCGGCATTTTGTTGGCACTGGAGAGACCCGTTGAAAAGCAGTGAAGGATTTTATAGCCCCAGCAGCAGTGGTGGCGATAAAACGACCTTTGATTTAACCAAAGCCTGCACAAATTCCAGTTGCACAGCATGGAACACAAATTCAGCAGAATACAAAGGCATTGTGGAAGATTTAGATATAGTAGCAGGTTATTTAAAAGAACTCCAAGATGCAGGAGTTGCTGTTTTATGGCGCCCTGTTCACGAAGCTTCTGGAGGCTGGTTCTGGTGGGGTGGCAAAGGGGCAGCACCTTTAAAACTTCTGTATAAACTCATTTTTGAGAAATTCACAAATGAGCACCACTTGAATAACCTTATATGGGTTTGGACTTCCGAAGGCGCAGATTATGATTGGTATCCAGGAAATGAATACGCAGATATAATAGGACGCGATTTTTATTATAGCCAGAATGATGTAGTTAACCATGCGTCTTTAATAGGTGAATTTGAGAAACTGAAAAATTTATTCGGAACAAAAAAGATAATTGCCCTTTCAGAAAATGGCTCCGTGCCTTATCCTTCAAATATGAAAGCAGACGGAGCTGGTTGGTCTTATTTTATGCCGTGGTATGGTAATTTTGTAACGCAATCTACCCCTGCCGCCGCTTGGAATACGATAATGAACGATAGTTATACTATCACACTTGAAAGCATGCCGGG
>JAITFP010000080.1 GCA_031281275.1 Candidatus Fibrimonadaceae bacterium
CCCGAAGTGAAAAAAGCTATGTTTGAGGTTGTTGAGTTTTGGCTTGAACAAGGCGTTGATGGTTTTAGGCTTGATGTTATCAATATGCTTTACAAAGACAAAAAATTACGCAACAACCCTATAACTAATTTTATATTAAATAGCAAAGTGTTTAACCGAAATCGTGGTAGCGTATATGAAATGCTAAAAGAGTTCAGGTTGCTGCTCAATAAATACCCCGATAAAGCAAGCGTGGGCGAAATATACGCAAACCCGCCAGGCGACACAAAACTCGCTTCCAGTTTCTTAGGCTCTGGCACCGATATGCTGCATTTGGCATTTGATTTTTCCTTTGTTTTTACAAGGTGGAAAGCCTCTTCCTATTACAAAACCATTAGGAATGTTTATCGCAAACTGCCAGAAAAAGGCTGGCCATGTTTCTTCTTTTCCAACCACGATGTTGGTCGCAGCACCAAGCGTTTTGGTTTTGGATTTACTCTTTTCAAATATCACAAAGTAAAATTACGAGCCTTGCTTTTAATGACGCTTAAAGGCACACCCTTTATTTATTACGGCGATGAAATAGGAATGGAAAACGCAGATATAAAAAAAGAGCATATCCGCGATTTGTATGGAAAACTCTTCCATCCTTTTTTCAAAGGGCGCGATGGTTTTCGTACTCCAATGCACTGGGACAACAGTGCCAATTCTGGATTTAGCAGTGCAGAACCTTGGCTCCCTGTGCATCCCAATTACGATAAAATAAATGTTGAAAATCAAAGAGGCAAAAGCGATTCTGTTTTTTCTGCGCATAAGCAGCTTATTGCTTTGCGAAAAAAATACAAAGCCTTACAACTCGGCAATATTGATTTTATACTTAAAGGATACGGGAATGTGCTGGCTTATGAGCGTTGGTGGGAAGGCGAGAGTTTGCGAATATTTTTGAATTTCAGTTTTACCAAGAAAGAAGTGCATTTAGCTGGAAATTTGGAGAGAGCAAAAGTGGTTTTCAGTACACATTCTGGAAAAACCATTATTGATGGGAGTAAAATTGAGTTGAAGGCGTTTCAGGGAGTGGTGGTTTTGATAAATTAGTAATTTTGTATATTATTAAAAATAATCTAAGGAGTTAATATGGTTGTGAATGTTGCTGAAAACATAAAGCCTGTATCTTACATAAAGAGCAATGCTTCTGATGTTATGGATTATGTTTATGAGAATAAAAATCCTGTGATAATAACAAAGAATGGCGAAGCGATAGCTGTTTTAGTTGACATTGAAACATACCAAAAAACGCAAGACGCTTTTGCTTTGTTGAATATTATCAAACTTGGAGAAGATGATATAAAAGCAAAAAGAACCAAAAAAGCAAGCGTTGTTTTTTCTGAAATTAAGGGAAGGCTGCAAGGGCAAGCTAGATGATTAAAAAATATAATGTAAATTTAACGAAAGGGGCAGAAATAGATTTAGAAGAAATAGTTTCTTATATTGCAAATGATAGCGTTCTGAACGCTTTAAGAATTTTGGAAAGATTACAGAATAAAGTAAACTCTTTGAATAGAATGCCTGAACGAGGTAGATACGTTCCCGAGTTACTAGACAAGAATATTAGAGAATATAAGGAACTTATAGAAAATCCGTGGAGAATTTTTTATAGAATAGAAGAAAAAGAGGTATATGTTTTAGCTATAATAGATGGTCGCAGGAATGTACAGGATATTTTAATTGAAAAATTAATTAGAAAATAAATAAGGTTGCCCCAAATACGAACCTCGTGCGTTTATGTGTGTTTGGAGGTGTTTAATTTTGTATATTTAGCAAAAAATGAGCAGGGAAAGCAGATAGATGATTAACGGCAAAACAGAAATTCTTGGTATATTTGCTTGTCCGGTGGAGCATACAAAATCGCCGGCTATTCAGAATGCACTTTTGAAAAATTGCGGAATAAATGCGGTTTATGTGCCATTTCACGCGGAAAAAAATTTGAAGGAAGCGGTGGAAGGTTTTAGGGCAATGGGTTTTAAGGGGGCAAATGTGAGTATTCCGTTCAAGGAACAAATTGTGCCTTTTTTGGATTATATTTCACCAGTTTCCAAAGCCACAGGTAGCGTAAATACCCTTTATTGGCAAGACGGCAAACTCTGCGGAACCAGTACAGATGGCTTGGGAGCTTTGAGAAATTTGGAAGAAGCTGGTATTGAAATTAAAGGAAAAAATATAGCTATGCTCGGCAGCGGCGGTGCCGCAAAAGCCTTGGCTTACGCCTTTTTGAAAGAAGGTGGTGCGGCATCACTAAAAATTTTCAGCATAGAAGCGGACAAATGGACTATGCATCTTGAGAATTTGAGTTTGTATAATTATGACGAAATAAAAAATCATAAAGACGGCATAGACTTGCTTTGCAACGCGACACCGCTTGGAATGCACCCCAACGTAAATCAAAGCCCAATAGACAAATCCCTTTTAAACAAAAGTATGACGGTTTTTGATATTGTGTATAATCCGCTTAAAACTCGGCTTTTGCAAGAGGCAGAGGAAATTGGCTGCAAAACTCTTGGCGGAATTGGAATGTTGATACATCAGGGTTTAGAGAGTTTCAAATTGTGGTTTCCAAATTCAAAACCGGATTTCAAGGTGGCTTTGGAGGCTATTTTTCCACCCTTTCTTCAATAATTTTATATCTTATTGAGTAAATTCAACGTATTTTGGAGAAAATTCATTATGAGAAAACAATTCTTAAAATTCGCACAGGTGGCGGGCATTATGCTTGCTTTGACATTTACATTTGGCTGCTCTGGCAGCGATGACGACACAGGAGGTTCAGGTACTGCTGCTGGTGGTGCAGGCGGTTCTTGCGATATAAGTGATTACAATAAAGTTGTAATGCCAGATGGTAAAACGTGGATGGCAGAGAATATGAACTGCGTTGTTGCAGGTAGCAGGTGTTATGGCGAAGGCGGTAGAGAAATAAGTTACGATAAAAATGGGTATCATACCACCACATTATCAAACGCGGAGATAAAAGCTAACTGTGCCAAGTACGGTCGTCTTTACGATTGGGAAGCGGCTATGAAAGTTTGTCCTAATGGATGGCATTTGCCAAGCTATGATGAATGGACAACGCTGATAAATTATGTTGGGGGTGAAGATATCGCAGGAAAGAAGCTAAAAACAAAAGACGGGTGGAGCTATAATCTTGATGGGAAAATAATATACGGCAAAGGTACGGACGATTACGGTTTTTCAGCCTTGCCGGGCGGCTTCGGCGATTCCAATGGCGATTTTACCAGTGGCAGCAGTGGCGGATGGTGGTGGAGTGCCACTATGTCCGATGATTCTAATATTTGTTATCTAAGTCTAGACTATAAGGACGATGATGCGTATAAGCTCTGCAACACTAGTCTCAACAGTAATAAAGTGTTGTTCTACGTACGTTGCGTACAAGGCTAAGGCTTAGCACCGCCCATAGCGTAGCGGTGGGCGTTTTTGTATATTTAGCAAAGAATGAATAACATTTATTTCACAGGTTTTATGGCAAGCGGAAAAACCCGCGTGGGCAAAATGCTTGCCAAACGTTTAAGATTAAACTATGTGGATTCCGATTCCTTTATAGTGGAACGCACGGGCAAAAGCATATCGGAAATTTTTGAGCAAGACGGCGAGGCTAAATTCCGTGAGTTGGAAAAAGAGGCGATAACGGAAATTTCCAAAAAGGAAAGAATGGTCGTTTCGCTTGGAGGCGGAGCCGTTGCGAGAGCAGAGAATGTTCAGGTGATAAAAAATTCTGGCATACTGATTTGCATTAAAGCCGAACCCGAAATTCTGAGCGAACGCATTGGGCGAAACGATAAACGCCCCCTGATGGCAGGACTAGAACCAAAAGCAAGGCTTGCAAAAATCAAAACTATGCTTGCCGAGCGAGAGAAGTTTTATGCCAATGCGGATTTCAGCATTGATAGCGATGAGATTGGGCCAGAAGAGAGAATTCTCCCTCAGCTTTTGGAAAATTTGAAATTGTGGAAACATTTGGAAGTTAGAGTTGAGCCAGCTTCTACGGGGGGTTACCCGATTTTCATAGGAAAAAATATTTTGGATCATTCTGAAATTCTATTGAGAACATTGAATTTACTTCCGCAAAACGAAATGCTCGTTTGCACAGATTCAAATATAGCTAAAAAACAGAAAAGGAATTTTGAGCGACTTTGCTTGCAAGCAAATGCAGCTAAACAATTTATTTTCACAGCCGGAGAAAGCAGCAAAAATTTGGAAGAGCTAAACGCTCTTTGGACTTTTATGCTAAAAAGTCGCTACTCCCGAAAGAGCTGTTTATTGCAATTCAGCGGTGGAGTGGTTGGCGATATGGCTGGTTTCGCCGCCGCAACCTACCAAAGAGGAATTTCTTTTGTTCAGTTCCCCACTTCTCTTTTGGCAATGGTGGACAGCAGCGTTGGTGGCAAAGTTGCCATTAATCACTCCGAAGGCAAAAATATGATAGGCGCATTTTACCAGCCGAGAGCCGTGATGTGCGATTTATCGGTTTTGAAAACACTCCCCGAAGAAGAATACTACGCGGGTCTTGCCGAAGTTGTTAAGTATGGAATAATATATGATTACGATTTTTTTGAATGGCTGGAAAAAAACACAGATGCAATTTTAGAAAAAGATGCAGCAGCTTTGAAACACATTGTAAAACGTTCTTGTGAAATAAAGGCGGAAGTTGTGGGCATAGACGAGCGCGAACTTGGGCTTAGGGCAATTTTGAATTATGGTCACACATTTGGGCACGCAATAGAAAAACTTACCAGCTACAGCAAATTCTCGCACGGCATCGCGGTGGGTCTTGGAATGAGAGTTGCGGGCAGGTTATCCACAATATCGGGGCGTTGGAGCAAAAAAGAGGAAAACAGGCAAAACGAGCTTTTGAGCAAATTTGGCATTCCAAAAACATTAAAAGAGTGCGGAGTTAAATTCTCTTTTGATGCAGCTTGGCAAGCAATGGGAGCAGACAAAAAAACAGAAAAGCATACCAGATTTTACATTCTGCCAATAAAAATAGGCAAAGTGGAAAAAACATCAGAACCAACAAAGAAACAAGTGTTTGAGGCTTTTGGATGTATATAATAGCACTTATATTCGCCTTGCTTATTTCCTGCTCCGGTTACGACAGGGAAGAGTTCCGTATGGAAGTTGGTAAAAAATATGCTTTGACAAAATGGCCCGATAGTGCTTATATAGATACATTGGATAGGTTTTTCAAATATGAGCAGGTGAAACAGTCTGCGAAGCAAAAAGTGGAAATGACAATGAGCAACAATATTATGAGTTTGCCACAAAAACCCACTCAAAGCAAGCCTAGAACAAGTACGCCAAATACAGCAAGCACACCAAAAACAAGCGAAGCGAAAACGCAGTCTTTTCCAGATAAGTTTTTTTATTCTTTAAGCAAGCTTTTGGAAAATCCTAACAACAATGAATTTGGCAAAAAATACAGGGCAAAAGGCGGCGAAACTTTGGATGAATTGCTCGTTAGAGTTTATGGGCAGCAGGCAAAAAAAGTTCCCAAATATGTTTCCGAATCAATGCTCAAACAACTGAACCCCGACACGGATTTTTCTTCTATGGCAGAGGGAGAGGCGGTGTTGCTGCCGGTGGTTAGGTAAGCCCCGCGATCTCTTTCATCGCGGCTTCCGTATCTTTATACTGCGAACTCTCGCCTATGCCTTGCACCAAAAAATTATTGATTGCAACTTGCCTCTTAATTGCAACATCAATTTCTTGGTCAGAACCTTTGGCGTAAGCACCTATGTTTATCAAATCCTCATTTTTGCGATAAACGGCAAGGCTTCGCAAAAGGGTTGCGGAATATTTTTTCAATTCGGGATTTGCAATATCTGTGCGGCAACGGCTTATGCTCGCTAACACGTCAATGGCGGGGTAATGATTTTTGTTTGCCAAAGCACGGGAAAGCACAATGTGACCATCTAAAATGGAACGCACGCAGTCTGCGATGGGGTCGTCTAAATCGTCTCCGTCAACCAAGACTGTGTAAAGGGCGGTTATGCTGCCTTTGGTGCTGTTGCCTGCACGTTCAAAGAGCTTGGGCAAAAATGCAAAAACAGAGGGGGTGTAGCCTTTTGTTGCAGGAGGCTCGCCAACTGCAAGACCAATTTCCCTTTGAGCCATTGCTAGACGTGTGCTTGAATCCATTAAAAAAAATACGTCTTCACCCTCGTCTCTAAAAAATTCCGCTATGCTTATGGCGAGCAAGCTTGCCTTCAACCTAACAAGAGCGGGCTGGTCGCTGGTGGCAACAACCACAACGGAGCGTTTCAATCCTTCTGGTCCCAAATCTTTTTCTATGAATTCCCTCACTTCCCTGCCACGCTCGCCAATAAGGGCTATAACATTGACCTTTGCTAGGCAATTTCTCGCTATCATTCCCATAGTCACGCTTTTGCCAACTCCAGAGCCTGCAAAAATGCCCATTCTTTGACCCCTGCCAATTGTCAAAAAACCATCTATGGCACGAATACCTGTGAACATAGGTTCTTTTATGCGGGTTCTTTCCATTGCGCTTGGCGGGGTTGCATAAATGGAGCGGCGTTCTTTATATCTAACTTCGCCAAGCCCGTCCATTGGGTTTCCCATTCCGTCTATAACTCTGCCCAAAAGTTCGTGCCCAACAGGTGCACTTAGTGTATCACCTTTTGCCACAACAGACATTCCGGGTCTAATTCCTTCAAGAGGTCCTAAAGGCATAATTAAAGTTCTGGTTTCTCTAAAACCCACAACCTCTGCACTGCAAATTGTTTTTCCGTTTTGTTCTATAGCACAAAGTTCGCCAATTCCCGCATTTGGTCCTTCGCATTCAATAACCAGTCCTATTATTTTAACAATGCGCCCACGCACATCCGCAAGGCGAACACGGGCTATTTCCTCTAACCTACTCATACATTCCGTTTATCTTGCTCTCGAATGTTTTTTCAACTTCACTGCGGCGGAGCTTCATAGTTGGGGTTAAAAGACCGTTTTCTGTTGTGAGCGTGGCAAAAACAGCTTCCCATTTTTTGATTTTTTCCCAGTCGCTCAGATGTCTATTCACAGCATCCACATTCTTTTGCAAAAAGGCATTTATCCTGTTGGATTTCAAGGCTTTTTCGGGGTTAAACTCTACGTGGCTCTTTTTTAGCCTGCTTTTGACTATATCCACATTCAAAAACAAAAGAGCAGATGTGAATTTTTTCCCTTCTGCAAAAACCTGAGCCGCTTCTATTAAAGAAGTGCTCTGGCAAAGTGCCTGCTCTATTGGAATGGGGCTTACATATTTACCTGTACTTGTTTTGAACATTTCTTTTAATCGTCCCGTTATCCATATATAACCGTCTTCGTCTATGCGACCTTTGTCGCCAGTGTGGAAAAAACCATCTTCTGTGAAAATTTCTGAATTTAAATCTGGGCGGTTAAAGTAGCCGCTGAATACGCTTTCGCCTTTAACCAGAATTTCACCTTCTTCAGAAATTTTAGCCGTTATGCAGCTTATAGGTTTGCCCACCGAACCCATTTTTGCATTTCCGGGATTTTCCGCAGAAATAACAGGCGAACATTCTGTCATTCCATAGCCTTCAAATATGGGTAACCCTATGTTTCTCAAAAATCTATTGACTGAAATATTGAGCGCGGAACTTCCAGAAACTATAAGGCTAAATCTTCCGCCAAGCGCATTGCGCATTTTGGAATAGACCAGCTTATCCCATATTGTTCCACGCAAGCTAACCTTGCTAGGGTCTGCGTTTTTCGCTTTGTTTATGGCGTATTTCATAAGCCATTTCACAGGACCGTGCTTTTCCCTTGCCGCTCCTGTAAGTTTGTCGTAAAGTTTTTCCAAAACACGAGGTACAACGGTCAAAACAGTTGGTTTAATTTCTGGCAAATATTTTCCCACATTATTTGGGCTATCTGCAAAATAAACGGGCAATCCTATGCTTGAAAAATAATAAACAGACATTCTCTCAAACACATGCGCCACTGGCAAAATACTCATGTGTATGTTATTGTCTGGATCTAGAGGAAAGATTTCTGAAATAGCATCTAAATGCAAAATCATATTTTTTTGCGTTAAGGGAACGCCCTTGGGCGTTCCTGTTGAACCACTGGTATAAATAATGGAAAATATTTCTTCTGGGGCGATGCTGTTTATGCGCTCGGTGAATTTTTTCCGCTCGTCTTCACAGTCCATTTTTTTTCCTATTTCAATAAAATCTTCCCAAGAAAAGGAATTTTTATGTCCTGAATTTTTTGGCGAAGAAAACATATAAACAAGTGTATCTATTTCGCTTGCAAGATTGTAAGTTTCCGAGGATAGAGATTCTCCAGATTCCACAGCCAAGGCTTTTATTTGAGCATCTTTAATTTGAAATTCAAAATATTCAGAGGATATGTTTGAAAACAGAGGCACAACATAACCGCCACAAACTTGCGTTGCAATATCAACAATAAACCATTTTGGCGAACTAGGCGCGATTATTCCAACTCCAACCCCTTTGCCAATTCCAATTTTTTTCAAGGCAAGGCTAAAGAAATAAATGCTATCTTGCAAATTCTTTGAATCGTAGCAAACCCATTCTTCACCAGTTCTGTGAAAGAAGCCCTTGAAACCAGGCCTATTGAAAGCCGCTAATGCTAAAACAGGTAATGAGTCTGTGGCTTTAAACATATTTCTTTGCTCCTTTTTTAAATTCAGCAACCTTTATCAGCGCAGTTCGTCTGCGGAATATCTTTTTACCGTTTCAACAATGGTTTTTAATCCAAATGCAGTTGCACCGTGCTCGGTATATTTATAACCGTTTGCGGTGAATGCAACCCCTGCAATATCCAAATGCGCCCATTGCAAATCTTTTTTCACAAATTCTTTCAAAAACAAAGCGGCAGTTATAGCACCGGGACCGCCATCGGCTATATTGCGAATATCGGCAACTTTGTCTTTCAAACTTTCTGAGTATTCCTCGTCTAGTGGCATTCTCCACCATTTTTCTCCACACTCTTCGCCAGATTCTGTTATTGTTATGGCAAGCCCTTCGCTATTGCTAAATAGCCCACCAATGGAATTTCCAAGTGCGCGCTGTATTGCCCCTGTTAAGGTTGCTATGTCTATTATGTGGGTTGCGCCAAGCTCTGCCGCCTCTGCCAGCCCATCTATCAAAACAAGCCTGCCTTCGGCATCGGTGTTTTCCACCATAATAGACTTTCAATTTTTTGCTTTGAAAATATCTCCGGGCAAAACCGCATTTTCTCCAGGGCGATTTTCTGCGAGGCATAGAATAGCATCCACTGCTATTGGGAATTTAAGTTCTGCTATAACTTGTATGGCAGCAAGCACTATTGCAGCTCCAGACATATCGCTTTTCATTTCGTACATTTTATCTTGGGTTTTAAGGCGTATGCCACCAGTATCAAAAGTTATGCCTTTGCCAACAAGAGCCATTTTAATGTTTTTTCTGTGTTTTGCCGCATAGCTTATGGTAACCATAGCAGGTTTATTTTTGCTGCCTCGCCCAACGGTTAAAATCCCGTTATAATTATCTCTTTTTAATTCGTTTTCCCCACGAATTTTTATGTTCAAACCATATTTTTCAGCTACGCCTTTTGCGATATTTGCCACAGTTACCGGCGTTAGGCTGCATCCTGGCTCATTTATCAAATTTTTTGCGAGATCTATTCCAGAGAACAAAGACTGAAGCGAGTTTCCGTCTATTTCCATATCGTCTGCAAATAGGTATTCAACATCTGCTTTTTCGTGTTTTTTGCTTTTATATTTATCAAAAGCATAGCTTGCGTGGCAAAGGCCCTGTAAAATTGCATTTCTCTTTTTTTGGGAATCGCCTTTGAGTGGCGGAATCATCAAAGTTTTAACCGAATTGTTTTCTGCCCATTTAGCCAAGCGATAACCTGCCATGCGCAGGTGGTCAAGCAAATTCAGCCCAGTTTCTTTTCCTGTGTCAACAAAAAGAACAGGGTGAGAATATTCGTTGTTAATCCTTATTATGCGGAGTGCCTCCGATTCGTGCAAAACATGTTCGGAATCGTTCACGAATTGCAGAATTTCCTTTGCCTTGCCATTGGTTATGGCTTCTTTTTTGCGTTTATCGTACAAAAACACAAAAACTGGACCATCACCCCACCAACCGCTGTGCTCTTTGGCAGCCTTTTTTGATTCGCCTTTTGAAGCAGAAAATTTCCTTTTCATAGGGGGAATATAGAAAACTTTTCCTTTGCTTTCAATATGCGCCGCACAGATTGATTAAGCCTATTTTCGTCGAACAAACCGGATTTATAGCCGTCTAAAAGAGCCTGATATGCAACTTTGGGGTTTATGGGCATAAGCAGTATATCTGCTCCAGCAAGAAATGTACCTATAATTATTTGGGCAGCGGTGTAATTATCGGTTAGAGCACGCATATCCAGCCCGTCGGTGATGATTAGCCCATCAAAACCTATTTCCCTGCGCAGAATATTTTGTAACCAGAAATTTGAAAAAGTTACAGGGAGGTTATCGGATTCTTTAAAAGCAGGCGTGATAATATGACCTACCATTATCCCATCAGTACCAGCTTTGGATGCCTTTATAAAGGGCAGGGCTTCTATTTGATTAAAGCGTTCGTGCCCATGAGGATAAATAGCTAATTGGTTATGGCTGTCTTCTTTGGTATCTCCGTGTCCTGGGAAATGTTTGGTTACAGATAACACCCCTTCCGATGCAAAACCTCGCACCGTTGCTTCTACCATTTCTCCCACAATATCCGGTTCTTTGCCGAATGCTCGGTTTCCTATAACCGTATTAACTGGATTGCTCCAGATGTCGGCAATGGGGGCAAAGTTCATATTAATTCCGAGCTGGGTAAGTCGCTTGGCAATTATGCGGGCAGTGGCAGATGCAATTGCCGTATCACCTTTTTTTCCAATCTCATACGCTGGCGGAGTGGGTTTGTCAAAGAACTTGCCAACCCGCGATACTCGCCCCCCCTCTTCATCTATGGCGATAAACAGCGGCAAACGGGCAAGGGACTGCAAATCTTTTGTGAGTTTTTGAATCTGCCCGGTATTTTCCATATTGTCGCGAAACAAGGCTATTCCACACACGGGAACGTCTTTCAACAGTTCCTTTGTCTTTGCGTCCACTTCTTTTGCGTTCCAATGCAAGCGAATCATAAGCAACTGACCTATTTTCTCTTCTACGGTCATTTTAGACAGCCAATAATCAGATTGAGAATTGTCAGTTGGAGTTCCAAACGCAAGTATGGGGATAAGCACTATGAAAACTAACGCTTTGAGTCTTAAAAAAGTATATGAGGTCATATTAAAGTAAATATATAAAATTTCTACATTACTATCCAGAGTATGAATTTTGTGTTTTTTGCAATAGAAGGTCCGATTGGAGTTGGGAAATCTGCTCTCTTAGATGCACTTGAAAAGGAGTATGGCAGGCATGTTCTGCACTCATTTAGGGAAGAATTTGATGCGGTAGGTCCCTTCTTAAGCCAATTTTACGAAGATAAAAAGAAATATGCCTTCCAAACTCAAGTTTCCTTTATGCTTTCGCGTTATAAACAATGCGAAGCCTTGCAAAAAACCCTTAAACAACCGGAAATGTTTGTAGAGCACAGTATTTATGCGGCAGACTTCATTTTTGAGAAAAACGATATTTTTGCAGAGCTAACCATAGAAGATGAGCAGGAATGGAAACTTTATCAAAATATTAGGGATATCCTTATAGAATCTTCAAAAAAGTTCATAAAACCCAATTTCGTAGTTTATTTAAGGGCAGGCGAAGATACCCTATACCGCAGAATCCAAAGTAGGCTAAAACAAACAGAGCAACTGAAAATAACTAATGGCGATGTTGACAAGGCAGCAGACAAAGGTATAAACAAAGAGTATCTGCACAAACTAGCCGCCCTTTACGACCGCTATTTTTTCCATTACAAAGCGAGTCCCGTTTTAATAATAGATATAAATAACATAGACTTTGTGCACGAACCTCTAAAAATGTCTTCAATCATAGACTCTGTATCAAAAGCCGTAGAAAACACGCCAACCCAAAACACTTATATTAAAATATGATAGATTATTCAGTAGTTCCTTCGCCTTGCTATGTGCTTGAAGAAAGCCGGCTTTTGCGGAATTTGGAAATACTCGCAAAGGTGCAAAAAAAGGGAAATGCAAAAGTAATATGCGCTTTGAAGGGTTTTAGCTTTTGGAAAACATTCCCTCTTGTTTCAACGTATTTGGATGGTGCCACAGCCAGCAGCCTGAACGAGGTTTTGCTAGCTCATCAAAAAATGGGAAAAGAAGTGCACGTATGCGCACCGGCATATATGGCAAACGAAATCAAGCTAATTTTAAGCTATGCAACCCACATAACTTTCAATAGTTTTTCCCAGTGGAATTTATATAAAAAAGAAACTCTAAAAAAGAAAGTGAGCGCAGGCATAAGAATAAACCCCGAATATTCCAGCGTTGAAGTGGATTTATACAACCCTACGGGTCGCTACAGCAGGCTTGGTGTAACGAGAAAGGAATTCGAACCAGAGCTTTTAGATGGCATTGAAGGCTTGCATTTTCACGCTCTTTGCGAACAAAATGCAGATGCTCTGGAAGACGTTTTGGAAAAGGTGTATTACAATTTCGGCGATTGGATTCCAAAAATGAAATGGGTGAATTTTGGCGGCGGTCACCATATAACAAGAGCCGATTACGATGTTGAAAGGCTTATAGGCATTCTGAATAAATTCCACAAAAAATATCCGGGTGTAGAGGTTATCCTTGAACCGGGCGAAGCCATTGGCTGGCAAACCGGAGAACTTGTATCCACCGTTTTAGACATTGTGCGCAACGAAATGGATATTGCCATTTTAGATGTATCTGTATCTGCCCACATGCCAGATTGCCTAGAAATGCCATACCGCCCTATGGTTTTGAACAGCGGTATGATATGGATTAAGCCATACACTTACAGGCTTGCCGGAAATTCCTGCCTAGCCGGAGACATAGCCGGAGATTACTCTTTTGACAGACCTTTGAAAATAGGCTCCAGAATAGTTTTTTTAGATATGATTCACTACACAATGGTGAAAACGACCTTCTTCAACGGAGTAAAACATCCTTCCATAGGAATTTGGAAGAATAATAAATTTAACTTGGTAAAAAAATTCTCTTACGAAGCTTTTAGAGATAAACTTTCTTAGCTAATTTCCGTACACACACCTGAACCCAACGTGAGTTCCCCAATAGCGGGCATCTTCTTCTACTGCGTTTTCAACGTTTAGGGTTATTTCATCGGATTTGTAACTTCCGCCTTTTAAGAATTTATATTTGCCATACCAAAAGCCATCATCTTTAACCCATTCGGCAACATTGCCAAACATATCGTAAAGCCCCCAGCCATTGGGATTTTTGCTGCGCACAGCCACAGGCTTTTTTTCGCCAAACACCGCATAATCTTTTGCGTTTATGCTGCTTGCCCAGTAATACGGATATGGGGAACCTGCTCTTGCGGCATATTCCCATTGTGCCTCAGAAGGAAGCTCTCCACCGAGCAAGGTACAGCATTTATTCGCTTCTGTCCAAGTTACGCTATGCGCAGGGAGCGAGTCGCCTTTGTATTTGCCAAAATCTTTTTCGCCGCATTTGGCTTTGTACAATTCTTGGTTTATGGCACTTGTGTTAATAGTGAAAGGTTTAATTTCTGTGTCTCTGCCTTTGTATTTGAATGTGCCTCCTGGAATTTTAGCAAGCTCTGCGTACATTGTCGTTTTTTCTGGAACAACAATTTGTTGATGAGGCTTTTCTGCCAACCATCTAACAACTTCTGGTCGAATACGAATATAATCTGGTAAAATAAATTCACCCTTGAGAGGAATTGATAAGCCATTCCAAGTTACTTTGAGTTCGGAATATTTGTAATAACGCCTTGAATAGCCGTCTTCAATGGGAATCCAAACCGTATTGTTTTGAACTGTTAAAAAAGCAAGGGCAAGCGGTGCGCTTGCCAGCAAGGCTTTAACCAAATCGTTTCCGGTTAAAAAATCGTGCTCCCAAGTGCCTTTCCAAGCAACTTCGGCACGAGCATCTGGAGAGTAAAAGTAAAGTTCCAAATTTCCTTTTAAACCGTTAAGCCCAGTGGATTCAAAATTTGCCGCAACAACTGGAACAAATCCGCTCACCTGTTCTTCTCCAAGCTCTGCAATGCGGGTGAAAATTGCCGTCATATTTTTATGCATGGAACTTGAGCAATTTTCATACCATTCGTTAAAAGAGAGCTGCCTTTCTTTTAAGTAAACATCAAAGTAGTGGCGATACTGGGGAGAGTTATCTTTGAGTGGTTCTGGCGCAGAAATTGGCAGGGGATAATCTGCCACAAAACGCGCCAAGCATATAGAATCTGGCACAGGTACATAATATTTTGGTCTAACCAAGCTATCGTACATATTTTCCAATACGCGCAAATCGTTTATGCGAGATACATCTGGAATTTCAATTACCGGAATTGTACTTTTTTTCAATTGAACTTCATGCAAAATTTTCACGCCCCTAACGAAATTTGCAAGATACGATTCTGTCCAATAACCAGGAGAGCGCAAGGAATAAATTGCCCAGCCAGCTGGCACTTCCATTAAAAATGGCGTGTTGCCAACGGCTTGCTCGTTAAGCCACACCCCCACGGGCACAGGACTTTGCAATTCTAAAATACCAGTATTGTGACCGTAATAAGAAACACTATCCTGAGCAAAACTCAAAGCACAGAGCAGCAATACGAAAAATACGGAAATAGTTTTTTGTTGCATAAAGGAGAAAATATAGCAATTATTTTAAACTATTCGATATTTTATCTCGAATTCCAATAAGCCTTTCATAAGCTTCATCTGAAATGGTGGAGCCCATAATCTGCACAACTTCGGCGGCAGACGCAGAGGCAAGCTCTCCGCATTTTTCGAGGGGCCAGTCGTTTAAATAGCCATATAAAAAACCCGCTGCCCAAAGGTCGCCCGCCCCTGTTGTATCTATGGCTTTGGCTTGAAAGGCATCTATTCTTATTATTTCATCTTTCAAGCCTATAATGGAACCTCTTTTGCCAATTTTAATAACGGCTATTTTAGCCATTTTAGTCATTTCCATGCAGGCAAGATCTTCTTCTACTCTCGTCAATATGCGAGCTTCATCTTCATTTGCTATTAAAATATCTATGCTGCGCTCTTCTATAAGTTTATCTATTATAAAGCGGCAATCTTGCAAAACTCCAAAAGAGCCGCAATCAAATACCACCTCCAAACCTTTAGACCTAGCTATATGAATGCAATGCAAAAGTATGGATGGATTATACGCCAGATATCCTTCCAAATAGAGAAAGTTAGCACCTGAAAAGGGCGCTTCGCTAATCTCTGCAGGGAGAAGCTCCGAAGATGCTCCCAAAAAGGTAAACATTGTGCGCTGGGCATCTGGGGTAACGGCAGAAAGCACTCGCCCTGTAGGGGTTGAGCTTTTGCGTATATAGCCCTCTACTCCATTCCGATACAGATTCAAGGAATATGTATCGCCAAAGTCGTCGTTGCCAACCTTGCACACAAAGCGAGCCTTGCCTCCAAGCCTAGCCAAACCAATCATGGTGTTGCTGGCAGAGCCGCCAGGTATAATTGAAATATCTTCAACATTGCCCAAAATGTGCCCCAATTCCCCCCAATTCACGGAGTTCATGCCACCTTTTGGCTTTTTTTGCCTAACAACCCATTCTTCGCTAACCGAAGCTATCAAATCTATCAACGCTGCACCGACACCCACTACTTGTTTCATTTTTATTTACTCCTTTTTGGGATAATATAGAAAATTATTTTTCAAACACGGCTCCGTATCTGCATTCTTGCGTTTGGGGGTTATAAAATTCGGTTGCTCCGCATCTTGTAAGGACGGTATTGTTTTTGCATAATTGCGTTGCTGGGTAATAAACAGTTGTTCCGCATTTTGCAAGCACAACATTGTCTTTACAGCCTTGCGTTGCTGGATTATAAGGAATATCCCCACACTTTGGAAGTGCAAACACAGCATTGTCTTTGCAACCAAATACTTTTGGGTCATAAAGGGTTTCCCCGCACCTTGCAAATACAACATTGTCTTTGCAATCGTGTGTTATCGGGTCATAAAGGATTGTTCCACATTTTGCAAGCACAAAATCTTTTTTGCATACGTAAGTTTTGGAGTCATAAAATATTTCTCCGCATTTTGCAAGCACAACATTGTCTTTGCAACCGTGTGTTGTTGGGTCATAAGAGGTTGTTCCACATTTTGGAAATACAAATACAGCATTGTCTTTGCAACCGTGCGTTGCAGGGTTATAAGAAGTTGTTCCACATACTGAAAATAGGGTATTGTTTTCGCATTTTTGTTTTAACGGATTATATTGAGTTTCGTTGCATAGCGCACGGTAGGCAATATCACCTGAACAAATATGAGTTGTGGGATTATAAGACATGCCATCGCATAAATCATAAATTCCGCCATCATAGCAAAATTTTTTGTTAGGATTAAATACTGCATCGCATTTTTTTAGAGTAGGACTACTATTATTATTACTGGTACCAGCACTAATGCTGGCATAGTTCTTTGAAAATTTATCCACTGAGAAATGTTGATCTGCGATTACATTGGCAGTACCAGCATCATTTTCTTTTTTTACTGAAGTTCCCAATTTATTTGCTACCATGTTTTTTATCGTTTCTAAGCCAACATCTTTAAGCAAGGATTGTATTTCATCGAGAGATTCTGGAAAAGATTTAAGGCAGCCGAATGTCATGCCTATATCCATTTTATCGCTATCTTTGGGTTTGCCAAAAGGTGCTTTTGCCTGCAATTTCGCTTTTCCCACTGCTAGTGGCAAGTCGGTTATGAATTTTTGCATATCAAATCCGTTTCCTTTAGAAATTGTTATGATTTCTTCTACGCAAGATTTGGGAATGTTAGAGGCAGAAGCTATTGATAGTGCGAAAGTTACTGCAATGGCAGTTAACGCGATTTTTGGGAGTTGTATTTTCATTGTCTGTCTCCTTGTTTTTTATTGAAATTTAGAAAATTATGTTAATTTTGGAAAAAAATGCACAAAAATGTCAACAGATGTTTGCAAAATAACGATTTCTGAATTTTTTTTCCGTTTTTTTACGTCTAACAAGTAACAAGAAAAAAATGGAGGTTCAATATGACCGAGGCTAGAACAAACCGCAATCATAAGGATAGTGTGTTCACAAGGCTTTTCAGCGAAAAAAGCAATCTTTTGGAGCTATATAGCGCAATTAGCGGCAAAAGCTACCCAGAAAGCACAAAGATAGAGATAGTCACTCTCTCGGATGTGCTTTATATGAATCAAATCAACGATATAGCCTTTGTGATGGAAGACAGGCTTATAGTACTCATTGAGCACCAATCTTCGGTCAATAACAATATGCCGCTTAGGATGCTCCAGTATTTGTCAGCGGAATACGATATAATAGTTGACAGAAAAAACCTTTATAAGGAAAAAAGGATAATGATACCATCTCCAGAATTCATAGTTCTGTACAACGGAGATAAAAAATTTCCCGATTACAAGGAACTTAAATTATCCGATTCCTTCAAGTTTAAAACCCCCGACTTATATTTGGAGCTTGTGGTAAGGGTTTACAACATAAATAAGGGTCGTAATGCGGAGATGGCAAGCAGAAGCCCTGTTCTGAGCGGTTACGAGGAGTTCATATCTGAGATAAAAGAGAATTTAAAGTCTATGGAGCTTCGTGAGGCAATCAAATTGGCAGTGAAAACTTGCATAAGCAAAAATATTTTAGTATCTTTTCTGGAAAGGCACAGCTCGGAGGTTGAGAATATGTTGCGAGGCGAATGGAATATGGATGAAGCCATTGAGGTTAGGTGTGAGGAAGCTAGGGAAGATGAGCGCGAGGAAATTCTAGACCTCATAAAGAAAGGCTATACTTTATCCGACATTGAGAATCACCTCCGTAGACAAATTCGCCCAGCAACTGCATAGCGGAATAGTTCTAATTAAATTCCGATTATTGGTATATTGCCCATAACGCTATCTCCTAATTTTGAGGTTTTACCAGAACAATAAAAAACGCCCATCTGTAAAACCTTTACCAAGTGTCTGTTATACTTATTTGCATTAGGGCGACTGGAATGTAGGTGAAGAATATTCCCTAATGGGGGGAATGTAGAAAATTTCTTTTGTCAGAACCCCGATTCACCCGATTAAAGGATTAACAGGATTGCTGGATATATGCGCTTGCTATGATGCAAGTTTTTTGGCTTCGCTGACATAACTCACTTAGTCCTTTTTGGGCAAGATCAATGTACTGATACTCCCCATTTGTCCCTTTAACTGGGATTATTGAAAAATCTGTGTCTGTTTTGTTTCCGCAAGCGAAGCAGAGAACCATTGCCGTTGCGATGAGTGTTAACTTTACCTTTTTCATACCTTTTCTCCTATTGTTTTTGTTCCACATCGTCTATGTAATTAATCGTTTTTATTAATTTTCCATCATAGTCAAATGTTTTCATTTCTCCGTGAAGTTTTCCATTTTTATAATTGGTTACAGATTGTAAATTTCCGTTTATGTAAAATCCTTTAGATTCTCCGTGTTTTTTACCATTATTGTAACGCTCTATGCTTTTCAATTCCCCACTTCCGTAAAACGATTTCCATTCTCCATGTTCCTTGCCGTCCTTGTAGTATTCTACTCCACTACTCTCGTTACCGTAGAAGTAATCATCATGACTCCATTTCCATTCTCCTTGCTTCTTACCGTCTATATAATTTCCAATAAGTGAATAACCTTCTTCATCTCCTTCTAAAAGTTTTCCGTGGAATTTTCCGTCTTTCATATTTGCATCACAACTATAACCACATGGATAACAATCTGAACAATTAACTTTTCCGCTATATGGTTTATTTTTCATAAAATAAACATCGCCTCTTTTTTCTAACTCAGATATATGAACTGGGCTAGGACATATTTTGTCTGCTTTTGCTTTTTGGGTTATATATTCTTGCATACATTTGGTCTGTGCTTTGGTATCAATTTTTACTTGCTGAACCTGAGATTCTTGTTCTTGCTGGCATTTGGTTTGACCACTTGTAACTTTTTCTGATAGAGCTTTATACTCTTCCGAGCATTCTCTATCTTGTGTTAATCTGGCTTGATATTCTTGCTGGCATTTGTTATAGCCACTGTCTTCCAAACATTTGGCGTAGTCACTTGTAGATTTGTTTGTTTGGGCTTGATATTCTTGCTGGCATCTGTTATAGCCACTGTCTTCCAAACATTTAGTGTAATCACTCGTAGCTTCGGCATATATTGCTTGGGCTGCTCCCGTACATTTTGTATAATCATTTACAGCGGTTTTAACTCCTTGAGCTAATTGGGATTTATATTCTTCCATACATTTAGCCAATCCACTTGTTGCTTGAATTTGCATTAGTCTTGCTTGATGTTCTTGTAGGCATTTAGTCTGACTACTAGCTCCTGGACATTCGGCATAGTCGCTTTTAGCTTTGGTTGCTTGAGATTGATATTCTTGTGCACATTTTATATAGTTACTGGCTTCTTGGCATTTTGTATAGTCGTCTGTAGCTTTGGCTATTTGAGATTGAGTTTTTTGTGAACATTTTGTTTGAGCACTTTTAATTTGTTTTAATAGAGATGGAACTTTATATTTTTCCAAGCATTTGTTATATTTGACTTGGTTGCTTGTGTAAGTTTGGCTGCATCTATCGGAAATAGCTTTCGCTTTCTTGGTTTCAATATCGCAAGCGGATTGTGCAAATGCAATGCTTGTTAGCGTAGTCGCCATTATAACAAAAATGGAGAATATTGTTTTCATTTTCTAACTCCTATATTTCCCACTTATTTTCCACATCCAAACCCTTGGGAACACAAGGCTTGGCGAGTTCGTGCCACCATTGGCACAATTATTTGCTACATTTACCAATCATAAATCTAACAATATTTTGAGAATATTCATTTTCTCCTTCTCACTTTTCTCTCATCCCCACTTTGCTCAGATTTTTCCTTCATATCCCTCAACATACTATAAAAGGGTAATGAAAGACCGCCTTTTATTGTCCAATAATTCGCATTACGATTATCCATTGATATTATGTAATATTGCATATCAACGAAGAAAAGTAATCTAAGTCCACCACCGATTGAGAATGATGGGTCAGAGTGCGATTTATCAACGTACCAACCGGCTCCTGTTGTCAAGTACAACCAATTATATTTACCCAATGATAACTTTGCTGAAGCTCCTCCTCTACATGAGTATGTACGTGTAGTTGAGTCGTTGTCTTCTTTCTTTTCTATAAAACCAAAATCAACATCCGCTCCAAACCTTAAATGACCGTCAAAAATACTCACAAATTCAGGATTTATGGATAAAACACTATTGTTTTTATTATATGCCGGATCTATATTTCCTACATTTAAGTACCCAAAGCCAATACCAATCATCGGCTCTCTAAGAAGATCGCGGTCATGCTTCTCCGCTTTATTAATCCCCCAATCATTATCTATGCTTGTAGGAACGTTATAATCAACATCTATTTGGTCTCGTAAACAACGTACACTAAACAAGACGCTCTTAGCATCTTTGCTTCGGCGTATACGCTCGCCGAGGTAGTACATACCCTGAAGGTAGGCGTCACTGCTACTGATATCCTTGGGTATCCAATAGACGCTACTACTGCCACTGCCGAAATAGCCTTCCGAATCGCCGTAGCCGCCTGGCAGGGCGGAAAAGCCATAGGCATCCGTGCCGTTATTGCTGTTCCAGCCACTCTTAGCCCTTAAGACTTTTTCTGCTATTTTTTCATCACCAACAGTTGCTTCCAATACATCCCACTCTTTTCCGCTTGGCAAATGCCAGCCTTTAGGACAAGCAGTTTTAGCAGTTTCCCAATTATACAATCTCCCATATTTGTCACAGTTGGCAGATTTGTTGGCATAACACCTGCTACCGTTTGCATTGTAATTCAAATTTTCCGCCATCCACATCTGCCTACCTATATTCACAACTTTGTATCTCTTGCCATCACGTGAATCGGTAAGGTAACCACCACTCACACCACCTATGTTCTTGACAGTATGCGTAACCTTATCATTATGCTCCAACTTAATATCCACCATTTCTCTGTCTTTACCTATCTCCACTTTCGCACACAACGGAACGGCGCCGCTGAAAGGCGTTTCTCCAACCTGCTTGCCATTCACAAAAACAGGCTCGCTAACGGGTTCGCCATCCGCTTCCGCACTCAAAACCAAACCACCCTTTTTCAGCCTTATTTGACTTGCCATATCAAAAACTTCACGCTTGTCCTTGTTTATACCTGCCTCAAAACTTATATCCCCATAACACCTATGGCTAAGTTCCACGCTATATTTATTGGGTGAAAGCCTGTTTTCAAAAGAGGAAAAGGTTTTGCCATTTATGGTCAAACTCCATCGCTCATCTCTGCCAATGCCATCCGAATAAGCTGGCTTTATCTCCAATACCCCGAAATTCGCCTTCATCCGAATGCGTATGCTCTGATTATTCTGTTTAATGGAAACAGTTGTGTCTGCTCTTTCGTATTGCTCCAATACAGCAATTATGCGAACACTACCTTCCCTAAGTTCAACTCCGCACGGTGTTTTCGCGCAACGCTCATCAGGTATTCCATTAAAACTCAAATTGGCTCCTTCTGGGTCGCTTGATATATTTACCAAATAAGGTTTTTCGCCTGCAAATTCGTAATCACCGCCAGATGTTTGCGCATTGTATATGCCTGGTTCAAAAATGGGTCCGCTTGAAATACCCAGCATTTTCCTGAACATTGCTGGCGCATTTTCGTTTATTACTGTTAGCAAACCAGATAGGTCTTTAGCTTCGCCCGTGAAGGAACCGATTAAATTGCCTCTAACAACGTTAAACAAATTCATAGTGATGGTCAAATTACCACCCAAGCGACCCAGCCTCGCCTGACCAATATAATCTGCGCTTATTTCCTTGCCCATCTCTAGCATACATTTATTTTTGCATTCTTCTTTTCTCTCTGGACCCAGTATTTCTATTATTCTTTCCGAGGTCAAAACATCATATTTATCTTCGGGCAACATTTTCACAGCTATTTCGCGTAGCCTACTGGTCAAATAGGTTAATTCCGTGAAATCAAGCTCTGGTTTGCTGTCATCCACAGTGTTCAATATCGCAATAGGCTTTTGCACCTGTGCGTGAGCGGCAAAGGCAAAAAGTAGCAAAATGAAAAATGATTTTGCCATATTCATAACATCCTGCCAACGGAGCCGAGAAAATCCGCGTTTATTCTGGGGGGGGGGGGGGGGGGTCATAGTAACCTATAGAAATGCCTTCTATTGCGTCACAAATAATGTTAGAATTGCGTATCTGCGACTCGGAGTGATTTTTGCCGAGCGAGAAAAAGGGAGGTTTATTTGGCACGTATGAGGGCATAAAAGGCAAATGGGAAAAACTGCTTTTATAGCTTGCACCGCAAGCCTTGCCAAAAATTGTTTTACTGTATAAAGACATAATTGGGTATAAATATAGAAATTTCCTCTCAATCCTTTACATAACGAACACTGCACAAGTCCCTTTTATTTCTGCTATTCCATTCTATGGTATAGTTCTTATGGTTCATATAGAAGTAGTAAGCATGAGTAGCATAGGATGGAGTTAAGATTTTACTACTGTCAATGTGGCTGTATTCGACTTTGTTATGCCAATCCTCTGTAGCACTCCACCAACAACCGTATTCACCTGCAAGTTCGAATCTATTATACGAACTGTCGTAGCAACCGCCTGGCAATGCTGCAAAACCGAGCCTATCCTCACCGTTGCCAGATTTTTCTTTTCCTTTACTGTCATACCAACTATTCCAACCCTCCCTTGCCTTAATATATTTACCAACCTTTGAAATTTTCGTGGGAATTCCGTTGCATATGTAACTATTCAATTCATTCCAGTCATCATTATTCGGCAAATGCCAACCACTCGGGCAGATTTTATTAGCTGTTTCCCAATCGTAAAGACGACCGTATTTGTCGGAGTTAGCTTGTATTTCATCATTTGACAATTCACTATCTTCGCCATAGCATTTGCTACCATCGACCCCATAATTCAGATTCTCTGCCATCCAAACTTGGTCGTTTATTCTTACTGTTTTATACGCCCTGCCCTCAAGGTCAATAAAAGGGGTACTAGGGATGTTAGAGACACTAGGAATTGTAGTCGTGACCTTTGTTCCGCAGTTGGGGCAAAAGTTCATATTGTTTTTTAGTTTATTTCTGCGAGATAAACCGCAATTAGGGCAAAAGTTCGTATCCTCTTTCAATTCATATCCGCAATTTGAACAGAACATAACTTTTTCTCCTATATTTTTTCCCATTTTTAAGAGTAAATGTAGAAAATCATCTTTAACAATCCCTATCCACACGCATCTCCACTCCCTTTGCCGCCTTCACAACCGCTGGATTTGCAAGGACGCTTTTAATTACGTTTTTCATATCTGTTGCGTTTGCGGTTTTTATTGTTATTGACATACGGTGATTTTTTTGCACACGGGAAATATATGGTTCTGTGGGACCTAAAACCGTTGGGTTGTAGGGGCAGCCACGTAGGGTTGCCCCTACAACGGATGCGGCGGTTTCGACCTTGGTTTTGTTTTTTCCTTGGATTCTTATTTGTGATATTTTGCAGAATGGGGGGTAGGAGGCTTCTTGCCTGTCGGCAAGTTCGCGGGCGGCGAAGCCTTTGTAATCGTGGGTTATGGCAAATTGCATAACGGGGTTTTCGGGGCAGAATGTTTGGATTATCACTTTGGAATTTTTTAGAAAACGTCCTGCTCTGCCTGCTACTTGTGTTAAAAGCTGAAAATATCTTTCGTTTGCACGAAAATCTGGAATGGAGCTTCCTATGTCTGCACATAGTACGCCAACTAGAGAGACGCTTGGAAAATCGTGACCTTTTGCTACCATTTGAGTTCCTAAAAGAATATTGCCTTCTTTGTTTCTGAATTTTTGCAAGAGTTTTTCGGTTGCTCCTATTTTGCCTGTGGTATCGGAATCCATGCGGATGATTTTTGCGTTTGGCAACCATTCCTTGATTTCTTCCTCGGCTTTTTCTATGCCGCTACCCCAGAATACGAATTTTTTTGAACCGCATTTGCAGGAAATGTCTGCGGGATAAAGTTTTCCGCAATAGTGGCACATCAGTTTGCCGTATTGTTTGTGATAAACTAAGGTTACGTTGCAGTCTTTGCATTCCAAGGATTCTCCGCATTCCTCGCAAATTCTGTTTGCACTGTAGCCTCTGCGGTTCAGCAAAATTATCGCTTGGTTGCCTTCTGAAATGGTTTGGGAAAGGGCATCGCGCAAAATAGGGGAGAGCATTAAATCTTTGTCTTGTTTTTTTCTCTGCTCTTTCATATCGGTTATAAGCACTTGCGGAAGTGGAAGACCGCCGGGGCGTTCATTCATTTCTATAAGTTTGAGATTGCCGTTTTTTGCGTTGCTGTATGATTCCAAAGAAGGTGTTGCAGAACCCAAAACCACAAGAGCGCTGTATTTGTGCGCAATATGAAAAGCCATTTCCTTGACATTGTAGCGTGGGGCAGGGTCTTGCTGTTTGTAAGAAGAATCGTGTTCTTCGTCTATTATTATGAGTTGAGGTTCAAAGGGGGTGAGAATTGCGGAGCGGGTGCCCATTAAAACATTCGATTCTTTATTTAATAATTTTCTCCACGCCTCGCGTTTTTCACGCGCTCCTAATGCGGAATGCAAAATTGGAATTTCGCAGCCTAAAAAATCTTCAAATCGTTTTTTTGTTTGCGGGGTTAAATTTATTTCTGGAACAAGTATAAGGGTTTTCATTCCAAGCCTTTGTGCTTTGCTCACTAGTTCCAAATAAACTCGTGTTTTGCCAGAACCCGTTACTCCGTGCAGCAACGCGCCTCTAAATCCGCTTGTTTGCAGCATATCGCTTAACACATCAAGGGCGTTTTGCTGTTCGGGCGTTAAGGGGGCGTGCATAGATATTTCTCCAATTCTTTTGGCAAAAATGCAGTTAAGGCTTCGCCCGTGGAGCACATATAATAATTTGCACACCACAAAAGTTTTTCTATATAAGGCTCAGAGAATACATAGCCGGACTCGTGCGCTATTGCAGGTTTTAGTTCAAAGCTCGGAAAATTTTTGTGAACATTCAAAACAAGAGCGAGCAAAGGTTTTTTGCGCCCTCTTAAAGATACCCAAACAACCGAGCCTTTTTTAATATTCTCGTCTATGCCATAAGACAAACTGTCCAGAGTTGTGTTGGGTATGCAAATTTCGGCAACCGCTGCATAGTTTGGCACTATCCCTCTCTTTTTTCAATAGGCTCTTCAGATTTTACCCTTTTCAATTCTTCCATAAATCTTTCCAAAAGAATTTTTTGGCGATATTTCTTTTCTGTGATTTTGCCACGTGGGTGCAAGTTCAGCTTATCGCTATGCTCTTTTAATGTTAGTTTGAACCAAGAGCTACCGTTCTTTAAGAATTCGGCTTTTATAACTTGAATGGGAATTCCGGTGAATGAACCCTTTTCTTCGCTATAATCCAAGCGAATTTCAACGGGATTTTCCAATTGTTGATCCGAAAAATTTTCCAGAACAAAATTGTAGTAGCCTGCTTTCTGCATTGCAAACGCATATTCGCGCCTCATATCGTAGCTCGTATTGCCTTCACCAAAAAATGCAATTGTTGCACTAGGATTTGTCAAAGGCATTTCTGGCAAGGCAGAGGGCTGATTAGCGCAGGACCCCCCAAAAAGCGATACAAATGCAAGTACCGCAAGCAATAAGATTATTTTGCGTTCTAACATAAGGTATAATATAGTAAAACGCAATTCAATAAAACTACTTCACAACCGCACGTATGGTTTGGGAGCCTATTTTCACAATATATATTCCTTTTGTCTGAACCGGAATTCGAATTTGAGAATTTTCAGAATTGCCGAAGTATATACGTTTGCCTTGGGCGTTGTATATTTCAACATTTGTGTTTGGGGGTAGGTTTGATAATTGGATGGTGTTGGGTTTTGGGTTGGGCAATGCGATAGGGTCATATTCTATTTCGGGTTCTATGTTAGAGTAAGACATAGGCATTGGCATCGGCGGGGCTTCCTTTGCTGTCATAGCGATGGTTTGTTTGTCGTAGTTGTTGTTACTTTCGTTGTCACTTTTACTGTTGCTGATTTCGCCTTTGTTAGCTCCAACCAAGCTGCCAATACAACCACAGTAGCCACCCAATACATTCCCAGAGGCATAGCTTTCATTGATTGAGCCTTTGGCACCGTTGTATCCGGTCAAACCGCCAGTGAATTTGCTACCCCATATATTTCCTGTGGTATGGCTGTTGCTGATTGTGCCGTTGTTCTCTCCGACCAAGCCGCCAATACCGTACTCACCAGACACATTTCCCGTGACATAGCTATTGCTGATTATGCCCTCATTATATCCAACCAACCCACCGACCGTGCCACTACCTCTGACTCCTCCATTGAGAAAATAGTCAATCTCTACGTTTATATTACTGATTTCTTTTGATGCTTTCCCGAACAAACCGACAACTTCCTCTGTAGGTCTGCTTATCCAAAGCCCAGTCACCTTATGACCATTCCCGTTAAGCTTACCATAAAACCCCTTATGAAGGGTACCTATCGGCTTCCATCCTGCTCCGCCATTATTCCCTTCGCCCTGCAAATACTGGGTCAAATCAATATCGTTATTCAAAACATAGTTGTTTCGGCTGTTCTTCAAACACTTATTCAAATTCTGCAATTGCTCTGGGGTGCTAATTTGATAAGGGTCTGCTTCCGTGCCTGTGCCACCGGCAAACAGACTTGCATTGCACTGAGCAAAAGATATGTGAGCACCGAGGCTGCACAAAATGGCGAAAGCTAATGCTTTATTAGATATATTTTTCATAAGTATAATATAGTAAGTAATGATTAACTTAATGTTTGGGAGTAGCTAGTAGTCGTTCCATAAATACCCGTTTTTTTGATTTTTTGAGGTTTTACCACTCCCCACTAGCCACTAACTACTAGCCTAGCAACTTAATCAGCGTTTACTGCTACCTCACTGCTATGCGTATGGTTTTGGAGTTAATTTTCACTATATACATTCCTGCATGAACCTGAATTTTCAAATTGTCTGAACCCCGATTCAAGGATTTGCCCGATGCGAATACGAGTTTGCCTTGGGTGTTGTATGCCTCGACCTTTGCGCCCTGGGGTAGGTTTGAGAGCAGGATTGCGTTGTTGGTTGTGTGTACCAATATGTTGCCTATGCTTGCGGTTTGCGGAGGAAGAATAGGAGTTGGATTGGGAATCACTTCTCCGCTTTTGCATTTTTCATAAGAGGGGTCATACGAACTGCCGCCGCATAGGGAATAGACTTTGTCATCAAGGCAGAATTGCTTTTCCTCGTTATACCAGCTGCTTTTCCCGCATTTGTACTGAAGAACACTGCCTGAGCATTTATTCGTTTCAGGGTCATAATCTGAACCGTTGCATTTCGAATAAACTTTGTCATTATAACAGAATTGCTTTTCATAGTTTATTGTGCTATTTCCGCATTTATCTACCACAACAGTTGGAGGCGGAGTTGGAGTTGGTGTCGGCGTAGGCGTTGGTGTCGGTGTTGGTTGGGCGGTGATGATTGCGATAACGCTTGCGGGTTGCGCGGAAAGCGTGTAGTTGCCTGCATCTGCGCCAGTAAGGGAGAATCCGCTGAATGTCACTGTTTTGCTGGTTCCTACACTTGCGTTGTCAAATGAAGCTGTGCCATTGACAACTGTTACATTATCGCTGGTAATTTTTCCGTTGATTGTCGGGGTTCCAGTAATCGTAGCGGTTGTGGTGCCATCGTATTCTTTGTTGGCTACAAATACGGTGATGGTTACGGGTTTTGGTGTTATGTTTGCGGTAACGCTAGCGGGTTGCGTGTATGTGTAGTTGCCTGCATCTGTACCGCTAAGGGAGAATCCGGTGAATGTTACGGTTTTGCCCGTTCCAACATTTTTATCGCTAAATGAAGCTGTGCCATTGGCAACTGTTACTACATCTCCGTCAATTTTTCCGTTGATTATCGGTGTTCCCGTAATTGTAGCGGTTGCGTTGCCGTCATAAACTTTGTTGTTTGCCGATGCTGTGATGGTTACGGGTTTCTTTGTTATTGTAAAACTTCCTTCTGTTGTACTAACATAATTTCCTATGCCTATGATTGTGATTTTTGCGGTTCCGGCATTCCTGTTATTGAAATAAATGACTGTGTAATCAGTGTTTTTTGTGAGCTCTGTCCCGCCAAATTTCACGGTAAAGGAGGTGGGTTCTATCGCAGAACCTGTATAGGGGTGAGATGCTAATTCAAAGGTATTTGCTTCTAAGACAGTTTTGCCTACAGACTGCCATTTTAAAATTGGATAGCTTCTGTGTAATTCCCAGATGTTTGTAAAATCCCAGCCCGCATAAGTGCTTTGAGTTTTCATTTCGTCTGTAGTTTTGCCTATCCCTTTGTCCGTGTCCGTTCTGCCATAAGTTTCCTTATCGTAGTAGCTGTTGCTAACTGTGCCGCCCAACAACATCCCGACCAAGCCGCCGACATTGCTACCGCTCGTGCCAGATACTCCACCAGTTGCATAGCTATTGCTAACTGTGCCGCCCGACATCCCGACCAAGCCACCAACATAGATGTTACCCGACACGTTTCCCATGGCGTAGCTGTTGCTGATTGTGCTGATGTTATTACAGCCACCACCACTATTATCTGCCACACAGTCATTCCCCCCGACCAAGCCGCCGACACCGTTATTACCCGACACATTTCCAATTGCGTAGCTTTTGTTGATTGTACTTCTCATGTTCATCCCGACTACCCCGACTAAGCCGCCGACATTGTTTTTGCCTACTACACCGCCCTTGCTATTGTTAATCTCCACACCTACGTTCCTTATCTCTGCTCCAGAAGCATAACCGAACAAGCCCACATAGTTAGCCATAGGCCTGTTTATCCAAAGCCCCGACACCTTATGCCCATTCCCGTCGAATTTGCCATAGAAATTATTACTATTATTGCCTATCGGCTGCCAGCCTGCGCTTGTGTTGGCGATGTAACTGTCCAAGTTTATATCGTTCTGCAACTCGTAGTATTTGCCTGAGTAGTCACTACCAAGGCAATTGCTTATTGCATCCAAGTTTTTGGCATTTTCTATCATGTAAGGGTCAGTATCTGTTCCCGTTCCGCCAGCAAAGTCAGTTCCACAAGCGGCAGGGACAATTTTAAACTCCACGATTTTAGCTTGACCAGAATAGTTGCCTTTGCCAACTATTCTCAGTGTTGCCGTGCCAGTTTGAATATTATTATAGTAGGCATATTCAAAATTAGTGCCCTCAGTTAGATTATTTCCATTGAAGCTGATGTTTGGCGTGGGGGTTATTGGGCTACCTGTCCATGTTTGACTAGGTATGGCGGCAACTACGGCATTTCCAAAATGATTCTGATTTTGCCAAACCAAAGTAGGATAGCCGTTGTTCTTCGTTGAATTTATTTCCCAGATTCCTTCAAAGTCCCAGCCATTGTAAGTACTTTGGATTTTCATCTCTGCGGTAGTTTTGCCTATTCCTTTGCCTGTGTCTGTTTGCCCAGAAGTCTGCTTATTGTAGTAGCTGTTGCTGATTATGCCACTGTGGCTTCCGACCAAGCCGCCAACCGATACGCTTCCCGATACGCTTCCAATTGCGTAGCTGTTGCTGATTATGCCACTGTGGCTTCCAACCAAGCCGCCTACATAGTTGCTGTTGTTACCCGTGCTAGATACATTTCCAATTGCGTA
Source organism: Candidatus Fibrimonadaceae bacterium (assembly GCA_031281275.1). GTDB lineage: Bacteria > Fibrobacterota > Fibrobacteria > Fibrobacterales > Fibrobacteraceae > Fibrimonas. Next base: position 29,937 of record JAITFP010000080.1, read on the forward strand.
GCTATTACTGATTATGCCGCTGTTTTGCCCGACCAAGCCGCCAACAAAGTTGCCACCTATGCTAGATACGCTTCCAATTGCATAGCTGCCGCTGATTGTGCTGTTGTTGTAATTATACCCGACTAAGCCGCCGACATTGTGTTTGCCTACTACACCGCCCTTGCTATTGTTAATCTCCACACCTACGTTCCTTATCTCTGCTCCAGAAGTATAACCGAACAAGCCAATTTCACTCTCTGTAGGTCTATTTATCCAAAGCCCAGACACTTTGTGGCTATTTCCGTTGAATTTGCCATTGAAATTCCCTATCGGCTGCCAGCCTGCACTTGTGTTGGCAATGTAGCCACCCAAGTCTATATCGTTTTGCAATTCGTAGTATTTGCCCGAGTAGCTATAGCCAAGGCAATTGCTGATTGCATCCAAGTTTTTAGCATTTGCTATCATGTAAGGGTCAGTATCTGTTCCCGTTCCGCCAGCAAAACCTATTTCGCAGGCGGCAGCAACGATTTTAAATTCTACCAACTTAGCTTGACCGTAGTAGCTGTTTTTGCCAACTATTTTCAAGGTTGCAGTGCCCGTTTGAACATTATTGTCGTAGGCATATGTAAAATCAGTACCCTCAGTTAGATTTCCATTGAAGTTCACGCTTGGCTTTGGGGTTATTTGGCTGCCTGTCCATGTCTGATCAGGTATTGCAAAAACAATGGCATTTGCAATATGGCTTGGACTCTGCCAAACCAAAATTGGGTAGCCGTTGTTCATCGTGGGATTGATTTCCCAGATGCTTTCAAAATCCCAGCCCTCGTAAGTGCTTTTGGTTTTCATCTCTGCTGTGGTTTTGCCTATCCCTTTGCCTGTGTCTGTTCCGCCAGTGGTTCCCTTATCGTAGTAGCTATTGCTGATTGTTGTACCGCTATTATTATACCCAATCAAGCCGCCAACAGAGCTGCTCGTACCCGATACGCTTCCCGTTGCATAGCTGTTGCTGATTGTGCCGCTACTAATATACCCGACCAAGCCACCGACATATCCACTACCAGTAACGCTTCCCGTTGCGTAGCTGTTGCTGATTGTGCCCATAGCATTCTGCCCGACCAAGCCGCCAACATAGCTGCCACCTATGCTAGATACGCTTCCAGTTGCATAGCTATTACTGATTGTGATGCTATTGTTATACCCGACCAAGCCACCAACAGAGCTGCTCGTACCCGATACGCTTCCTGTTGCGTAACTGTTGCTGATTGTGCTTCTGCTGCCGCTGCCTGTTCTGTTGATGTAGTCAGACCCGACCAAGCCGCCGACATAGCTCATGCCCGATATGTTTCCCGTTGTGTAGCTGTTGCTGATTGTGATGTTGCTACTGTTACCCCCTACCAAGCCACCAACATATTGGCTGCCTACGACCCCACCCTTGACATTGTTAATCTCCACGCCTAAGTTCCTTATCTCCGCATTATAAGTATAACCAAACAAGCCCACATAAGACTCCGCAGGCCTGTTTATCCAAAGCCCAAACACCTTATGGCCGTTCCCATTTAGATTGCCACTGAAAGAAAAAGTATAAGAGAAGTCTTCTTCTTTGTAGTAACCAATCGGCTGCCAGCCTGCACTTGAATTCGCTAAGTAGCTGCCCAAATCTACTATATCGTTTTGTAATTCGTAGTATTTGCCCGAATAGCTACTACCAAGGCAGTTGTTGATGGCATCTAAATTTTTGGCACTGCCTATCTTGTAAGGGTCAGACACCGTTCCCGTTCCACCGTTGGTAAAGCCTGTTCCGCAGGCAGCGGTAACGATTGTAAATTCCACCACCCTAGTTTGACCAAGATAATCGCCTTTGCCAACTATCCTTAGTGTTGCAGTGCCAGTTTGAATATTATTATCGTATTCATAGTTAAAATGAGTGCCCTTAGTTAGATTATTTCCCTTGAAACTAACATTTGGTTCTGGAGTTATGGGGCTACCTGTCCATGTCTGATTTGATATGGCAGTAACTATGGCATTTCCAAAATGATACTGATTTTGCCAAACCAGAGTCGGGTAGCCGTTGTTCTTTCCTGAGCTTATTTCCCAAATGCCTTCAAAGTCCCAGCCATCGTAAGTGCTTTTGGTTTTCATTTCAGCTGTGGTTTTACCTATTCCCTTGCCAGTGTCTGTTTTGCCAGTGGTTCCCTTGTCATAGTAGCTATTACTGATTATGCCGCTGTTTTGCCCGACCAAGCCGCCGACAGTGTTACCCGTACCAGATACACTTCCAGTTGCGTAGCTATTACTGATGGGACCGTTGTTGATCCCGACCAAGCCGCCGACAGTGTTACCCGTACCCGATACGCTTCCAGTTGCGTAGCTATTGCTGATTGTGGTGCCGTTACTAAGCCCGACCAAGCCGCCGACAGTGTATGTGCCCGATACGCTTCCAGTTGTGTAGCTGCTACTGATTTTACCGCTGTTTTGCCCGACCAAGCCGCCGACATAACTATTGCCTACGACCCCGCCCTTGCTATTGTCAATCTCCACTCCTATATTTTTTATCTCTGCTCCGCTATAAACAAATCCGAACAAACCCACATATCTTGTCGTAGGCATGTTTATCCAAAGCCCCGATACCTTATGCCCATTTCCGTCGAATTTGCCATAAAAATAATTGCTGCCACTGCTGCCTATCGGCTGCCAGCCTGCACTTGAATTCGCTAAGTAGCTACCAAAATCTACTATATCGTTTTGTAATTCGTAGTATTTACCCGAATAGCTACTACCAAGGCAGTTGTTGATGGCATCTAAATTTTTGGCACTGACTATCTTGTAAGGGTCAGATGCCGTTCCCGTTCCACCGTTGGTAAAGCCTATTCCACAGGCGGCAGGAACGATTTCAAATTCTACCAACTTAGCTTGACCGAGGTAGCTGCCTTTGCCAACTATTCTTAATGTTGCAGTACCAGTTTGAATATTATTATCGTATTCATAGTTAAAATGAGTGCCCTTAGTTAGATTATTTCCCTTGAAACTAATATTTGGTTCTGGGGCTATAGGGCTACCTGTCCATGTCTGGTTCGGTATAGCGGCAACTATGGCATATCCAAAATGATCCTGATTTTGCCAGAACAGAGTCGGGTAACCGTTGTTTTTTCCTGAGCTTATTTCCCAGATGCCTTCAAAATCCCAGCCTTCGTAAGTGCTTTTGATTTTCATCTCGGCTGTGGTTTTGCCTATTCCCTTGCCCGTGTCTGTTTTGCCTGTGGTTCCCTTGTCGTAGTAACTGCCGATGACTGTGCTGATGATACCTATGCCGACCAAGCCGCCACCGTTTCCCGATATGCTTCCCGACACGCTTCCCGTAGCGTAGCTATTGATTATTGCACTGCCCTCTCTGTTATACCCGACCAAGCCGCCAACACATTGACTGTTGCTTGACACATTCCCCGTAGCGTAGCTATTGCTGATTATGCCACTGTTGTCTCCGACCAAGCCGCCAGCAAGGTCAACGCCCGTAACTCTTCCCGTTGCGTAGCTGTTGCTGATTGTGCCATAAGTCATATTGGCCCCGACCAAGCCGCCAACAATAAATGTTCCCAACCCCGACACGTTACCCGTAACGTAACTGTTATTAATTTTGCCGTCGTTGCTTCCGACCAAGCCGCCAACACTGCTACTACCTACGACCCCGCCCTTGCTATTGTCAATCTCCACACCTATATTCTTTATCTCCCCAGAAAGACCACTGAACAAACCGACAACATCCTCTGTAGGTCTGTTTATCCAAAGCCCCAACACCTTATGACCATTTCCGTTGAGCTTGCCCCAGAAACGACCAACCGGTTTCCAGCCTGCTCCATTGTTATTCCCCGGACCTTCCAAATACGAAGCCAAATCAATATCATCCTCCAAAATATAATAATAAGGATTATTTTGAATAATTGGTCCCGAACACTCATTCAAATTCTGCAACTGCTGCACAGTACGAATCTTATAAGGGTCTGCCTCCGTTCCAGCACCGCCAGCGAACAGAAGAGATGGTGTGCATTCAGCAAAAGACGTGTGAACGCCGAAGGTGCACAAAATGGCAAAAGCCAATGTTTTCATAATTCCTTTCTTCATAAGGAAACTCCTCTTTTAACGTGAAACAGGAAACGTGCATATTTCTGCACAAGTATGTCTTATCAATATTGTCGATTTTCATAGAGGGGTTCTCCTTGTTTGTTTTAATATGAAATAACTTATAATCGGGAAAATCCTTGAATCCTGATAATAAGGGGGGGGGGGGGGGGGGGCACCAAAATAATTATTTTGTGTTTTTTAATAGTTAAATTTGTGTAAAGTGAATTTTAAAA
>JAITFP010000003.1 GCA_031281275.1 Candidatus Fibrimonadaceae bacterium
CCAAGCCCGTGTTCCCTTAAAGCATCGGTTAATAAAAATGCTGCTTCCACTCCAACATCGGCTTTTATCAAATGCTCTTCCAAATGCTCAAGCATTTCGTCTGTGATTTTTCCAACTCCGGCTATGGACTTGAATTCGCCCATTAGGGTCTCGCGTGTTTTTGAAAGCCCCGCTTTTATTGCAGAAAATAATCCCATTCTGTGTTTCCGCTAATTTAATGTATGGTTTTCACTTCGTCAACAATACCATATTTTTTTGCCTGTTCCGCACTCATAAAGTTATCGCGGTCGGTATCGTGTTCAAGTTCTTCTTTGGATTTGCCTGTGTGCTCGCTGAAAATTCCGTTGAGCACATCGCGAATGCGCAGCATTTCTTCTGCTTGTATTGCAAGGTCGCTCGCTGGTGCCACGACTTCTCCAGATATGAGCGGCTGGTGAATCATTATCCTAGCATTGGGCCAAGCGTAGCGTTTGCCCTTTGTGCCCGCACATAAAAGCACCGCGCCAAAAGAAGCAGCCTGCCCCGCACATATAGTAACCACAGGGCTTTTTATAGCCTTAATGCAATCGTAAATAGAAAGCCCGCTGGAAATCACACCACCAGGGCTGTTGATAAAGAAATAAATATCCTCGTTTGAAATTGAATCCAAATAGAGAAACTGCTTAACCAGTTTTTCCGCACTGGAATCTTCCACAGGTCCCCACAAAAACACACGCCTATTTTTTGCAAGCGCATATTCCGCTTCTTTGAGAAAATCCTTCTTTTCATCTTTTTGCTCTTCACTGCAAGCCATAATTTATGCCCTCTGGGTTTGGGGAGAATATAGAAATTTTTTATATTTGAAAAAATATGATAATAGGCATAGGCGAAATGCTTTGGGACATATTCCCAGAGCGAAAAATACCCGGTGGCGCACCCGCCAATTTTGCCTATCACGCTTCGCAGTTCGGGTTTGAGAGCTATGTTGTAAGTGCGGTTGGCAAAGATTTGCTAGGCGAAGAGATTTTGAAAATTTTTGCAGAAAAAGAACTTAAGCTCTTGGTTGAAACTGTTAATTATCCCACAGGAACCGTTAAGGTTGAGTTAAACGATAAAGGTATTCCAAGATATGAGATATGCGAAAATGTCGCTTGGGACAATATACCTTTCACAGAACGAACAAAAGAGCTAGCACAGAACTCTTCCGCTGTTTGCTTTGGCACGCTCGCGCAACGCAATGAAACATCGCGCAAAACTATTCGCAGTTTTTTGGAACTTGTTCCTCAAAATGCACTCAAAATTTTTGATATAAATTTAAGGCAGAATTTTTACAGCAAAAAAATAATACACGAATCGCTTATGATTAGCAACATTTTGAAAATAAATGAAGAAGAGGTTATTGAGGTAGCTCGTTTATTTGATTTTGAGAAAAAAGACGAACAGGAAATATGCTTGCATTTATTGAAAGAATATAACCTGAATATTGTTATTGAAACAAAAGGCAGCATTGGCAGTTATGTGTTCACAAAAAACGAAACCTCGTATTTAGACACACCAAAAGTAAATGCCATAGATACCGTTGGAGCAGGAGATTCTTTTGCCGGTGCGTTTGCAGGTGCTTTGCTTCAAGGGAAAAGTATAAAGGATGCGCATAAACTGGCAGTGGATGTTTCTTCTTATATTTGCACTCAACGCGGCGCAATGCATAAAATAGCTATTCCACCTTAATTTTTGGCTTGGCGAGCCGGAGCGCAGCTTCCCACTCTTGCCTCACAGATTCGTATTCGCTTGGGTCGGCAAAGACGGCATCTGTTCGCCATTCTAGATTTAGATTGCAGGTATTGGAAGAACATTTTTTGCCGTTGTCTAAAATTTTCATTTCTACAAACATATTTTTTGGTTTTTCGCTTTTTGTTTCAAAAGAAATTTTGCCTTTTTGAGAAGTTACAGAAAGAGAATAGTGAAATTTTGTTTCGTGCGGAATTCTTATTGGATGAAAACGCTCCTTTACAGCTGGAAGACGCATCAAAGAGCTTTCCCATAATGCGGGATAGGGGCTGAATTGCGGAGAATTATATACAATAGTCAGTTTAAGTGGTTTGGAAAAATCTTCCACGTTTTGCGGCATAAAAGCTACTAATTCCGAAGATTCCAAACTCTGCGAAATCCATTTTGAAATATAATCGCTCTGCTCTTTTTGGTCTCTTTGCAAAAGCTCGTTTCTAATTGCGCTGGCAAACTTACCCGTAAAAATAAGGCTATCTCTGAAATGTCCAATGCCCTCCTCATCTATGCGCAGGCGGTGAAACATAAATGCCTCGTGTTCCTGATTTATTTCCAAAACAGGAGTGAGTGTGGAATAGCTGGAATCACCTTTTATCACAAGAGCTACCCTGCCCTCCAAATCCAGTGGTATTGGGCGGCGATTGCTAACTTTGTCGCTTGGGTCTATCCAAAGTTCAGGATAGTCTTTTGTTGCGGGTACATATAAAATTTCGTGATTGAATTGCTGAATGGAAGAAAGTGCTTCGCTACCTGCTTCTTCCAAATGTATCAAAGCCAAGTGGCTTTTAACCCCAATGGTTGCCAACATTTCTTGGAGCAGCAAACTTTGGTCTTTGCAATCTCCCTGTTTTTCTTTAAGGGTTAAAAGAGCGGGTTTTGGAATTAGAGAATGCCCGCCAAAGCCTCTTTTGCTGTATTTTATATTTGCCCTAACCCAGTCGGAAATTGCGTAAATAGCGTTCAATTTGTTTTTTGTACCAGCAACGTCAAAAGCCTGTTCCCTCACCGGAACGGAATTTTTATACTGATGCTGAATTAAATTGGCATACTTCTCACCCTCATCCTTCCACAAAACCTTAGCGGCAAGCACAACACCGCTACCAAAATCCTTATATGCAGGCATATAGGGTTCCTTATGTATAACAACTGGATTATCTTGCTTCCATTCTATTCCGCCAGAAAATCCGGTTCGTTCAATATCTCCATATTCATCATATAAAATTTTGGTTGTATCTGCATAAACTTTAAAAACACTTTTCCCAACCGGATATTCCCTGCTGAATTTATAGTGAGTATAGGGAACAGAGCCATCTGCCTTTATCGCTGTGCGGCTTGCCATATAGTAAATAAAATCTTTTGGAGAAAGTTGCAACGGTAAATGAGCCGTTTGTGCTTCGTTATTGTGAGCGCTTTCGGTTGAATAAGTTATATAAGCATTCTTTGGATTCCAAGAATATTTTAATTTAAATGTGGAATCATAAACATCAAGAGTATTAACATAAATTCTATCCACTCCCGGCAAAAAGTCTATTGTCAATTCGTTTAACAACTGAACACCGCTTGCATTCATCACTTGCAATAATCTCTGTTCCGTGCTAACCCAAGGCTGCCCAGAACCAGCCTTTACGTTTTCTTGCAAGTAATGGGCAACAATTGGATATTTTTCGGTGATTAAATAGTCCAAAACCAATTTTTTTATATCTGTAGGTTTTTGCCCCACAGGGTCAATGGATTTTTGAATTGCCTTTATATCTGCCTTGCCCAAAAATGCCTTTGTTGCGGAGAGATAGCTTTTTGCATCTTCGCTTTCGTTTTTTATGGCAAGTGCTTGGTTAAAAGTTTGTTCTGCCGCTTTGTAGTTCCTTAAATAAAAAAGGCTTTTTCCTTTGGCAACAAGCAAATCCGCATTTTTCTTGTCTTTCAACAGGGCTTCTTCACTCACGGAAAGTGCCTCTTCGTTGCGGTTTAAAAACAATAGAACATCGGTATAAACCATAGCTAATTTTGAACTTGAACCGAACATTTTTTTCACATCCAAAAGCAAATCCGCAGCTTCACTGTAGCGATTCAAACCCATAAGGGTTTTTGCAACATAAATTCCAAGCCTCTCTGTTGGATATTTTTCGTAGAGATTTTGAGCAACTTCCAAAGAATATGCCCTTTGACCAAGCCCCCACAAAGCATCGCTCAAATTTACGGTTGCCTCTTCATCGCTTGGCATTCTTTTCAGTGCAAGTTCGGAATATTCTTTTGTTTTTTTGAAATTGTAAAGAGACTTGTGCAAGGCACTCAAAATGAACAGAAGTTTTCCGCTTCTATTAACCAAATTCATTTGCGATTCAAAATGCGCAATTCCTGGACCATATAAATTTTTTAACTGGTAAACAAAACCGCAATTCATTAAGTAAAGAGTATCGCTTAAATCCATTGTATTGGCTCGTTCAAAATAACTCAGAGCCTCTATGGGTTTATCCTCTACCAAGCGCAAAAGTCCAATTTGATTCACAATTCTTGCGCTAAACCTGTTTATTTTTGGATTTCCGTTTTTGTCAAAGTTTTTTTCAAGTTTAAGCCCATTTATAGCGCGTTCCATTTCGCCTTTGAACTTGTTATATAAAATTCCCTGTGTCCATGAAATTGCCATAACTGCACGTCCCTTGCCAAAAAAGAATTTCCCTTTGTAGTTGAAATCAAACTTATTCGCAACAAAAACAATATCAAAATCCCAAACAAGCTCGCCATTATTATTGCTCTTTTTAATGTTCAAATTTTCTTTGCCTGGCACAATGCCGTGGCGCATAAGTATCGCATTGAACACATCTTCTGCACTCAAAAAATTCATATCTATCAATGCGCCATAAATAAAAAATCCAAGTTCCTCGCTTGCATTCACCAGAGTTAATTCTATATCTGGGTTTATTTCCCAGCTGTGCCAAAGAGTATCTTTCACATTCCATTTTATTCCAAGCTCAGTAGAGCTAAATTCTTTTACCACCGCTTTCCCAACTTTTATTTCTGTAGTATCTGAACTGAGACCCCAAGAAGCATCTTGTTCTCGCTCTCCATCTTCGCCGGCAAGTTCCTGAGGTTCAAAATGACTGTCCACTGCTTTGGCACGGCTACTATGTTCCAAAGACGAATATTGTTCTTTTTTAATCGGTGGATTTGAGGCGCAGGCGAATAAAGCCAGAGCAATAGCAAAAACAAAAAAACGGAGCATAATTATCTTCGCTCGCTGTCTTCTTTTTCCATATCGCTTAACATGTCTTCTTGAGTTCTCATTAAATTTCTAAGCCTTGCAAAATAGTTTACCCTGAGTTGCCTTAAACTGTCAATTTCCCTGCGCAAATCTGTTGCTTGGTTTTTTATTGTAGCGGATTCTTGCTCTGCTTTTGCCTTTGCCTCGGCAATTATCAAGTCTGCTTCCTTATTCGCTCTCGTTTTCACATCGTCTAAGGCTCTTGACATCAATACTGCCGCATCGCTCAGATTTTTCTCTATTTGGCGAAACTCATCGAGATTTTTTTTATCGTTGTTTATTGTTTTGAGCAAATCTGCTCTTTCGTCTAGCAAGCCTTCAAAGACACTTGCAACCTGATTCAAAAAGGCTTGTACCTCGGTTGGGTCAAAGCCATTTACTTTTTTGCTGAACTTTTGATTACGAATATCTAAGGGAGTTAAATCCATTGCTACCCCAATTTACTGATAAAGTACCCCGCCGCAACAGCTGTGCCTATAACACCTGCCACATTTGGTCCCATTGCGTGCATTAAGAGGAAGTTTTGAGGGTCGTATTTTGCTCCAACGGTTTGGCTAACGCGAGCAGCCATTGGAACCGCACTAACTCCTGCCGAGCCTATTAAAGGGTTAACAGGGTTGTTTGGAGAGAGAACATTCATGAGTTTGGCAAACAGCAATCCGCCTGCCGTGCTAACGCCAAAAGCCACAACTCCAAGACCTATAATCATAATGGTTGTTGGGCGCAAAAATAAATCTGCCTGCATGGTCATGCCAACAGATGTTCCAAGGAAAATTGTGACGACATTTATTATTTCGTTTTGCGAAGCCTTAACAAGTCTCTCCACAACACCGCATTCTCTTAGCAAGTTGCCAAGCATAAGCATAGCTATAAGGGCAGATACATCTGGAACAATTATTATGCAAGATACCATAACAACTATGGCAAATACTATTCTCTCCAAGCGGCTAACGGAACGCAGGGATTTCATTCTTATTTTGCGTTCTTTATCTGTAGTGAACAATTTCATAATGGGTGGCTGAATCAATGGAACCAAAGCCATGTAAGTATATGCTGCAACCGCAATGGGACCGAGCAAATGTTTAGCCAATTTGTTGGAGAGGAATATGGAAGTTGGACCATCTGCTCCGCCTATAATGCCAATGCTCGCTGCTTCGCCAAGGGTAAACACTCCGGTTACAACGGCAACAAATGCTGTGAAGAGAACTCCAAGCTGCGCGGCACCGCCCAAAAGCAAGGTGCGCGGATTGGCAATCAAAGGACCAAAATCGGTCAACGCTCCAACGCCGAGGAATATGATTGGTGGGAACAATTCCAGCTGAACGCCTTGGCTAATGAAGTAGTAAAGACCTTCAACGGGAACAAACATTCCTTGAACGTTCCAGCCGCCATCGTAAAAAAGACGGGTTGGCAAATTTGTTAAAAGAGAGCCAAAAGCTATAGGCACAAGCAATAAAGGCTCAAACTGCTTTCTAATGCCAAGGTACAAAAGCACGCTTGCAACTACCCACATAATCAACATTGAGCCGGTTATTGAACTGAAACCCATGTTGGCTATCATATCTTTGATTGTTTCCATTATATCCTCTTTTGTTCCGATTATTTCTCTATTACTTTGCTCTGTGCGCTAGCATCTATTTTGCTGGGATTATCTAAAACCACAAGTTCTATATGCGCCGTTGGAATGAACATAAATTTACCATATTTCATTATGGATATAAACTTATTATCCGATTCCATTCTTCTGCACAAGCGAATGTACTCTTCTTTGGCTTTGGCAACATCTGCCTTAAAATAAAACTTAATTTTTTCACCAGAGTTTAAACTTATGGTGATTGTGTAATTATCAAGCGCATTACCATCAAAAGCAGATGCCATAAAAACCTCTTAGCCTATTTAGCCTATTGCGAGCAATACCTGTCCTTCTGCAACAGCTTCGCCCTCTTTTACGTTTATTGCCTTAACTGTTCCTGCGGCAGGAGCATATATTGGAGTTTCCATTTTCATGGCTTCCAAAACTATTACCCCTGGATTTTGGCTAACAGAAGCGCCAACAGCCACCTTTATTTTCATAACTTGTCCAGCCATCGGGCTAAGCACAGAACCAGCTCCTGCGGGTGCCGGAGCGGCAGGTGCTTGCGCTGGTGGTGGTGCCGCAACAGGAGCCGCTGCTTGCGCGGGGGCAATTGCAACTGGTGCAGGTGTGCTGGCATTTTCGCCAAGAACTTCAACGGCAACATCATAAGTTTTGCCTTCTAAAGTGATACGGAGTGTTTTCATAATTTTTCCCTGGGTTAAACTTTGTGTGTGTGGAGCGAGACTCTACCTTGAATAGTCCAAGTCCAATCCATTGTGTTAAGAGGTTTGAATTTTACAACGCTAACTTGCGCACCGCCAAAGGCGTGTGCCGCTGCCGCGCTTATTATTGCAACAAATTGCTCATCACTCATGCCCGGATGAATTGTTTTTGCGCCAGATGCAGAAGCCACCACTGCTGCCGATTTGGGTTGGGATGGGTTTGCCTCTGCAAATCCAAGAACCTTTACAATATAGCTAACCAAGCTAATCATGCCCCATAAACCCGCCAAAACGCAAAGCACAAGCACAAAGCCAAGAGACTGAAAACTGAGCAAATCTCCAATTCCGTAAGTTGAAACATTGCCGTTGTGCGCTTTATACGTTTCGCCTAGCTTTACCTTTGAGAGATTTTCTTGCACTCCCACATTGCCAACCGCATCTTCCATAACCTTTTTGGCTATGGCAGATTCGTTGTAGGTTTTGTAAAGAACCTGCTCGGTGCCTTCCTCGGATTTCAAAACCTTGACAACAACAAGCGAATCCATTTTGCCGTCTTTATGGGTTGCCCACTGGTAGTGCCCAATAACCTTGCCCTCTTTGTTTTTTACATCCAAAACACTGCTAAGCCCAACCTGCTGAACGGTTGGCATTGGCATAGGCTGAACGTTTGCAGGCACTGCTGGTGCTTCTGCGGCATTAATTTCATTTTCTGCTTCTGGGTTCATAAGGGTATAAGTCCGTGTTTTTTGGGTGGGCGCGTAGAGCGTTTGGTAATTGAAAAGCGCAAAGCAAGTGCTATGTGATTTTTGGTTTCCGAAGGCTCTATAACATCTGTTATCATATTGGTTTCGGCAGCCTGCCAAGGGCTTGCGAATTTACTGCGGTATTTTTCAATAAGCTCTGCTTTTTTGGCTTTAGCGGCATCGTCTCCTTTCTCCGCTTTTACCGCATCTATTTCTTTTTTATACACAACGGGAATTGCTCCTTCTGCACCCATAACCGCAATTTCTGCGCAGGGCCAAGCATAAACAAAATCTGCTCCCATATCTTTTGAACACATTGCAAGATAAGAACCGCCATAAGCCTTGCGCATAATAACGGTAACTTTTGGAACTGTGCAAGCTGCATAAGCAAAAAGCATTTTTGCTCCGTGCCTTATTATACCGCCTCTCTCCTGAGCAAGACCGGGCATAAAGCCGGGGACATCAACTAAATTCACAACAGGAATGTTAAAGGCATTGCAAAAACGTATGAACCTTGCGCCTTTGTCGGAACTGTCTATATCTAGGCAACCGGCTTTCACAGCGGGTTGGTTTGCTATTATGCCAACAACCATGCCTTCTATTCTGGCAAAACCAACAACTATGTTTTTGGCAAAATCTTTTTGAACTTCCATCCACTGCCCTTTGTCTGTTATGGCTTCTATAACCTTATACACATCAAAGCCAGCTTTGGAATCCACAGGGACAAGCTCGTTAAGGCTCAAATTTTTGCTTTCGGATATTGTAGCTGGTATGTTATGCGGAGGGTCTTGCAGGTTGTTTGAAGGCAAAAAACTGAGCAACTTTTTTGTTATGGCTATTGCATCTTTATCGTCTTCGGCAACAAAATGGATGTTTCCGCTCACGCTTGCGTGAGCATCGGCTGTGCCAAATTGCTCAACGGGAGCTTCTTGACCCGTGGCAGCTTTAATAACGCTTGGACCGCATATATACATTTCTGCATTTTTGCGAGTTTGAATTAAAAAATCTGTTAAAGCGGGGCTATATGCCGCGCCGCCAGCGCAGGGACCAGCTATAATTGAAATTTGAGGAACAAGACCAGATGCCTGAACATTGCGGTAAAATACCTGTCCGTAGCCACTTAGCCCCCATATACCTTCTTGAATTCTCGCTCCGCCAGAATCGTTTATGCCTATTATGGGGAAGCCTAGCTCGCAAGCTTGGTCTTGAATATCGCAAATTTTCTGAGCGTGCATTTGAGAAAGGCTGCCGCCGCTAACCGTGAAATCTTGGCTAAACACCGCAATAGGACGACCATCCACATTGCCCACTCCTGTTAGAACACCATCGCCGGGCAATCTTTTTGCCGCAGGCTTTGCCTGGTCAACGTGCATTCCACGTTCCTGAAAAGAGTTGTGATCGCAGAGGGTTTCTACGCGCTCACGTGCAGATAGTTGACCCTTTTCGTGTCGTTTTGCAATTTTGTCCGCGCCACCGCCGAGCTTTGCTTCGGCACGTCTGGCATTCAATTCTTCTAACAATTCTGGTTTTATTGGCATACTATATTCCTAAGCTGGTGTGCAAAACTCTGTTAAAGCAGAGCCTGTTGATTTTGGATGCAAAAAGCCTATGTTCATATTGCCTGCACCTTTGCGAGGAGCTTTATCTATAAGAGCCACGCCCTTAGACTCGGCAGCACTTAATTCTGCCGCTACATCGCTGCTTTCGTAAGCTATGTGGTGCAAACCGCCCCTGCCCTTGTTGCTTTCAATGAATTTGGCAACGGTGGAATCTGGAGATGTTGGCTCCAAAAGCTCAATCCAAACACCGCCAACGTCAAAAAACGCCGTTTTAACCTTTTGATCGGCTACTTCTTCTATGTGGTCTAATTTTAGACCAAGTATATTTTCATAATATTGGCGAGCTTCTTCTATGGAAGGAACTGCTATGGCTATATGGTCGATTTTTTTGATCATTTTTACACCTCTTTTGGAAACGTAGTAGGAATATAGAAAAAATTTTACCGAGCTTGCAGCGGAGGCTTTATGTGAAAAAAGAGCCTCACAAGGAGGCTTATGGGCTTTTTTCACTATTCTGGTAAAAAATGCACATTTTTGTCAACAGCTGTTTGCAAAATTACGATTTTTGAATTTTTTTCCCGTTTTTTTACGTCTAAGTAAGTAGAGAGAACAAAATGGAGGATTCATGACCGAGACCAAAACCAACCGCAATCACAAAGATAGCGTTTTCACAAGGCTTTTCAGTGAAAAAAGCAATCTTTTGGAGCTATACAGCGCAATTAGCGGCAAAAGCTACCCTGAAAGCACAAAAATAGAGATAGTCACTCTCTCGGATGTGCTTTATATGAATCAAATCAACGATATAGCATTTGTGCTGGAAGATAGGCTCATAGTACTCATTGAGCACCAATCTTCGGTTAACAACAATATGCCGCTTAGAATGCTTCGTTATTTGTCGGCGGAATACGATATGATAGTTGACAGGAAAAACCTTTACAAGCAGAAAAGGATAATGGTACCTTC
>JAITFP010000025.1 GCA_031281275.1 Candidatus Fibrimonadaceae bacterium
TCCTTGTCTTTCGTATATCCAGCGTAAATAATCGCCGCACCAAGCACTTCCAACCCTATGGCAACCCAAAAGCTGGTTTTTATTGGCTTCTCAAACTTAGGAACAACATCCTCCTGCACCGGCGTTGGCTCTGCTTCCGGCACGTAAACAACCCCAGGCATATTGCCAAACATTTGAGGTGCCTCTTTATTCAAAACTTTAAGCAAGCCTGAAACGTTTTTGGACTCTCCCGTGAAAGAACCGATTAAAACACCGCTGCCAGAATTGTACAACTCCATACTGATAGTCAAATTACCGCCAAAACGCCCAAGCCTAGCCTGACCAACATAAGCAGCACTTATTTTCCTACCTATCTCCGCCATGCATTGCGCCTCTTTGCACATTTTCCGAGCATTCTCCTTTGAACCCATCTTGTCTATTATGCTCTGCACACTCATAACAGAATATTTATCATTAGGCAGCATTTTAACAGCTATCTCGCGCAGCCTATCGGTAAGATAGGTCAAATCCGTAAATTCAAGCGAAGGCTCGCCGTTATCCTCGGTGTTCAATATAGCAAGCCGTTTTTGCTCTTCCTGTCCGTTGGCGGCAAGGGCAAGGAACAATAGAAAGAAAAGCGGCAGAGAGGGAAAGATAGTATGCATATTCAACATAAAGATAGAAAAGAATCTTTGCAAAGCGAGGGCAACCGCAAGGGTGCCCCTACGTTTATATTTACAATTCTGAAAATCCCTAAACCCTAACCCTCTCCTCAAAAGCCCTCAACATCGTCACATCATCTATAAATTCCAATTCGCTGCCAACAGGTATGCCTCTGGCGAGTTTTGTGCGTTTGCAGGGTAAATTTGCAAGCCTGCGGTCAATGTAGAGCGCAGTGCTTTCTGCCTCTGGGCTAGAACCCAAGGCTAAAATGAGTTCTTTCACGTTTTCCTTTTCTATTCGCTCAACAAGCTCTGGAATGTGCAAAGTCTCCGGTTTTATGCCATCTAGGGGTGAAAGAACACCGCCTAGAACAAAATAAAAACCTTTGTATGCGCCGCTGCTTTCAAAAGGCAAAATATCGCTTGCCCTTTCAACAACACAAAGCAACTCGCTATCTCTGTTGGTGTTAGCACATATTTGGCAAATTTCGCTTTCGGAAATTCCATAGCACCTATTGCAGTGAACAAGCCTGTTTTTTGCGTTTAAAATGGAATTTGCCAAATCTTCCATTTTTTCCCTGTCTCCAGAAATCAAATGGAACGCTAGCCTGCGAGCGGTTTTTCTCCCTATGCTCGGTAATTTTGAAAGTTCCTGCACTAGTTTTTCTAGTGCAGGAGGTGATGAGTACATCTATTCGGCTGCTCCCTTGCGTGCTTTTTCCAGTAACTCATCAAATTTACTCATAGTCAAATTATATGTATTATTAAAGAGTTTAGCAGTGGGACCGGGCAAATCGCCAAGGTCTTTTTTAGCTAGTTTGTATCCCTTTTCAACTGCCGCACGAACCTGCTCTATATACTCTTCATCGGAAAGTTCCGTCGCAAGACCGCGAAAACTCATTGCAAAATCCACTATGCGCTGAGATGTGTTTTCTGCATTCCAATAGTCAGGAACCTTGGATTCTTCTACGTCTTTCATCCCAGACAAGTCGTACAAAACGGAATCGCTATTGTACTTGGCAAATTCAACGCCTGCGGCTTTGAGAGCATCCTTTGACTGGTTAATGGACTGCATAAGCGTATTGCGAATGCCTGTTTGGAAAGCATCCATGTCAAAGTTTTTCCAGTGACCCTTGTTTTTTTCCTTGACACTATCGCTCTTTTTGGCAGCTTCTTCACTAATATCCAAAGTATCTTCGGGGGTCTGGGCGCCCTCTTCTTTATTTTTTGGTGCATAGTTCGGAGCCTGATGAGCTTCGTGTTTCCCTGTTTTTCCGGTTTTACCCGTACTTGAGGCCGAATCGTAATTTTTGACGGCCAATGCGTTTACTGCGGTATTTACATCCATGTTGAACACTCCTTTTTATATATCTATCGGCAGAATGCGGAGAAAACTTTAATGAACTTATAAACAACAATGATATTCCTATTGTAACCCAAGAATCGGCTAAATTGAATGTGGGCCAGCGTTCATAAATAAAATCTATGAAAATAACATCTATAAAATCCACCACCTTGCCTATGCGCAAGCGGTCGCAAAAATTTCCCCAAGCACCCGCTATAATAAGAGCAATACCAAGTTTCGACAAATAATCATCTTTGTGCAAGCCCCTGAAAAACCAAATTGCCGCTATGCAGGCTAAAACCACCAAGGTTCCAAAAAACACGGTTGGAGAAAGCCAAGGCAAAAAGCTCTGGGGAATGCTCTGGGGTTTCATGGAAAATGCGGCATTTTCGTTGTAAACTAGGGTAAAACGAAGAAAATCACCTATAATGGGCATACTCCAACCTAAGTTATGGGAATCTGCCCAAAATTTTGTTGCTTGGTCCAAAATCAAGGCTACTATGGCTATTATTGCGTAAATATAGGTTTTCATTACTCTCCCATAATCACTTCAACAATGTGTTTTTTGCCCGTCAAAATTGGAAGTACATTGCCTTCAATAGCATTGCCATTTATGGTAACCGATTTTACCCCTTTGCTTACGCCATTTGGGTTTTTAACGGAAATTTCATAAACTGAGTCGCGAAATTTGCGGCTAACGCTGAACTCTTTCCAGTCTTTTGGAATGCAGGGATTAACTGACAAGCCTTTGAATGTGGCTTTTATTCCCAAAATATATTGGGTTGCTGCTTGATATGTCCAGGAACTTGTTCCGCTTAACCACGCATTGCGCGCTAAACCGAATTGCTTGTGTTCACTACCAAGAATGTTTTGTGGGTAGCAATAGGGTTCAGATTCAAATTCGCTTATTTTGCCATTGTTCTTTTCTGCCGGATTTATTTGGCTGTAATATTGAAAAGCTCTGTCTCCATTTCCAATTATAGTTTCGGCTATCATAACCCAAGGATTTGCGTGGAGGAATATGCCGCCGTTTTCTTTTGCTCCGGGAGGGTATGTTGAAACGCCGCCAACGTGTGGGTCAAAGCCATTGTAGCCGGGCCAGGAAAGTTTAATTCCATTTTTTGTGTTCAGCAGTTTATTAACGCTATCCAAAGCCGTTTTAGCATATTCTTCGGGAGCAATGCCGCTAATCACAGGCCAGCTCTGACCGAGCGAATCTATTTTGTTGTAATTATTTTTTGACGAGCCCAGCGGTTCCCCTTTTTCATCGAACCAACGCACATACCACTCGCCATCCCAAGCGGTTTTATTCACTTGTGCTTTGATTTCCTCGTACCAGTTTTTGTATTGTTCTGCCAATTCTCTATCTTCAATAGCTTCGCAAATATCGATCATTTCTAGCAAGGCTTTTGCAAAAAGATTTGCATTGAAAAGAGATTCCGCTCCTGTTGGCAAATTAACGGTATCGTTCCAGTCTGCAAAACCCAAGTGTGGGATGCCGTGGGTGCCTCTATCGTTCCAAGAGAATGCAAGGCTGCGTTTTAAGTGTTCCAGCACAGTGCCTTTTTCCCTAGCCTCTAATTCTTTCTTTTTGTTATAGAACGGGATTTCTTTTTTAAGGAATTCTAAATTTCCAGTTTCTTTTAAATAAGAGGCAACTGTTAAAACAATCCAAAGATGGTCATCGCCATAGTATTTTGGGCGGTCTTCTTTTTCACGGGAATCGCCCTCGTTTGCTTCCATTGTGCTGGGGAAATATTGGTGCATTGCATTGCCGCCTTCTAATTGAACGGAGAGCAAATTTTCTGCTAATACCCGTGCTTCTTCGGGCATATGGCTCATAACGCCCAGCAAATCTTGGCTGGAATCGCGGTAACCAATTCCTCGGTCGCTACCAAAGCCGAGTTGGTACAAACTTAAATAGCGACTCCAATTTTTTGTGGTGTGGCACTGACGCGGATTATGCACATTAACCATTGAATTAAAGCTAGCATCTGGTGTTTTAACCTGCAAAGCTGCTAAATAATGTTTCCAAAAATCTGCAAGGTCCGCGAATGCTTTGTCCACATTTTTAAGGTCACGATATTTTTTAATTGCAGGCATTGCCTCTTCTATGCTCTTTTCTTGCCCTAGTTGTGTGGCAACGCGCCCAACTTTTTTTGGAGCCAATTTGAATTTGAACATTTGTGCCGCGATGTTATCGCCTCTTAAAGCGGTGCTGTTTGAGAGCTTGCCTTTGTAAAGCGTGGCAGGAGCTGCCCAGCCAGTTATTTCGTTGAAACCCAAAAATTCCCTGCGGTCGCCGTCAAAGCTATCCGCTGGCAGGCTCGCAGTGAAGTAATTTACAGCATATTGCTTTTTCATAAAGGCGTATTGCTCTAAAATCACGTGACCGCTTTTTTCTTTGTGTGCCTCAACGGTCATGGTTTGAGGAACCCAATCTGCATTGGTCAACTGCTTTAAAGCATCAAAATGGCTGAACTCATAAACCGGAACAACATCTATTTCCATATTTTTGCGAGATATATTTTCAACGGAAATGTCTTGGATTAAAGTTGAGCTTTTTGAGGGAACAAAAACAACTACCGTTACCTTTAAACCAAAGCCCTCGGCTATCCATTTGGTGTAAGAGAGACCTATGCGGCATTCCCACCTGTCCCACATTGTGCAGGTAGGAACAACAAAGGGAGAAAGAATCCTAACATGGTCTTTGTCTTTTATGCGAATGTAAATTGTACTGCCTTTGAAATCTGAACAAGGCATTTGGCTTATGTATTTGGTTATGCGGTTGAGAGCGGGATCTCCTTTGCAAAGCACGGTACCACCTGTGGTATCCACAATGCCGCCAAAAGCGAGCGTTCCCACATAATTGCACCATTTTATTGGAGTTGCCGGAATACGCAACACATATTCTTTATTTTCATCATCAAAATAACCATATTGACCGCTACTTATTTTGCCGGTTTCGGTTTTTGCTACCTTTACCGATTTCTTCGCAGCTTTGGCAGGCAGTTGTTTTTTTACTGCCTTCTTGGGCTGTTTCTTAGCCGCAGCTTTGGGCTGCTTCTTTGCCACCTTGGACTGTTTTTTTACTGCCATAATGCTCTCCTAAAAAGAAAAGCGGGAGACGGGATTCGGACCCGCGACCGTTAGCTTGGGAAGCTAGCGCTCTACCAGCTGAGCTACTCCCGCTGGTAAGGGTGTAATGTAGAAAAATTTTTCTACATTACACCCATGAAAAATCTCTCTGATGTCGATTCTGCAATTTTCAATCTCATAAACAAAGAAGCTATGCGCCAAGAAGATGGCATTGAGCTTATAGCTTCCGAAAATTATGTGTCCAAAGCTGTTATGGAGGCTATGGGTAGCTGCTTAACCAATAAATATAGCGAAGGCTATATAGGCAAACGTTATTATGGCGGCAATGAGGTGATAGACGAAGTTGAGCTTCTGGCTGTGGAAAGGTGCAAAAAGCTCTTTGGCTGCGAACACGTAAATGTTCAGCCGCTTTCCGGCAGCCCTGCAAATGCTGCGGTTTATTTTGCAACCATAAAACCAGGCGACAAAGTTCTCGGCTTGCAGCTAGACCACGGCGGGCATTTGTCCCACGGGCATCCTGTGAATTTTTCGGGAATGTTATATAATTTCACGCAATATCAGGTGGAAAAAGAAACAGGCAGAATAAATATGGAAAAAGTGCGGGAAATAGCCCTACGCGAAAAACCAAAAATGATTTTGGCAGGCTTCTCGGCATATAGCAGGAATTTAGACTGGAAAAAATTTAAGGAAATAGCAGACGAAGTTGGTGCAATTACGTTTGCCGATATTGCTCATATAGCAGGCTTAATAGCAGGCAAGGCTATAGATAGCCCTGTGCCTTATTTTGATATTGTTAGCACCACAACCCACAAAACTCTTAGAGGTCCGCGTGGCGCAATAATAATGTGCAAAGAGGCTTTTGCAAAAGCCATAGACAAATCTGTGTTCCCAGGTATGCAAGGCGGTCCACACGACCATTCAACTGCGGCAAAAGCGGTGACTTTTGAAGAGGCATTGCATCCTGAATTTCAAACTTATGCAAAGAATGTTATAGAAAATGCGCGTGCAATGGCGGCAGAGCTTATGTCATCTGGTTTTAAAATAATTTCCGATGGCACAGATAATCATCTTATGGTTGTGGACGTAACTAGCAAGGGAATTTCCGGTAAAGAAGCCGAACAAGTTTTGGATTTGGTTGGCATTTCTTCAAGCCGCTCAACCATTCCTTTTGACCCTCGCAAACCTATGGATCCGTCTGGGGTTCGCTTAGGAACAGCGGCTATCACAACCAGAGGCTTTGATACCCAAGATACCAAAGCAGTTGCGAAAGCTATTGCGCAGGCTATTGAGAATCACAAAGACGAGGCAAAGCTGAAAAGCATTAGGGAAAGCATTTTGGAGCTGTGCAGAAAGAGACCTTTGTATAAGAACTAAATAGTTCTGTGAACCTCAACCCCTTCCACAACAATTGCGCTATGCGGGCGGGCTGGGCATAAATGCTCGCAGGCACCGCAACCAATGCAGCGTTCTGTATCTATCATTGGGATTTTGGGAGCATCTGGTGGGGCATCTGCGCTTTGAGGTATCATAGCTATTGCCGCGTTTGGGCATTTGCGTGAGCATAGGTCGCAAACTACTTTGTCTGTATTTATAATGCAAACTTCCTTGTTCCACACGGCACAACCTATTTGTGTGGAAGATTTTTCGGCTCTTGTGATAGGCTTTATTGCTCCGGTTGGGCAAACTTCGGAGCATTTAACGCATTCCGGGCGGCAATAGCCACGCTCATAAGACATGTTTGGTTTTGTGCTTCCGTAAGCTTTGTTGGATAACACATCGTTTGGGCAAACAGAAGCGCACAACTGGCAACCTAAGCAATGGTCGTGGAAATGTTTGAAACTGCCTGCACCAGCCGGAACTATCGGTCTTTTGCGGTTTGGAACTTTCTTGTCTTTTAACTCGGTTAAGCCTCCGTCTCCGTGGCTGGCTTGCAATTTGGTGGCACAGCTCAAAGCCAGAGCAGTAGAACCTACAAAGAGATTGCGCCGTGCCGCACCGCTTTCGCTTAAAATTTCCGCTTCTTTTTGCACAGATTTTTTTAAAGGCTTGGAATAAGAAATGGCTTTTGAGGGGCAAGCTTTTACGCATTTTAAACAAGTTACGCAGCGAGTATAATCTATTTTTCCCTCTTCTGTATCAATGCAAGATGAGTTGCATTTTTTAGAACATAAATCGCAATGCTTGCATTTGGAGAGGTCTATGCGGAGTTTTACAAAGGAATATTTTGATAGCAAACCGAGAAAGGTACCAACTGGGCAAATTGTGTTGCAATATCCGCGACCGCTTTTGTATGCAAAAATAGACACTCCGGCAAGAGTTAAAATAGCAAGAACCAAAGAGGTCAAACTTTTCACCCATATATCCACGGAATAAAAAGTATAACTGCCTGCACGTTCCGAAAAATAAGCTAGCAGGTTGTTTCCGAGTTTGTAAATGGGTCCAAAAATTTGCGAGACAATTCTTCCATAGGCAGCATAAGGTTCAAGCACAGAAACAAGACCACCGCCAGCAAATGCGGTTGCTATAAAACCTGCGAGCAAAACATAACGCAAAATTACAAGTCCCTTGCGTGGCTTTTTGTAAGAAAAGCGAGTTTTAAAAGAAACTATATCTTGGAAAATCCCAAGTGGGCATATCATGGAACAATAAAATCGCCCAAAAAAAAGTGTTAGGAATATTATGGCAAGCACAATCACAAAATTAGCGGCAAAAATTGCTGGAACAAATTGTATTTTTGCAACCCATCCCAAATAAGCGTGTACGGTTCCGGTAAAATCCAAGAAAAGCAAGGTTATTGAAATAAAGCAGATTATTGGAAGCATAAATATTCCCCTAAACAATGTCCATTTTCAAGTTTTCCACAAATCTATCTATACGCTGCATTTCTTGCGGGATATTTATATTTTGCGGACAGTTGGGAACGCATTTTCTGCAACTCGTGCATCTATTTGCTTGGCGCACAGGAGCAATCTTGCGATCTAATCCAACAAGAAAGGCACGGCGTGCTCTTTTGTAATCTTCGCTTTGCTTGTCGTCTGGGAAATTGCCTTCGTTTAGGCAGCGGTTGTAGTGTGCGATTATTTCGGGAATGTCGAGACCATAAGGGCAGGGCATGCAATACTGGCATTCCGTGCAATTTATGTTTCTGTATTCAAGCATAACTTGCGAAACTTTTAACAGCATATCCCTTTCGCTTTTGTCTAATGGCACAAGCGGAGAATAGGTGCGCAAATTGTCTTGCAAGTGTTCCACAAAGGTCATTCCGCTTAACACAGTAATCACATTGGGGAAACTCCCAGCAAAGCGAAACGCCCAAGAAGCCGCACTCGCATCTGGATTTAATTGGGTCATAGCGGCACGTGCTTTGTAATGCGGCTTTGCCAAACGCCCGCCCAAAAGAGGTTCCATTATCACAATTGGAATGTTATGCTCTGTGAGCAGGTCATACTGGTGCTTTGCGCTTACATTGGTGCGCTTTGCATCGGCTGTCATGTCCCAATCAAAATAATTGAGCTGAATCATCACAAAATCCCAAGGATATTTAAGCGCCATATAATCAAAAAACTCACCATCTCCGTGAAAAGACCAACCAAGGCTGCGTATTCGCCCAGACTCACGCTCTTGTAGCAAAAAGTCCATAATGCCATTATCTATATAGCGTTCTTTCAACGCTTCAAAAGTGCCAACATTATGAACTAGGTAATAATCGATATAGTCTGTTTTTAAATCTTCAAATGAGCGTTTATACATAGCAAGCGATGCTTCACGGCTACTGTGCTGGTTACGGTTAGACATTTTGGTAGCTATAAAATATTTATCGCGTGGGTGGCGGCTCAGTGCAATGCCTGTGGCTTTTTCGGAAAAACCTTTGCAGTAAAGCGGAGATGTGTCAAAATAATTCACTCCGTGCTCAATGGCATAGTCTATGGATCTGTTGATAGCTTCTTGGTCAAGGTTATTTTCTGTGGCTAAATCCTGCGATTTGGGCATACGTGGGTATCTCATGCAACCATAGCCCAAAAGAGAAACATGGTTTCCGTTTTTGGGGTCAACTCTGTAAGTCATTTCTCCGGTAGGTTCGCCTCCCTGCTTTGCAGAACCATCTTTTGAACCGCAACCGCTCAAAGCAGCAAGTGCAGCAC
The DNA here is from genome assembly GCA_031281275.1 of Candidatus Fibrimonadaceae bacterium. Classification (GTDB taxonomy): domain Bacteria; phylum Fibrobacterota; class Fibrobacteria; order Fibrobacterales; family Fibrobacteraceae; genus Fibrimonas. The sequence continues at coordinate 9,228 of JAITFP010000025.1, forward strand.
CAGCACCCACCAATTTAATAAAATCGCGCCGCCCTATATTTGAATTGCTTGCATCGTTGTTGTTATCCATATATGTAAATATAGTAAGTTTGCCAAAAAATTTTTACTATATTACCACTGTGCCATACTTTCTACTAATATCAAGCGTTTTTTTGCTTCTGTCGTGCGCAAGCAATGTTCATAAGGAAGCTCTTCAATACAATGAAAACGCAGTAGCTTACGATGAAGCTGGCTATTATTCCGCCGCACCACCAAGAGCGGCTAAAATGCTTAGAGCACAAGCATCAATGGACAAAGGGATGCGAATAGGCGGAGCCGCAGGGTTTGCAGATTATGGTGGTGGTGACGGCATGATGGTGGAACAAGCAGCAGAAGACATGTCTTCTGCAAATTACCAAACAAGAATGGTGAATTACACCGGCAGCATCACTATGCAAAGCGCAGAGCCGGAGGTGCTTATAGATACGGTAGCAGCCCTAGCAAAGGCAAAGGGTGGCTCCATTAGCAATCGTAGAAATAGCTTTATTTCCTTGCAAATTCCCGTTGCGGAATTCAAAAACTTTTTCAATCAAATTTTAAAACTTGGACGTGTAATAAGCAAAAACATATCCGCAAGCGACATCACAGAGGCTTATGCAGACAATGCCGCACGTCTTAGCATAGCAGAAAGCACCTTGGCGAGGTTGCAACATCTTTTAGCCGTTGCCAAAACCGAACAAGAGAAAATCGCCATCTTAAAAGAAATTCAAAGGGTTAGCGAGCAAATTGAGCAAAGAAAGCTGGAAGAAAAGGAACTGTTGCGCCAAGCTGCCTTCTCAACCATAAATCTTTGGGTGAGCAATATACCAGCGGTTATTCCATATAGATCAAACATAAAAGCCTTTGAATGGTTTTCAAATTTGCCCAATATAAATATACATTCAAATAGAGAAAAAGCTCTGAAACTCTCCATTCCAAAAGATTTCATAGAAACCTCAGATACCAAACGCGAATGGAGTACAGCCTCTGCGCTTAATGCAAAATTTAAGGCTTTTGAAAGAAAAAACGAACCACAAGGCACCACCAGTTTTTGGGCAGAGGCAATGCTTGAATTCTTTAAAGACAAGTATTCAGCAGAACTAAAAACCGAAGAAAATTTTTCCCTAATTCGCCTTCTAAATTCCATCACAGCCGAAGTTCACTACATTGTCCTGTTAAAAAAATCCGATGAAAAAACTTTAAGAATAGCCGTGGCTTATTTTCCAGATATAGAAGCAGAAAAAAAGAACTCCGAAGCTGTGTTGGAAGTTTTGAGGAGGGTAAAATGAGAATGTGGCTTATAGTTGGTTTATTAGTCGCAGTTCAAGCTTATGCGCAAGTGGAACAACAGTTTGACTTTCGCATTAGAACTGCAAACACAGATAGTGTTTTTCAAAAAATAATAGAGACGGCTGAATCCAAAGGCGGTTATTTTACGAATTTCACGGAGTATTCCATTTCTCTAAGGCTCCCTGTTCAGGCTTTGCAGGAATTTCAATCGGTTTTAGGAAGCCTTGCTACAATTGAGCAAAAAGGCTTTGAAAGCACGGACAAAAGTGCTGAGTTTGAAAGGTTGAAATTGCAAATACAATCCAGAAAAAAACTTTTGGGAAATTATATGGATTTGGTAAAAAACGCTCCCTTTGCGGAGTTGCAATCCGTGGAACGTGAGATGGTGAGCTTGAATGCGCAAATAGAGCGTTTACAAGGTATGTTGCAGGCAATAGAAAAAAGAGCCGCCCTTGCCTGGGTTGCAATTCACGCACCCCTTGCACCCATTCACCGCCCAATAAAACAAACAAATTCGCCATTTGTCTGGATAAACTCAACAAACTTAAACTCATTGCGGGAGGATTTTTAAGATGAAATTTCTTTTAATTTTCTTCGCCCTTTTTATATTCTCGTGTGCTTCTTTTAAAGCAAAAGAACCAAAAGATTTTGCCGCTTATGAGAGCGAAAGCGATAAATTCAAAGCCATAAGTTCGGATGGCGTTCTATACAGGGTTTCTGCTTATGAGCAAAAATCAGAAGCCTCAATGGATTTTTGGAGAGAGGCATTTCTGCTAAAAATGAAAAATTCAAACTACAAACAAGAAGATTCCTTGAACATAAACATAGATGGCAAAGCGGCAATAGGCTATATATTTTCCTTTGCAAGCAGCACTAGCAAAGATTTATATTTAGTTGCGGCAGTGCAGTACAAAGAAAAAATGTTCGTTGTTGAAGCCACCGGTGAAAGCTCAAAATTTGAAAACCGCAAAAAAGATATTTTAGATGCGACCCGCAATATAAAAGTGAATTGACAACTGATTAATAGATGAGATATTACTACATATAATCAAATATTATTACATATAACCATATAGTCATAGCTACTAATCCGGCACCCAATCCAAGATATGTAGTTTTTATCGGATCAAATTCTTTAGGTCGTTCTTCATTTATATAATGCCCATATTCTTTTAAAATATCATCTGTTTTATATATCTTAGATCTTTTATTTTCCAATTCAGGTTTTTCATTGTGTCCAGTTATAAGCAATCCTTTAACTGGATTGCGAACATCTACAATGCCTGTTGTGTAATATCCATCCCCAGCCGATACACCAAGAGCTTTTACAACAGCAAAGTCTTTTACTTCTTTTGAAACAACGAAATATTCAAATCCTTCTTCTTTCATAAGCTGGGCAGCTCGCAAAATAGCGTAATCAGAAACTCTTTCCACAGATGTAATGTTGTTGCCTTTGGTCACAACAACATATTCATTTTCTTCGTCTTCAGTCTGCCTATCCCTATAGCTGTCTTTATAAAGCGTAAGGGGAACAGGAGAGAAACAAGACATAAGAGGGAAGCAAAAGGCGGCGAGCAAAAGAAAATATTTCATAATGAAGGCAATATAGAAAAATTCCTATACCCTTTTGCAAGTTAATCCGCGTTTACTATAAAAAAATCGCAAAAAGCCCTTGACAGGGCTAGATATTATTTTTATATTTAACCAAAATAGGAGAATACTATGAAGAAATTAGCTTTACTTTTTGTAGCAATTGCTTTATTGCTAGGATGTGGCTATGAAATTATTGATTATGGTCAACCTGAGCTAGAGCCTTTTTATATAAACAATAGCGGAGTGATTGTGAAACTCCTCGCAAAAGATATGCACCTTAAAATAGATTCGGATCTTAATGTTTCATACTTTAATAGCGAACTGGAAATAAGAAATAATGATACTCTGTGCAATTCTATTTTGCAGGAAAATTGTTCTAATCCCAATTGGAATGTTAATAAAGGTTTTGAAGATTTTGGTTGGGAAGTCAATAAGGGTTTTGAATATTCGGAATACATTAGAAGTGCTAATAGTGAAAAGCCCACATATTTTAAGATAGAGTTTTTCACTGAGCCTAAAGTTTGCTTGGTATTTGATGGAGATGATAAGATGGAGAATGATATTCGTTATTGGGAAAATTATACCTTTATGAAGAAAGGGGACCTATCTTTTGTATATTATTTTTCCTACACAATAACCCCAGAACTCAAAGCTATGGCAAAAGAAGAATATTGTAATGATTAACTCAATGTCTGGGTATGGGCAAAGCCGTTTTTTGTGAAACGCCTATACCCTTTTGCAAGTTAATCAGCGTTTACTATATTTGTTCTATTTAGTTGGGATATATAAATGCGGTATAATATAATCAAAGTAATAGCTGGAATGAGCTTCATATTCTTTTCCTGCGCGGTTCAGAACTCCCCTGCTGGCAGGGAAAGCCCTCCTTGCGATAATTGCCGTAGCGGAGATGAACCCAATTTTGAAGTGAAAATGAATAAATCTTACAAAGAAAAAAAATATGAAATTTTAGTGCTTGATTCTGGCGAATTGATAGGAGTTTTGCCAGCACTCAATGTTATTGCACGCTCGCCGGAAAAATGCGATTATTGCCATAGTTTTAGCGAAAGCGCGGTTGAATTTGATTTTGCGGCAAGAGAAGATTCCATTTTAAGAACCTGGTTTCCAAACAATGAACGAGTTTTGCTTTTTCCAAGTGCCAGAGTTCCAGAAAAAGATTCCACAGAATTTTGGAAGGCTTTTGCAAACTTAAAGGAAATTCCATTGAACGAGAACAAAGAACTAAAAGCATTTTTGAAAAGTTTAAGTTTGCGTTATAAGGTTCGTTATTTGGCTTTTGCCTCTTATATTGAAGTGAACATAAAAGACAGAAAAACCTTTGATTGGGAAAGCGAATGGAGTATATGGGACGGGAAAAAAGGTGAACTTCTGTTTTGGGACTATCAAAATTTAACGGCAAAGAGCAAAAATTCAGCCCCTGTGGATAGAGGATGGGCGGGGTGTTGGCGATGAGCGACTTGCGAAAAAATCTACTCGCTGAATCTGGGCGAATTGTTATTAAGCTCGGTTCTAAAATATTGGTGGATGCTAGCAACAATGGTGTTGATTTGGCATTCATAAGAAAATTTGCGAAATCCGTTGCTATTCTGCAAAGAGCAGGCAAAGAAATAGCAATTGTCAGCAGTGGTGCTGTAGGAACTGGAATGGCAAGGCTCGGTTACAAAAAAAAACCAAAAAATATCGCAGACAAACAGGTTTGCGCAGCGATTGGGCAAATAGACTTGATGCACGCATACAGAAACGCCTTTGAAAAAGAAGGCATTACGGTTGGGCAAATTCTCCTTTCCGCAGAGGATTTTAGAGATAGAAACCGTTATAAAAACCTGCAAAACACCTTCAACTCAATGTTAAAACATAAAGTCATTCCCATTATAAACGAAAACGACTCTGTGGCTACGGCAGAGATTAAGGTTGGCGACAACGATAAACTCTCCAGCGATGTTGCCTTGTTTTGGAATGCAGATTTGCTATTGCTTTTCACAGATGAAGACGGTCTTTTTGATTCAAATCCAAAAACAAACCCCAAAGCCAGACTATTGAACTTTGTGCCAGAAGTTAATGCAGAAATTTTAAGCTTGGCAGGAAAACCTGGCAATGCCGGCTCTGCGGTTAGCACAGGTGGCATGCACAGCAAGATTGAAGCGGTGAAAGCTGCCACTCGCTCTGGATGCAATGCTTTTTTAGCAAATGGAACTAAAATTCTTCCGCACGAAGTTCTTTTTGAAAATGCTGTGGGAACTTTATTTCAAGATAATGCTAAAAAACTTGGCAGCCGCAAGAAATGGCTCTCTTTTGTAAGCACCCCCAAAGGCTCAATCACCATAGACGATGGTGGCGTGAATGCAATAAGAAAAAAGAATGCGAGCGTTTTGCCGATTGGTATAGAAAACGTTAGCGGTCATTTTAGCGCAAAAGACCTCATAGATGTCAAAGATTCTAAAGGCAACAAAATAGCACGCGGAGTAAGCCGCTTTGACAGCGAAAATCTGCGAAAAATATTGCGGACAAAAAACCAAAAAGAGGCCATTCACAAGAATGACCTTGTTGTATTTTAGAATGGTATGCCTACACCCATATTAAAGTTGGCTGCTAATCTGTTGATGTAACCCATTTGAAAGGTCTCTGTACCATCGTAGCCAAAACCTAAGCCTCCTTCGTAAAAGAAGCTTATATTTTGCCATTTATGCGCTGCGCCTACGTAAAACATTAATTCACCCACCACACCTTTTACCTTTGTCCAACTTTTTATTTCGTAACCGTTCCAGATATCATCGTTGTCTTCTTTGTATTGAAGTTTTGAGGCAGAAATATAATATGCACTAGCCATTGCCTGCAAATAAAAACCATAACCTTTACTTGTTGCATATTGGCGTATTCCTATGCCAGTACCAAATCTTTTGAGTCCTTCGTACTCCACAGCATCGCCAATATAACCATCTGAATTGCCAAGCCAAATAGTTGGCTGGATTACCACGGAATTGCTTAAATTCAAAGGTTTTTCAATTGTTGAACTGAACATAAACATATTATATGCCGCACCATAAAAAAGTGATAAGGGGTGCAAATAAGCCACCAACCTAAGGTTTTTCTGATAGTCTTCCGGATTATATGTGTCGTATTTTTTAGATACTTTTGTTTCTTCGGTTTTCTTTTCCTCAACCTTTATTGGCTCAATTGCTTTTGTTACTAGCAAAGAATCAACCCTCAAAGAACTATCTATTGGGGTTATTGCCAAAGAACTATCACTTGGCAAAGGTAGAGACTCCTGAGCATTTGCAAACAATGCCAAAAAGAGAATTAACAAAACTGCATTGCAGGATTTTTTCATATATCACCTCACGTTTAGAATGGCATGCCTATGTTGATATTAAGGTTGGTTGCTAAACTATTGATATAACCCATTTGCCGAGTTTTTGTACCATCATAGCCAAACCCCAAACCTATTTCATATAAAAAACTTAGATTTTCCCACTTATGCACCATACCTGTATAGAGCATAAATTCGCCTACCACACCTTTTACCTTTGTCCAAATGTTTATTGTAGGGGTATAACCATAGTCATAATCGTCGTAATCGTCTTCTTTAGACGAAATGCTTTTAGCAGAAAAATAATATGCACTAACTATTGCTTGTAAATAAAAACCCTCTGCTTTATTGAGTATGTAATGGCGAAGCCCTATGCCGCTGCCTATTCTTACAAGGCTTTCGTATTTCAACTTTTCTTCTCGATCGTCAAAACTAATAATATTGTTAAAAACATTGACATTGGGAATATATCCGTCTGAGCTGCCAAGCCAAACAACTGGCTGTATCACTACGGAATTGTTTAGATTCAAAGGTTTTTCAATTGTTGAACTGAACATAAACATATTGGCTGCCGCACCATAAAAAAGCTGTAAGGGGTGCAAATAAACCATCGTCCTAAGGTTTTTCTGATAGTCTTCTGGATTATAAGGTTTGCTTTTTTTATTTGTTTTTTCTTCCTTGCCCTTCTTTTCCTCTGCCTTCTTTTCGGCTTTTTCTGGCTCACTTGCTTTTGTTGCCAGCAAAGAATCAGCGGTCAAAGAGTTATCGCTAGGTAAAGGTATAGGGGATTCTTCGGCATTTGCAAACAATGCCAGAAGGAAAATAAACAAAACTACCCTGCATGATTTTTTCATATCACTATACCTCAGTAAAAAAAACGGGAAGGGCGAGATTCGAACTCGCGGTGGGTTTTAAAGCCCACACGTCCTTAGCAGGGACGCACCTTCGGCCAGCTCGGTCACCTTCCCATAGGTTTATAAAATATAGAAAAATTTGGGGGGGCTTGCATTTTTTGCGTAAAATTGTTATATTTACATAAATAGTAATGGAGGTTTTATGGCAACGGAATTAGAAGCCAAAATGGAAAAGGCGGTTGAGGCCACTCACCGTGAATTTGCCAGACTACGCACTGGGCAAGCCTCTCCGGCTATTCTAAACGATGTAAAAGTGGATTATTACGGCACTTTAACCCCAATTCCTCAAATTGCCACGGTAAAATGCCCCGAACCGAGAATGCTTTTGGTTAGCCCCTGGGAAAAACAATTCTTAGACCCTATATGCAAGGCTATTTTGGCTGCAAATTTGGGCTTAAACCCATCAAAAGAAGCGGACAGCGTTAGAATAGCAATGCCAATTTTAACCGCCGAGCGCAGGCAAGAACTAGCAAAAATGGCAAAAAAACACGCAGAAGATGGTCGCACCGCCATAAGAAATCTGCGTAGAGAGGCAAACGATGCCGTTAAAAAGAACAAAGAGCTGCCAGAAGATGAATCTAAAAAGCAAATTGAAAACATTCAAAAAGTCACTGATAAATATATAGGTATAATAGATGCGGCTTTGGCAGAGAAAGAAGCTGATATAACGAAGGTTTAAGATATGGACGAAACACAATTGAAAACAGCTGCTTGCATGTATTTGAGCAGGGCGCAAGAGGCTCTGGAACAGGCTTCAGAAAAAATAAAAGAAGCTTCTGATAGCAAGGATTTGGATTTGTCCGATCTTGAGCTTTTTGATTTACCCCAAGAGCTTTTTGAACTTGAACATTTGGAAAAACTCAATTTAGACGACAACAGATTAGCTTATGTTCCCGATGAAATAGGCAAGCTGAAAAATTTGCGGCAGTTATCCATAAGAGGCAACTGCATTATGAACCTGCCAGAGAGCATTGGTTTGCTTGAAAATCTCGAAAAACTCTACCTAGGCTACAACACCATATCCGAACTTCCAGATTCAATATGCAATTTGCAAAATCTCAAAATGCTAAATCTGGCAAACAATTTATTAACAACCCTACCAAAAAACATAGGCAACTTAAAATCCCTAGTTAAACTCAGCCTGCACGACAACCTCTTGGAATCCCTGCCAGACTCAATTGGAAATCTGAAAAATCTGAAAAAAATCTTTTTGGATAATAACAATTTAAGCACCATTCCCGCAAGCATGGCTAATTTGAACTGTTTAGAAGAACTGGTTTTATCTGGCAATGAATTAAAAAGTTTGCCCTCAGAATTTTCTGGCTTTAGCAAACTAAAAGAGCTTATTTTAGATGAAAACAAGTTAGAAACATTGCCAGCAAGCCTAGCAAAATGCGCTTCGCTACGTCTTTTAGCGATAAACGGAAATTTCATTGAGAGCATTCCGCAAGAGCTTTTAGGATGCGAGACTTTGACTATTGATGGGAATTAAACACATACAACCTCACATTAATGTATGAGGTTTGCATTTATTTTAAACAGACCAGGTTGTATGTGTTTTACTATATTCCACTTGATGGAACGCCAAGAACATAAGCAAAACTATTTTTTTACTGCACTCTTTACCCTTATCCTCTCCGTAGGAACATTTTTCGCATTCAAAGCCTTGTTGCCAGAGAGGCTTTTTGCAAAGCAGGTGCATAGTGCTATTCCTGATATAACAGAACTTGAAGAGGTGGATATTGATACTACTGCTGTTGTTGCTGAGTATGCCCCTTTTGATGGATTGGTGCATTTTTTTCAGAAACTTTTCACGTTGGAGAAAACAAAAAAGGGTTCTGTGCGAATAGCATATTTTGGTGATTCTATGATAGAAAGCGACCTTATAGTTCAAGATATTCGCAAAGATTACCAAAAAAAATTCGGTGGGCAAGGAATAGGATTTGTGCCGCTCAGTAGCCTTTCGCCTTTTTTCAACGGATCTATACGGTATGAATATTCTCCCGAATGGAATACATATTGTGATTTATGTTTGAAAAATTCACCGCCTACATCGCTAGGGATAAGTGGCTATGTTTCCTATGCAAATGCCGGTTCGTCCATTTGGACTAACTACAAGAGAGGTTCATTCTCTCTTGCCCATCCAAGGCTCTTCTATGGCAAATCAGACAATAGTGAGGCTAAAATTGCCATAACTATTGACAATGAAGTTATAGATTCGGTTCAGTTAAAGCCTACTGGAATCTTGAACAAACATTCCTTGAACTCATTTCCCCGTGAATTGAAATTTCAATTTGACAACGCAGAGTCCATTCCTTTTTACGGCGTTGATTTTTCTGGTGGTAGCGGTGTAAATGTAGATAATTTCGCTCTCCGTAGTAATTCAGGGTTGCCGCTTGGGAACCTCAATGCGGCTCTTATGAATGCCTTTCAGCGTGAATTTAATTACGATCTTATTGTATTGCAATTTGGGGCAAATGTTTTGAATCCAGAAAAAACAGAATACGATTGGTATGCAAACAGAATGATAAAGGTTGTGGACCATTTAAAAATATGTTTTCCTAATGCAGATATTTTGGTTATCTCACAGGCAGATAAATCTATGAAATACGGAAAGGAAATAAAAACCGATACTGCACTTGCTCCGTTGATCAGGGCGCAAGAAAAGTATGCACGTAATACTAACTCGGCTTTTCTCGATTTATTTCAGTTGATGGGTGGGGAAGGATCTATGGTTAAGTGGGCAAGCGAGGATCCGCCGCTGGTTCGTTCAGATTATACTCATTTTAACGGAGCAGGCGCAAAAAAAATCGGAGATCTGATTTTTGCAAAATTAAACCAAGAATATGAAGATTTCAAAGTAAAAAATAATTTATATGTTGAGAATGGCGAGGAGGAAAAATGAATAGAATACTCTTTTGTTTAATGATAGCTCAGGTACTATATGCTCAAATGCTGAATGCGCCGCTTCTATATCCTTTTTTTGAAAAACTTGCTAGGTTGGAGAATAATAAGGAGGGAAAAATCAACATAGTTCACGTTGGTGATTCGCATATTCAATCCGAGCCTCTTACAAATGCAATACGCAAGCCATTGCAACAGCAATTTGGAGATGGTGGGCGTGGATTTGTATTTCCTTACACTCTTAACAAACAAGTCGGTATGCCTTACAATTTCGCAACAAATGCTGCGTGGCAAACGTGCAGGAATAGCCTGCCTTCTAAATGCGCTCAGGGTACAGAATTTGGATTGTCAGGTTATGGGTTCAGCACCAAAACGGATCCATTTGTATTTTCGATAGAGGCAAGCGATGAGAAGTATAAATTTAATACAATAAAAGTAGTATCTCCAATAAACTCTTTCTATAATATAGCAACGGTTGATATGAATATGAAACCTATTATACATAAGCAAAAACCTAGCATAACTTTGCATAGAGTTAAAAGAGGAGAAACTTTGGATCTAATCGCAAAAAAATACAATGTTTTATCAGCGACCATTAAGAAAGAAAATAAAATGAGGTCGAGCAATATATATGTTGGAAGAAATTTGCGCATACCTATAACGGTAACCGAAACCAGTGTAGATACGTCAATATTCCGTTCACTTGAATATAAGTCGCAAGAACCTCTAATTTCTGTGTACCATCAAGACAAACCCATTTCTACAATATATCTGCTCCCAGCCAGAAAACAAAGTCTTTACAACCTCAATGGATTAGTTATTGAAAAAGATTCTTCTGGTATCATCTATCACAGTATTGGGTCAATAGGGGCTATGGTATCCAATTACAATGAGACTCCCTTATTCTTTAAGCAACTTCCGGTGCTAACACCAGACCTTATTATTGTGTCGTTTGGAACTAATGAATCGTACAGCAGCGTTTCGGCAGAGAGATATATTGAGCAGATTGAACTGTTTGTCAAGAATATCAGAATGTTCTGCCACAATGTTCCGATTATAATAACTACTCCGCAAATTTCACTGCTGCGCAATAAAAAATTCAACACATATATTTTGGGATATTCCAATGCTCTGGTACGAAAAGAAGATGTTGCTATATGGGATTTATACTCTTTTTTAAATAGGCTTATGGGACCAGAAAAAGACATTTCAGCAACGAAAATCTCCAAAGATAATGTACACTATACCTCCGAAGGATATATAAAACAGGGAACTGCGTTAGTCAAGGATCTTCTTAATGAATACGAACATTATAAACGGAGCCGTGAATGATGACTGATATGAAACGCACAAAAAACTATTTCTTTACCACTTTCCTCACACTCCTCCTCTCCATAGGTGCCTTTCACGCATTCAAAACCCTATTATCGGAGGAATCCATCGCTATTGATAGCTTCACACTGGCTGAACCAGAAGAAACTGATGTTGAAGAAGATACAACAACAATTGAATTAATTGAATATACTCCTTTTGATGGATTGGTTCATTTTTTTCACAAACTTTTCACTCTTGAAAAAACAAAAGAAGGCTCTGTGCGAATAGCGTATTTCGGAGATTCAATGATAGAATGTGACAAGATAGTTCTGGATGTTCGCAAGGGCTATCAAAAGAAATTCGGTGGGCAAGGGATAGGATTTGTTCCTCTCAGCAGCCTGTCGCGTTTTTTTAGCGGTTCCATACAGTATGAATATTCTCCCAAATGGGATACATATTGTGATTTTTGTTCAAAAAAATCCTCACCTGAATCGCTAGGGGTAAGTGGCTTTGTTTCCTTTGCAAATTCCGGTGTTTGGACTTCATACCGAAAGGGTTCTCTTCCTCTTGTAAACCCAACACTTTTCTACGGTCAATCCAGCAAAAGCGATGCTAAAATGATTATCACCGCCGATAAAGAGAATGTAGATTCAGTTCAGTTAAACCCACTTGAAATTTTGAATAAGCATTCCTTGGCATCACTCCCCAATGAATTGAAAATTATATTTGACAATGCAGACTCCATTCCCTTTTACGGTATCAATTTTTCTGGCAACAGCGGGGTAAATGTGGACGATTTCGCACTCCGCGGCAATTCAGGTTTAACGCTTGGAGAATTCAATGTGGCTCTTATGAATGCTTTTCAAAAAGAATTTGATTATGATCTTATTGTATTGCAGTTTGGGATGAATGTGTTAAAGCTAAAGCCGGGACCTTATGATTGGTACGAAAGCGGGATGACTGAGGTTGTGAACCATGTAAGAAAATGTTTTCCTGGTGCAGATATTTTGATTGTCTCGGCAGCAGATAAAGCCACAAAATACGGAACGGAAATGAAAACAGATTATAAGCTTACCAAGTTAATTGATACACAAGAGAGATATGCGCGCAATACTAGATCTGCGTTTATTAATATGTTTCAAATTATGGGTGGAAATGGTTCTATAATTAAGTGGGTGAACGAAACTCCGCCTCTGGCTTGGTCAGATTATATCCACTTCACCGCCCCAGGCTCAAAAAAAATGGGCAATCTCATTTTTGCTAAATTGGATAAGGAATATGAAGATTTCAAAGTAAAAAATAATTTATATGCGGAGAAAAATGAAAATGAATAGCAAAAAAACAATGATACTCTTTTATTTGATAGCAGCTTCTAGCCTATATGCTCAAATATTAAATGTATCACACATATATCCTCTTTTTGAAAAACTTATTCTTTTGGAAGATAAGAAAAAGGGGAAAGTCAATATAGTCCATATTGGTGATTCGCATATTCAACCCGATTATTTAACAAATGCCGTACGCAAGCCACTTCAACAGCAATTTGGAGATGGAGGGCGTGGATTTATATTTCCTTATACTGTGAACAAACAAGTAGCTACCAGACCTTACTATTTCGCCTCAAATGCCACTTGGCAAATATGCAGGAACAATCAGCCTTATAAATGCGAACCCGGCACAGAATTCGGATTATCTGGCTATGGGTTTAGCACCAAAGCGGAACAGTTTGTTTTCTCGGTGGAAGCACGCGAAAATAAAGATAAATTTAATACAATAAAAATAGTGTCCCCAACTGCCTCATTATATAGTTTTAAGAATAAATATCAGTTGCAGGAGCCTTTTGTTTCAGTGTACCATCAGAAGAACCTCATTTCTTCAATATCTTTTCTCCCAACCAAAAAACAGGCTCTTTTCAGTATCAATGGGTTAGTTGTTGAAAAAGATGCTCCGGGTCTTATTTATCACAATATCGGAGCAGTAGGGTCTATGGCATCCGATTTCAATGCGAATCCCTTATTCTTTGAGCAGCTTCCGTTGCTAACACCAGACCTTGTTATCATATCACTTGGAACTAATGAATCGCTCAATGATGTTTCTGTAGAAAAATTTATTGAGCAATTGGAATTGTTTATCAATAATATAAGAGCGCTCTGCAACAATGTACCTGTTCTGGTAACTACACCACCAATTTCACTGTTGCCCGACAAAAAGTTTAATACATATATATTGGAATATTCCAAAACCTTATCTAAAAAAGAGAATATTGCCCTATGGGATTTATACTCTTTTTTAAATGGGCTTATAGGTGAGGAAAAAGACCTCAGTGCAATAAAAATCACTAGTGATGATGTGCACTATACCCTAGAAGGATATACCAATCAGGGAACTGCGTTTGCTAACGATTTTCTCAACGAATACAAAAATTATAAAAGGAGCCGCAAATGATCGATTGGTTTGTGTATGACCCTAAAGCCCCATTGCTGTTTAGCACCAGCCTGTTTATGGGACTATTTCTCGCTTTTTACTTAATATATATATGTACTTACAATTTCAACCGCTTTCGTACTGTATATGTTTTGCTCTTTTCATTTTTCTTTTACTACAAAGCAGGCGGAATGTATTTCATTTTGCTTATTGTAGCTTCTATTCTCAATTATTTTTTGTCCAAATTTTTGCACAAGGAGAAAAAACCAGAAAAAAGAAAAGTTCTCCTCACGATTTTGGTCGTGATAAATCTTGGCATTTTGGCTTACTATAAATACACTAACTTTATTATAGGAAATATCAATGCGGTTTTTAACGGAGATATACCGCTTCAGAATATCATATTGCCCATAGGCATATCCTTTTTCTTATTTCAGGCAATTAGCTATGCCATAGATGTTTACAGAAAACAAATTGAGCCTGCGAGCAATTTGCTGGACTTTTCCTTTTACCTCTGCTTTTTTCCGCAGTTGGTAGCAGGTCCAATAGTTCGTGCTAAGGAATTTTTGCCGCAAATGTATAAAAAGCTAATTCTCACAAAAGAAGACATGGGCAAAGCTCTATTTCTCATTATGGTTGGGCTTATAAAAAAATCGGTTATCTCGGATTATATTTCGCTTAATTTTGTGGACAGAGTATTCGGTGCCCCTAACAGTTACACCGCAATAGAAAACCTGCTTGCAGCTTATGGATATGCTATTCAAATATATTGCGATTTTTCTGGTTATTCCGATATGGCAATAGGTTTAGCTTTGTTAATGGGATTCAAACTTCCGGTCAATTTTCTTACCCCATACAAATCAAAATCAGTTACCGAGTTTTGGAGGCGGTGGCATATCTCTCTTTCTTCGTGGCTTCGCGACTATCTGTATATTTCGCTTGGTGGCAACCGCAGGGGGAAGGTTCGCACTTATGTCAATTTATTTTTAACAATGTTAATCGGCGGATTGTGGCACGGAGCAGCTTGGAGATTTGTTGTTTGGGGCGGCTTGCACGGCATAGCTCTGGCTATTGAACGCCTAATTAAATCACGTATTAAAATACCGCAAAATATATTCACGCACTTTATAGGTTTAATTTTAACTTTCCATTTTGTAACATTTGCTTGGGTATTTTTCCGTGCGCAGGATTTTAGCACAGCTATGGAACTGATAGGTATGGTAAGCAAGATAGATTTTGAGGCAGAGCATTGGATTTCGGTGGTTGCTGCGTATAAAAATGTTATGATTGTGCTACTAACCGGATTTATTATGCACTTTTTGCCAGATAGGTTTGTACGGTGGCTGCAAAAGATTTTTACCGATATGCCCATTATTGCAAAAGCCTTGGTCATAGGGCTGGTTTTATGGCTGGTGCACGCAACGGCATCTAGCGAGATTCAGCCTTTTATTTATTTTCAGTTTTGAACGTAATAATAGAAAAATCTCATAAAAATGCACATTTTTGCAAACTCCTGTTTGCAAAAATCATTTTTTTGAATTTTTTTCGGCGTTTTCTCCGTCTAACTATATAGAAGAGGAGAAAAATATGGCTGAAACAAATCTTTTACGCGGTTTGAATACCGAACAAAAACAGGCGGTTTTGCATTCACATGCAGAGGAAGGTCCTTTGCTCATTTTGGCGGGGGCAGGTTCTGGGAAAACTTCTGTTTTAACCAAGAGAATTTTGTACCGAATTGAGCAGGGGGTGAATTCTGCAAATATTTTGGCATTGACATTCACCGCGAAAGCTGCCGGAGAAATGGACGAGAGGGTAAAGGAATTAGCACCGAATTCCAAAGCCTTGCTCTGCACATTTCATTCCCTTGCTCTTAGAATTTTGAAAATGCAAATTCAGGGCGTTGAAAATTGGAAACGAGTGGGATTCCAAAAAGTTCCTATGCCAAAGGAACAAAGTGATTTTGAATTTCAAGACTGGCTCATGGAATTGAACATAAAAGCAGGTAGCGTAAATAGGGAAAACCTGTTTTGCCCAGAATTAAAACTCGGCAAAGAGAAATTGGAAAAATTGAGGCAAAACGTACTTAAAAGTGCGGAAATAGTTTTTGAAGATTTAATTTGGCTTTCAATTAGCTTGTTATCTGAGTTTAACGAAGTTAGAGAGCATTGCCAAAATATGTGGAATGAGATTTTAATAGATGAATACCAAGATATAAACCCTTCGCAATACAGACTTGTGCGGGCAATTTTGGGTAACAGCAAAAACCTCTTTGCCGTTGGCGATGACGACCAAGCTATTTACGGGTTCAGGGGTGCGGATATCGGAAACATTTTGAGATTTCAAAAAGATTTTCCAGATTGCAAGGTGTTGAAACTGGAATGGAACTACCGCAGCACCGCTAATATTTTAGAGGCAGCAAACAGAATTTTCACAGACAAACCGCTCGCTTTTAGAAAAAATCTAAGAGCAGGAGCCTTGCGCCCTTACACGCTTTTCAAGGAGAACAGAAAACCCGAAATTTTGGTTTCGCAAACGGCAGAAGAGGAAATTTTAAAACTTGTTTATGAGATTAAATTTCTGAAAGAGGAATACTCAATGAAATGGAGCGATTTTGCCCTGCTTTCCCGCTATAACCGCCAATGCGAGTATTATGAGCTTGCGTTAAAGGATTGTGAAATTCCAGTTATTGAAGATGAATCCCCAGAGGATTTTGACGGTGTGCATATAGAGACCATTCACGCTTCAAAGGGGCTTCAATATCCAGTTGTTTTTTATTGCGGGCTTGCCGAAAATTTAAGCCCTGGGGAGCTGCCAGAAAATTCTAAGGAGAGAAAAAAGCAACTGGGTGAGGAAAAGCGACTTTTTTATGTTGGGGTAACTAGGTCAGAGGCTCATATATTTTTTTTATATTGCAAGCAGCGGTATTTTAAGGGTAAGTTGAAGAATTTCAAGGCTTCCCGTTTTTTAAAATATTGTGAAGAGAGAAAACCAAAAAAAGGAATAGCAATGCCGGCTTTTATTTTTAAAATTCTTGTTGTGGTTAAAATCATAGTCTTTATGTTTTACCACATTCCCATATACTTTTTTGAAAAAATTCTCAGAGCCAGCACAGCAGATGTGTGGTTGCAAGAAAAACTTTTGCATTGGGCAAGATTTTGCTTGGAAACCTTGCGAATAAATTTAAGTGTTCACAGTCAATATAATTTAGCAAAGGTGGATTGGAGCCGCCCAGTTATTGCGATTGCAAACCACAATTCGTATGCAGATATTCCCGTTATTTTAACTTCTGCGCAAAGACCGCTTGGATTTTTGGCAAAAATAGAGTTATCGCGAATTCCAGTTTTATATTATTGGATGAGAAAAATAGGTTGTGTTTTTATTAAAAGACAGTCCAACAAAGCAGGGCAAAAATTTATGGATAAAATGCTCAATTATTCCGCAGAAAAACCACCTCAAATTGTGATTTTTCCCGAAGGAACGCGGAGCAAAACCGGAGAAATGGGAGCTTGGAAAAGCGGAGCGTTTAGAATGGCGATAGAGTTGAAAGCTACGATTTTGCCTATTGCGATAAAGGGAACGGCGATTACTTTTGAGAAAAGGAAAAGTTCAAAAAGTGTTTATGAGGTATCATCGCAAATTTTGGAACCTTTTGACGTTGCTCAGTGGGAAAAGGAGAATGGAAAGGAGATTGAGTATAAGGACTTGATGGCTAGGCTGAGGGAGACGATTTTTTTGCAAATCTGCAATTAAATTGCGAATTTGCAAAAAATAACGCTGTTTTTGTGCAAATTTTGCGGTATTTGCATTTTTGCATTTATTTTGTCAGAACCAGAATTTTCAGAATTAAAGAATTTACAGAATAGTACTATTTGGCACGGCAACCCGATATGTTAAACAACACAATGATCCGGTAGGGGCGAAATGGAAACGCCCTATGTGCTAGTCTTGCACGCAACGAACGTAGATGTTAGGGTTTGAGATCTAAATGCAAAGGCTTATTTCTCATTTTTAGTCCTTGAGGCAACGAATACTGAATAAGTTATCCTTATCGAGAATGTAATTTTTTACGTACTCGCCTTCGTAGCCTATGTACTTGCCGTAGGCTTTACGGCCATTGTACTCCGAACTACTCCACCAACCGCCGTAACTACCGACATCGTAGAAATAATCGCCACTATAATTGTTGTAGCCACCCGGCAGGGCGGAAAAACCATAATTGTCTTGACCATTGCCATTGTTATCCCAGCCACTCGTAGCTTTCAAATACCTGCCAGCAGTTGAATAACCACCAACAAAATCCACTAGCACATCCCACTCACCATTGCTAGGGATATGCCAACCTGGTGGGCATATCCCTTTATGTTTCGCCGCCGCCGAATAAAAAGCAGAGTTGCGAAAGCGGTCAATATCCATTGCTGTTGCCCAATCGTATAATCTGCCGTATCTGGAACAGTTGGATGAGTCATTGTCGTAGCATTTGCTGTATGGGATATTGTAGTTCAAATTACGCTTGAACCAAGTTTGGCAGCCTATTTCAACAGTCTCGTAAGTCTCGCCTTCGTAATATACAGAAGGACCAGATTGTTGGGAACCGCCTAAATTGCCACAAGTCATATACGGCAAATCATCGTTATTGCTACAACCCAAAATTAAAATGATTGCAAATACTGTAATCAAAAATTTTCTCATAAAATCACCCATTAAACTCATTCTGTGCTGCCGCAATCCCCTTCGTTAAATACGTCTCGCACAAATCGGGAATTTTTCCGAGAACCAGCTTGCAAAGCTCTGCATCTTCCTTGCTTATCGCAGAGAGAACCCAGTTTATCAAATCCCAATGCTCTGGGACTTTTCCAGCTCCAATGCGAACACGCGGAAAGTTTTGCCCAATATGCTCCACGATGTTCTTTAACCCGTTTTGCCCACCCGCGCTACCGCTTGGTCTTATCCGCATTGTGCCGCAAGCCAAGTTAATATCATCGCTGAATACTAGCAAATGTTCCGGTTTTGCTTTGTAAAAAGAAAGCAAAGCTTGCACGCTCTCGCCGCTTAAATTCATAAAGGTTTGCGGCTTTGCGAGCAGTACTTCTTTGCCTGCGATATTTATTTTTTGAGTTTCGGCTTTGCACTGGGTTTTCCAAATTGCTCCATTTGAGTATTTGGCAGATAAACTATCTATAGCCATAAAGCCCAGATTATGCCTTGTGTTAGCATATTTTTGCCCCGGATTGCCCAAACCTACAAAGAGATGCATATTAAATTCTTGTGTCTGTTGGTAGGTTTCTCTGACCCGTTATGAATTGCTTTACAAATGGGTTCTCGGTGTTTTTTATTTCTTCTACTGTGCCTATTTCTATGATGCGGCCTTTGTAAAGCATAGCTATGCGATCTGCTACCTTGAATGCGCTAACCATATCGTGGGTTACCACAACAGAGGTTACGCCCAGTTTAGACTGCATATCCAAAATCAAATCGTTTATAACATCGGAAGTTATTGGGTCTAGACCTGTGGTTGGTTCATCGTATAAAAGAATTTCGGGGCTAAGTGCTATGGCTCTAGCTAGTGCAACACGTTTTTTCATGCCGCCGGAGAGTTCGTTTGGCATTTTTGTGCGGAATTCAGGCACCAGATTTATGAGTTTCAGTTTTTCGGTCACGGTATCTTGAACTTGTTTTTCGGTAAGTTCGGGGTGGTGTTCTCTCAAAGCAAAGGCTATGTTTTCGCCTGTGTTCATCGAATCAAATAAAGCTCCCATTTGAAAGAGCATTCCCATTCTTCTGCGTATTGTATGGGTATCAAAAAATTTCGGAGTGGAAATTGTCACATTGTCAACGCTCACTTCGCCGCCATCGGGCTGCAAAAGACCTATCATGTGCTTTAATATAACGGACTTTCCACCTCCGGATTGCCCTATAATCACTATTGTTTCGCCACGCCTAATGTCCAGATTCACATCCAACAGAACATCTTGTTTGCCAAAGCTCTTTCGCAAATTGCGGAGCTTTATCATAATGTCGTTTTCGCGAATAGCTACATTAGGCATAAATTAGCCTTGCTATTTCTTTTTGGCATCCTTTTTAGGCTTAGCCTCTTCTTTTTTGGCAGCAGCGGCAGGTGCGGCAGCGGCAGCAGGTGCTGGGGTTGCGGCGGCAGCGGCTGGGGTAGCGGCAGCTTCGGTTTCTTCGCGACCTTTGGATATGGTGAATATAACCGTGCGTTTTGGAGATAGCAGGGATACTTTGCCCAAATCCAGTTTTTCTGCATAATAGGTTGTGTTATTAGGCATTTCGGAAATGTCTAGTTCTATGTTTGCAGGAATATCCGAGGGTTTTGCCAGCAGTTTGAGGTAGCGGCTCTCTTGCGAAAGGTTTCCGCCCTGGTTTTTTACGCCTATGGGTATGCCAGAGAGGCGAACCGGAACACGTACTGCGATAGGAGTGTTTTCTTCTATCTTCAAAAAATCAACGTGGATGATTTTTTGCGAGATATTGTGTTTTTGGTATTGATAAACTATGGCTGGGTTGCCATTTTTGCCGTTTATAACCAAATCCAGCAATGTGTACCTTTTGCCGGGAGCAAGAACGGCTTCCAATTCTTTCTCCGAAACGCTTATGGAGACAGATTCTGAGCCTTTGCCATAGTAAATGGCTGGTATTTCGCCAGCTTTGCGGGCGCGACCACAATCGCGGGAAGAGCCTGCGGTGCGGATTTTTGCATTAAGAGTTGTTAGTTGCATATTTTCTCCTGTGTTATTGGGGTAGCTGGATTCGAACCAACGAATAGCGGAATCAAAACCCGCGGTCTTAGCCACTTGACGATACCCCAGTAGGGTCTAAAATATAGAAAAAAAATCGGGTATTGTCAAGTTATCTGAGCTTATAAACCATCTCAAACATCTTCTCCCCATACCGCTCGCCGAGCAACTGGATTCCCGCAGAGCCAAAATGAATGTTATCGGGCTGCCCATTGCCAGTTCTGCCTCCGCAATCCTTGGTACTTACTACATAGGCTTTGGGTATGGTGTTCTGTATTCTGTTATCCAGATTCAAAAGACCGTCCGGTCCGGTTCCGCTGTTCCAGAGCTGCCCAAGCACAATGGGTATGGAATTAGCTTCAAGTCCTAAGTCTTTAAGAATATCTTCGTAAATTTCCTTCAACATATTTGCCCAGGTTATGCCAGTTTGCCCAACTCCGCTTTCCCCTTGATGGACTATAATGCCTTTAATGATGCCACCGCCATTTTGGGCTATTTTTGCATTTTTGATTATGGCATCGTACAAATTAGCATAACCCGCATCCTTGTATCTTTTCATGCCCGACATCTCGGTATCGCTTGGTCTACCGTTTGCAACATTTTGCTTGTTGTAATATTGGTCTCCCCTAGTTTTATGAAATGCGGCAAGCGCAAGATCGCCAGAAGCCACAGGTATCACTCCTATTTTGATGTTTTCGGGTGCTTTTTCCACAAGCTTTACTCCAAAGTAATTTGCGGGAGAAAGCCCTATGTTAAGCCCAAGGTAATTGACCAAATTGGCATCTGGAATAATAAGAGGCGGCACAGCCTTGTACCACTGACCCTTGGCTCTGTTTTCCTTGGCATAAGTCCCAGCAACAACATTCAAAACCTGAAACCTTTCGTTAACCTCTTTGTCTTGTGCCCTGATTTCAGCAGGTCCTTGCATATTTGACTGCCCAAAAGCGATATAAACATCAAAAGAATTTGCTGCTGCGGCAACAGAGGAACTGCTAGCTAAACTGGAAGACGAAGCGGTTTTTGAGCTAGAAGACGAAACCTTTATTGAACTTGATGATGAAACCTCCATTGAACTTGATGACGAAACCTCCATTGAGCTAGATGACGAAACCTCTAATGAACTAGAAGACGAAGCCTCTATTGAACTTGATGACGAAACCTCCATTGAACTTGATGACGAGATCTCTAATGAACTAGAAGACGAAGCCTCTATTGAAGATGAATATTCCAAAGAACTGCTGGAATTAACATCGCTTGTGTTTCCGCCATTTGAACAAGCTACAATAATAAACACAATCCCCGCAAACAGAATAATAAATTTGAGAAGGTTCATAGTGATAATATAGAAATCTGCGATTTTTTAAAATCACTCCTCAAACGGCTTGTCAAAACCCACCCTAGCCTGAAAATGCACCTGCTCTGGGTGTTCCTCATTAACCCCAAAAATCACCACGTGATAGCGAGTATTGGGAAAACGCATTAAAGCAACATTTGCATTGTAAGGAACCTGCTGCATATAATTTAACTGTATGGAACGAATTCTGCGCTCATTCAATTCTTCCATACTCACGGTATCTAAAACCCAGTCTGAATATCTGCAATTATTCACGTGGTAATTCAAATCTATATCGCTATATCTAACAGATTTTACCAGTGCGGTTTTGGGCATTCCTTTCGGCTCCAGCAAATCAATTGTCTCTGGCAAGGCACTGAGTTCTGGCGAAGATTTAAAGCGATAAGGACCACTGGAAAAGGGTATGGCTTTCCCGTCATTCAAATCTATCAAAAGCCAAGAAGAAGTAGCCTGCATAATGGAATTTCCCTGCGAATCGCGAACATCGTAATCGCCCCACGCTACTTTTTCTGGATTAAAACCTTTTAGCCACGTGCTAATTAAAATTTCTTCTCCCCACAGCGGCAAATGCGAAATTCTCAATTTTATTCTGGAAATTACCATAGTGAATTTGTCTTTTTTAATCATAGACAAATAGTCAATACCCTGTTCCCTTAAATAAATCAACGCAGTTTCTTGAAAAAATTCAAATAACCTAGAAATGCGCAAATAAGCGTTTGCATCGCAGTCAAAAAAACCTATTTTGAACTTTTGAGGAACAATAAGCATAAAACCATCCTTTTATTTTGAAAGTAAAACCTTGTTCATTGCAGAAACAAATGCCGCAGGGTCTGGCAAAACCGAACCTTCCGCAAGCAAAGCCTGCCCATATAGCACCGTGGGATAAGAACCCAAATCCTCGCCCTCTTGTGCTTTTTTGAGCAGGCTCTTGCAAATTTCGTGGTCGGGATTGATTTCTAAAATGCGTTTTGTTTTTGGCACTTCCATGCCTTGCATAGACATAAGTTTTTCCATGTGCGAACCCATTCCACCTGCCGCCCTAACCAACATGCAAGGGCTGTCTTTTAGGCGGCTCGATACACGCACTTCGCTAACCTCTTCGCTTAAAACTTTTTGAAGGGTTTCGCAGAGTTTTTCATAAGTTTTTTTGCTCTCTTTTTCTGCACTTTCCTCTTCCTTGCTCTTTTCAAATTCCAAATCCCCAAGAGCCGTGTCGTGGAATTTTTTGTCTTTGAATTCCCTGAGGCTCTGCATCATAAATTCATCAACGGCATCTGTCAAAAACAGAACTTCGTAGCCCTTTGCCTTGCAAGCCTCCAAGTGAGGACTGCCCTGCACCGCAGAAATAGATTCGCCAATAATGTAATAGATTTCTTTTTGGCTCTCTGGCATTCTGGCAACATATTCTTCCAAGCCAACAAGTTCATTTTCGCTTGTTTTTGTGCTTTTGAAACGGAGTAAATTTTTCAATTCATCCAAAAATTCCCAGTTCATGTAAAAGCCTTCTTTCAAAACAGCTCCCATTTCTGCCCAGAATTTTGCGTAGTCTTCTTTGCGGTCATTTGCCACGCTTTGCAAGGCATCTAATATTTTTTTAATGGCGTGTTTCTTTAAATTGGCAACTATCTTGTTGCTCTGCAAAATTTCGCGGCTAACATTCAAAGGCAAATCTTCTGTGTCTATAACGCCGCGGGCAAAGCGGAGCCAGGTTGGCAAAAGCTCTTTGCAATCGTCCATAATGAATACCCGCTTAACATAGAGCTTTAGCCCGTGGCTATGCTCAGAGGCATAACGTACCCCAAAAGGTGCTCTAGAAGGAATGTAAAGCAGGCTCCAGTATTCCTGCGTACCCTCAACGTGGTTGTGGCTCCAGGCTAGAGGCTCGCCCCCCTCGTGAGAAACTAGCTCGTAAAACTCCTTGTACTGCTTTTCCTCTATTGTTTTTGCGCTTTGCCTCCATAGAGCGGGCTTTTCATTCAATCGCTCAATATTTTCCTTTTTCTCGTTGTCAAAAGAGTGTATGTATATGGGGTGTGTTACAAATTCGCTGTATTTACGAACCACGCTCTTTATTTGCCATTCCTGGGCAAAATTTTTGCAGTCGTCATCGTCTTTTAGGTAAATGTTGATTTTTGTCCCGTTTTTTTCTTTTGGGAGTTCGTTCACGGAAAATTCGCCCGTACCCTCAGATACCCACTGGTAGCCTTGTTCTTCTCCGGCTTTTTTGGAGTGCACTTCCACTTTTGAAGCCACCATAAATGCACTGTAAAAACCAACGCCAAATTGCCCTATTAAATTCACATCTCTTTTTTCATCGCCTGTTATGCTCTGCATAAAGCTTTTTGTGCCGGAACGAGCTATTGTGCCAAGGTTTTGAATTAAATCTTCCTTGTTCATGCCAATTCCGTTGTCTTCTATGGTGAGAATCTTGGTTTCGTCATTTGCGGATATATCTATGTGCAGTTCCGTGCCTGTGGGCAAAAGTTCTGGGTTTGCAATGGATAAGAATCTCAATTTATCCAAAGCATCTGCTGCATTAGATACCAATTCGCGCAAAAATATTTCCTTATTGCTGTATAGAGAGTGTATCATCAAATGCAGCAACTCACGAACTTCTGTTTGGAATTCCATTTTTTCCATATTTCTCCTCTAAAAAATTATTTTTTGGGTAATGTAGAAATTTCTATATTATTTATGAGGGTAAAATTGTGAAAATCTCTACAAAAGGGCGGTATTCTCTCCGTATGCTTCTGGATTTAGCCGAGCATAAAAATGAGGGATTTATTTCCCTAAAAGACATTTCGGAGCGGCAAGGCATTTCCAAAAAATACCTTGAGCAAATTGTCACCCAACTAAGCCACCCCGATCTTCTGCGCACCAACCGTGGCAATAAAGGTGGGTATATGCTGGCAAAAGAGCCAGATAAGTACACTGTAGGTCAAATTTTAAGGATTACCGAGGGAGGCTTGTCTCCAGTTGCGTGCTTGGCAGATGAAACAAATCAGTGCGAGCGAAGCGAATGCTGCAAAACCTTGTGTATATGGAAGGGGCTTGAAAAAACCATAAACAAATACCTAGATGGCATAACCCTCCAAGATATTTTATACAACGGTACAGACGAATACGTTATATAGCCTTCGCATTTTTCTATATTATTATATGACAACTAGGAGGGGATGTTATGTCTATTGCCGTAACTACATCTGGAAATCGATTTTCGGTGAACGGCTCGATTTTCAAGGAATTCATAAATCTAAACAGGGTTTTATCTGTATCTTTGTGCAAAGACAGATTTTACAACCGTTTTGATATGCTGTTCTATTTTAGGCTCGGAACAAGAAATGCGAGTTATACAGACGAAAATCTGATTCGCGTTGGACCTTTTTCTATCAATGTTTTAGATAAAGCCGAAGCATTAATAGCTCGATTTTTCAAAGGAGAGGGAGAAATCTTCAACATAGAAGAAGAATTGCAGGGCAAAACAGGAAGTATGCACGCCATAAATGAAGAAGAACAGGAATTTATCAATCAGGCAAAACTCATAGCGATTGAAACCGCAAAAAAAATGAAAGCAAAAGGATTGCCTGTGGAAATCATAAGCAAAGCTCTTGGGTTAAGCGAGGCTGAGTTTAGCAGTTGAACCAAGGGTTACTTATTCAACGCAGCTATAGAAACCTTCTTCACTCCGGCAAGAGTGCAGGCATCTATAACCGAAACGAGTTTTCCCGTCACTGCCTCTTTGTCGGCTATAAGAACAGCCTCCCTCTCAGGGTTCTTTGCAAGAATCCCTTTTAGAATATCGCTCAATCCGGCTAAATCCACTTGGCGCTCGTCTATGTGTATAGTGCCGTCTCTGGTTATGGCTATTAGAATGTTCTCTTTTTCAAGCTGGCTTGCGGTTTGGGCTTGGGGCTTGGTGACTTCTACTCCTGTTTCCCTTGTGAATGTGCTTGTCACCACAAAGAATATAAGCAAAATGAACACCATATCCATCAAGGGTCCAATATCTATGGTGGCTTCTCGTTTTTGCCTTGGCTTAAATTCCAAAAAATCTGAGTTATCGCTTGCCATATTTTTCTGCCAGCCTATGATTTAGCAAAAGTAGGGGGAATGCTATCACAAGCCCGCTTTGCGTTGTTATTAAAGCTTCTGAAATGCCGTCTGCCATAAGCACAGGGTTTTGATTTCCATAAATTGTTATAACCTTAAATGTTTGAACCATACCCGTTACCGTACCTAAAAGCCCAAGCAGCGGAGCCACCTTAGCCATTATTCCAGACATGTGCAAAGCCTTGTGTACAGGCATTAATTCCCAAAATCCGCAATATATATAATAAAAACCAAAAGCCCCTACCAGCAAAATAGGCAACATAACAATGCCACCAGCTATGGCTGTGTGGTAAAGTTGGTCTGTAAGGGCGGTGAGCACAAAAGAAATTTAGAAAAAGTTAATTTTCTATATTTATTCCTCAAATGCCATTTTTGCCCCTCTTTTTCATTTTGTTGTTGTTTTCCCTTGCCGCTTATGGGGAAGAACGAAAGCTTGTTGCTATATTGAACACAGAAGATGACAGCGAAACGCAGATGGAAATTACTGATTTAACCTACCTGACCGGAAGGCTACGTGAAATTGCGGTAAAAGTATTGTCCAAAGATAATTATTCCGTAATGACCGCGCAAAGCATAATAGACAAGCTAGGCTCAAAAGAGGATGCTTTAAAAAGCTATAAAGCAGCGAAGGCTTTGGCAGAAAAAGGTAGAATAGTAGGCTCGGATTATGTTGGGCAGGCAAGGCTTGGGCGTTTTAATGATAATTTGACCATAAATATGGAATTGTACAACAGTACAAGTGGCAATTTAATTGGTTCTTTCACCGGCAAAGCCAAAGATATATCTGGTGTGCTAGCCATACTTGACGAAAAGGCACCGACTTTATTCAAACAAATATCAAATGCTTCTGGCGGTGCGCAAAGGGTGGTTTTTGTAACAGGCACGGAAAGCATATCGCAAAAAAAATCAGATATCATTGTGCCAGGTTTGCAAACACTTCTTAACGACAACGATGTAAGAATGACAGAAAATCAAAAAGAAGCGGGCTATATTCTTAAAATAGATGCTACTGTTTGCAATATCCGGCAAAACAATAATTTTCACTATGCAAATGCCTGCGTAAAAGTGGTTTTGACAAATGCAAAAACAAATGCAATTGAAGCTGTTGCAAGCATCACTGGTCCAAAAGAGGGTGCTTTGAGTGCGGAGAACGCAGGAGAAAAAGCTTTCAGGTCTGCTGTTCCAGATATATGGGCTAAGGTTAAGGATAAAATTTTGGGAAATTTATGAGTTATACAAAGTCAAATCACAATAAAACAAAGAGGTTCATTATGAACAAATCTATATCTGCAGAATTAGCTGCTAATTGGAAAACCGTAGCATTGTTTGTGTTGATGGTTTTAACGTTCACTGGTTGTGGTCCCACCAGAGTTCCAGTGCAAGTGGATAGACCATCAGCCTTACCCACAACAGGCATCAAGCGTATAGCTGTTATGCCCTTTGAGTACGATAACTATTCTTATAGCGATTTGGCTGCTTATGCCACTTCGATTGCAGCCGATGAGGTTCGCAAAACAAACAAATTTACTTTGGTAGATGCCTCGGAAATACAACGCCTTCAGGCAAACAATCAAAGCGTTGAAAGCTATGTGGATGCTATGTTTATAGGTCGCATAACGCGAGCCAGTATAGAACAAAAATCAGAAACAACCCAAGGCTATACAGACAAGAAAGGGCGATATTATCCTCCTGTCACCACTTATTACTCCAAAGCCGAGGTTGAATTTAATTACGCCTTAAAAGTAGCTAGGGATGGAAGGCTTATAGGACCTGTTAATAGGCAAGGAACTTCTAGTCGCTCTAGTCGCGATGGCTATCCTTCATCAGAGGCTCTTTTGAGAGATGCCCTTATATCTCAGATTTCCGTTATTGGTAGAGATGTAGCTCCTTATAAAAGCACGGAGATCCGTGAATTTGCGGAAGATAAATCAAACGATATGATAAAAGCGGAAATGAAACAAGCAATGGAACATGTGAAAACACAAAGCTATAAACTCGCCCTTCAGTCCTATCTTGGAATTTATGAGCGCTATACAAGCCCGCCAGCAGCGATAAATGCTTCTATTATGTACGAAGCGATGGGCGACCCAGAATCTGCGCTTAAACTTATGCAAAAAGTTTATGACGATACTGGAAATCCCACAATACAAGTGAGAATTGCTATTTTGAACAACATTTTGGCAGACAAAGCAAAACTTGCCGCCAGCGAAAAAGAAGAAGCTCAGGGTCAGAGTTCAGTGGACAAGATTTCGGTATTTGCGAGCGAAGAAATACAAAAATTTCTTCCTGGCGATACCAAGATATGGATATATAACAGTTCACCAGGCAATGCTATGGTAGAGGCTGTTGTTGATAACATAACCGCTAGTTTTATCCGCAAAGGGATAGGTCTTGTGGATAGGCAAAATGCTGAACTAATTAAAGCAGAGCAAGAACTTCAAGGGTCTGGCAGCGTGAGCGATGAAGAAATGGTAAGGCTGGGCAATGCCGCAGGCGCAAAAACCATTGCCATTATCGGCATAACTGGCACTGGCGCTATGCGCCGTTTGCAGGTGAAGGTGTTGGATATTGAAAGAAGCACTCCGCTCTTTCAAAGCGATACCAATGAAAAATGGCAATTATAAAGTAAATTTCCAAGAAATTTGACAAAATTACAGAAATTTACTATATTTAATAGCTCATTAAACCCAAAAGGATACCAAAAATGTATTCAATAGTTGAAACAGGCGGTTTTCAATACCGAGCCGAAGTTGGGAAAACCATAAAAGTTCCCAG
Source organism: Candidatus Fibrimonadaceae bacterium (assembly GCA_031281275.1). Lineage (GTDB taxonomy): Bacteria > Fibrobacterota > Fibrobacteria > Fibrobacterales > Fibrobacteraceae > Fibrimonas. The sequence goes on from JAITFP010000025.1 coordinate 38,004, forward strand.
CGTTGCAGAAGCAGCAGTCGGTTCTATTTTGGAACTCAAGTCCGTATTGCTATTCGCCGATGGCGAATCTATAAGCATAGGCACCCCTGTCTTGGAAACTGCATCCGTTAAGGTTGAAGTTCTTTCCCACGATAAAGCAGACAAAGTTTTAATCGTTAAAAAGAAACGCCGTACTCGCTACGAGCGCCGCCGCGGACATCGCCAGGGCTACACAGAAGTGCTTGTAACCGAAATTAAGTATGGCAAAAGCCTTGCGAAAGTGGAGCCTCAGGTAGCAGTTCGCCAGCGTGCTCGCATAGTAGCGCTTGCAAAGCTAAAAGAGCAGGACAAGCCCTTAACTCGCAAAGAAAAAATAGCCGCAGACATAGCCGCAGGCAAAGAACCGCGTCCGGTTCGCAAAAAGAAATTTTTGAAGAAAGCGGCAAAGGAGGGATAAACAATGGCACACAAAAAAGGTCAAGGTTCAGTCCGTAACGGTCGCGATTCAAAATCAAAACGTTTAGGCGTTAAAAAATTTGGCGGCGAAAGAGTTATTGCCGGCAACATTTTGGTTCGCCAGCGCGGCACCCAGTTCCACAAAGGCAATAATGTTGGCATTGGTGTGGATCATACCCTCTTTGCTCTAATAGACGGCTTTGTGAAATTTGAATATGTGGACAAAAAACGCCAAAAAATAAGCGTTTATCCCGATTTGGAAAAATCTACAAAGTAGTAGTGTTTTTTGCATTTCTATTTCTTTTAGCAACATCGCTTTTTGCACAAGAGAGCGATTTATTTGAATTTAAGAGATTTATAGTATTGCCCTTTGGTGCATATTCCGAAGAAACCGGAATAGTTTTGGGAGCAGGTGCAATGTTTTTCATTAAACCAGGCAGCAACGATGTTTTGGCAGTTACGACTTCTTTCAAAAAACAAGCTACTATCATAAACAGATTTTTTTACGAAACTGAGCATTGGAATTTTTTATCATACATAAATCTTGCGAGCTGGCCCACTCAATTCTTTGGAGTGGGCAACGATTTGGATGAAAATGAATATGATGTTTATACTTTAAAAAACATTCGCATTCCGCTTGCTTTTGGAACGAATTTTCTTTTGCCCAAAGTTTTTCAAGGCAAGTTAAATTACGGGCTTGAAACAGACTGGGAATATATCACTTTTGATAATGATTGGAAAAACTCCCAGAGAGTTGGAATAGGATACAATTTAACATACAAAAGCACCTCAAAAACCGACTGGCCCCGCCAAGGCAGCTTTGTCCAATTCAGGCATATATTTTTCAATGCAAATCGTTTTATATGGAAAAACTTAGATACAAGAATGTATATCCCCTTGCCTTTTTTGCCCGAAGGCGTTTTGGCTCTTGGCTCTTATTTAGAAGATTTTGACGGCGATGTTCCCCCCGACCGCTTGGCACAACCAGACGGAGTTGGGCAGCTAAGGGGTTTGAAAAAAGGTCTTTTGGCAGACAAAACTTCTTGGGTTTTGCAATCCGAGCTGAGAACCCATCTTTTTTGGAGATGCAAGGGAACTTTATTTTATGAGATGGCAAAAGTTGGAAAAGACATAGCAGAACTTAACGATAACAAATGGCACAACTCCATTGGCATAGGAGGCAGATTTTTGGTGAACAAAGACAGCAAAACTCACCTCCGCGGCGATTTGAGTTTAATAGATTGGAAAAAAAGAGGAATGGCAATTCAGATAAATGAGGCGTTTTAAATCAATATAGACTTTGCCGGAATCTTTGATAGAAAATCTCGTATATAAATATGCTCCACACCTTCGTAAGTGTTTTCAAAAGACTTATCGGCAGAAATTACGATTTTTGGGTAGTTATCTTTGATTTTCAATAGATTTCCAAATTCCCTGTCAATGGTTTCTGCTTTGGATAATTCCATTGCTACTTGCACATAAAGGGTTTCACCATTCTTTGAACACACAAAATCAACCTCTTCGGATTGCAAAATTCCAACTTTTACATCATAACCGCAGAATAGCAGATGATTAAAAACCACATTTTCCAAACGCATAGCTCGGTCTTGCAGTTTGTAACCTACTATTGCATTTCTTATTCCCATATTTTCAAAATAATATTTTTCACCACGTTCAAATAATTTTTTCCCTACAATATCGTATCTATCAACCTTGTGAATCACAAAGGCATCTAAAAGAGCAGAGATATATTCAATAACCTGATTTGTGGAAATTTCGGTGCGTTGATTTTTTAAATAATCGCTTATGCTTTTTGAGGAAAATAGATTACCTACATTTCCAGCCAAATATTTTACCAACTGTTCCAAAAAAACCGTATTTCTTATTTTTTTGCGAGCTATAACATCTTTCAAAATAATGGTGGAATAAACACTGTTCAAATATTCCCTTATAATTTCTTCTTCAAAAGGCAAATGAATCAAGTAAGGCATACCGCCATAGCGAACATATTTTTCCAAAGAATCATCGTTATTTTCCAATTTGTGAAACTGCAAAAATTCCATATAAGACAAGCTGTGAATTGTAAATTCAATATAACGCCCACCGAGTTCATTGGCTAAATCGCCCGAAAGCATATCGGAATTGCTTCCTGTTATGTAAATATCGTTGTTATTCTTTAACAACAGAGATTTTATGGTTTTATGAAAATCCTTTATCAACTGAATTTCGTCAATAAATATGTAATTCATTTTGTTTTTCACAGATACAGTGGCTAAATATTTGTCTAAATCGTGATAATCGCAAATATTGTCAAAGGCAATATCTTCTTTGCTTATGTAAATTATATTTGCCTTTGGCTCATTTTTTTTAATTTCGTTTATAAGCTGGAACAAAATATAACTTTTGCCAACCCTGCGATGCCCAGTCAGCACTTTGGTTATGTTTTTACCTATAAACGGCTTTATCTTGCTTACATACATAGCTCTGCTATAGACTTTTTTTTGCATATTTCACGCTCCTCGTATTTTAAGTATGATTAAAATACACATATAAAATAGTAAATATTTTAAGTATGATTAAAATATGCTGTTGTTCTTAGGGCGTTTTAGGGGATATTTGGAATTTTGTATATTTATGTTATGAATATGACTACAGCATACCGCACTACCTGTATTCCTAAAGATAATAGGCTTGATGCTATTATACCAAACGAATACATTGGGCGCGAAATTGAAGTTGTAATATATCCTCTTTATGATGAGCCTAAATATAATGCCGAGACGTTGGCTGCTATGCAGGAAGTTCGGGATATAAGGGCTGGGAAAATAAAGACTAAACGCTACAATACTGTTGAAGAAATGGAAGCAGATCTTGATGCGGAAGAAGACGAATAATGTTAAAACTTGAAACTTCTTATTTCTCCCGATTCTAGGATTAACAGGATTTGTTGTTTTTATTGCGAGTGAGCAGCTAAATATTTAGAAATAAGTTCATTAGCAGCTTCTAGTTCCGATATGAATTTAGCTGGATTTGTACCATAATTTATAACTTTACTATAATGCAGAACTTTATAACAATGTAAATCATAATCGCCAAATTTTCCGCTTTTAGTTTCAATATTATTTTCTTTTTTTGGTGTTTGGTCTTTCAATAGATTTTCAAAAGTTTTCTTACCAAAACAAACTACAAAATATTCTTTTTTACCCAAAATTTTCAATTGTTCTTTAAATATTTCAATATCATTATCGCTAATTTCAACCTCATTTTCAGTTCCTTTTTCTGTTTGAGAAATATCGGTCATATATGCCCCTTTTAAAGCTTCGCATTTAGAAATGGATTCTCTTAAAAAAATATCTGCATCGCTTCCATCGTGAAAATTATAGAAAGGTTTTAGTTCTCTAGACGGATTATATTTAGGCTCAGATGGATTAAGCCCTAGCAAAATAACATTGTTTTTAAGATTTCCTAAGTTTTCTTCGATATTTTTATTAACATATTCTTTTCTTTTCTCATCGCTAAGCCAAACAGCAAAGCTGGCTGTTTTAATATTTTTCAATTTTTTCAATTTCTCTTCGGTTATTTGTGAGTTCGTAGAGTTATTGCTCATCTTCTCTTCTTCCTATGCTTCTCCGCTTGGTTGTTTACCCTTGCCAATTCTCCGCAGAAAAATGAGATTTAGCAAGGTTTTTGCACCACTGCAAATTTTTTAGTCCTTCAAGCAACGGACACTGAACAGGTATTCCTTATGGTCGGTGTCGACGAACACGAACTCGTGGCGCACGCCCCGGATGCAAGCGCGGTCGCCGCTGCAATCACTGGCACTCAACCAGTAGCCGATGTCGCCGACATCGTCGAAGTAGCTGATGTCGCCACCATAACTGCCGTAGCCGCCCGGCAGGGCAGAAAATCCATACGTGTCCTCGCCATTGCCAGATTTTCCGTCGTAATCATTCCATCCGTTCGTTGCCTTTAATTTTGTTCCCGCACCATTACAATTGCTATCGTCAGTACAGCTAGGATTGATGAATTTTATCAAAACGTTCCAATCCGCATTACTTAGCAAATGCCAGCCAGTTGGGCAAATACCCTGATGCTTTGCTTTTATTTGCCCAGAGCAATAACGGCGGTTGCAGCTATCAGGCAGTGCCATTGCTGTTGCCCAATTATAAAGCCTGCCGTAGGTATCGCAGGTCGTAGTATTCGCATCACTTAGAGTGCTACCATTGCCACACTTGCTACCACTTGCATTGTAGTTTAAATTACGCTTGAACCAAGTTTGTGTGCCAATTACAACCGTTTGATAAGTCTCGCCTCCGTAAGTTACAGAAGTACCGTAAATAATTTCAGATTGAGTTAGTACAGAACTTGAACTTGATACAACGGAGCTACTGCTTGGCTTTGAGCTTGACGAAGATACTGTCACAGAGCTAGAACTTGGCACAGAACTAGAACTTGGCGTGGAATTAGAACTTGGCACAACAACAGAGCTACTGCTTGGCGATGCGCTGGAACTGCTACTCTGCCTTGCACTTGACGAAGACAATGTCGTTACCACCGTAGAGCTAGAACTTGGCACAACAACAGAGCTACTGCTGAACGATTCTTCGGAACTGCTGCTCTGCCTTGCGCTTGACAAAGGCTCTTTATCAGAACTGGAACTGGATTTCCCGACATAGTTAGGACTACCCGGATCTTCTGGGTTGTTGCGTTCAACAGATACGCAGGAAACGAAAAAAAACACTGCTGCGAACAGAGAAAATCTCAAAACCATATATGCACCCCCATGCCCGAAGCCAAAATCACCCCTCCAATAACATAAAACGCATTCCGCTTGGTCCGGCTGCTTTCCACATCTTTCCATACACTCACGTAAAAATCGCCTTCATGCCCCTTCTCATTGTATTTATCAAAAGCATCCTTCGTCTC
>JAITFP010000027.1 GCA_031281275.1 Candidatus Fibrimonadaceae bacterium
CCAATAACATAAAACGCATTCCGCTTGGTCCGGCTGCTTTCCACATCTTTCCATACACTCACGTAAAAATCGCCTTCATGCCCCTTCTCATTGTATTTATCAAAAGCATCCTTCGTCTCCCCATTCTCATACACAGCATACCCCAACGCCGCTGCCCCAAGCACGTTCAAGCCTATGCCCAACCAAAAACTGGTTTTGATGGGCTGCTGTGGCTTGACCTCTGTCTTTATCCCAAGCAATTCCTCTTTGAGCACGACCGGAACTTCACGCTTTATTATATCAACCAAATCATTCAGATTTTTTGGATTGTAGGAATCATATTCCTTTGTGAATAAAATATCCTTTTCCTCCACGCTATACAATTGATATTTCAACAGCCATTTGCCATCATATTTATTCACCATGCACCACGAGCCATAATCGGCATTTGCCTGTCCTGCCAGTTTCCCGAAGCACACACCGCCTTCCTCGCAGGCTTCAAAGAGGGCTTCGTCACCAATCTCTTCGCGTACGTCCTTGTAAGGTATAAGCCTGTAATCGGCTTTGGGCAAAGTGTTTCTCGTGACCTCTTCCACCTTATCTCTAAGGCGTTCCAACCCATTCGCATCAAAACTGCCTATGCACGGCAGCACAACGAGGCTCCGCCTTGCTCCAGCGGCAAAGCAAAAAGTGGACATTAAGACAGTTAATATGATTATTGCTCGCATCGCGGACTCCTTTGTTTGATTTCCTGTTTCAATTTTATTATGATTTTTGCCATATTCACAACCCCCTGCCAACGGAGCCGAGAAAATAGGCGTTAAATGGGGGGGGGGGGGGGGGGGGGTAAAATATTGCTTAGTATTTTTGCATACATACGCATACAAAAGAGCTTCTATTGGAAGCTCGGATAACTTGTTTGCTATTTTGCAGGCATAAATCATAGTCAAGAGTGAATATAGTAATTTTTTCGGGGAAAAACACGATTTGGGTAAAAAAGCTATTATTATGAGAAAAATGACGAAAATAGCACGAAAAAGCATTTTAATTTCAGTATCGGCTTTGCAAAGAACTCCAAAAAGGATCGTCTTCTATGCCATAATTTAAATATAATTTTAATTCTTTAAAAGACATATCTTTTGTTTCAGCATATATTTTTGCCTGAATATCATTTTTCATTTTAACGCAGTCAAACTCTTTAATTTTCTTCATATTCTACCAAATCTTTGGAGTTTCTGATTTCAAGCGTTTGAAATCCTTTTTTCAAATTTACACTATTGTATCCTCTAATTCTATTTATATTTACAATATGTTTAAAATTCCAACTAGCCAATATGTCAACTTTATTTATAGTTGCCATTGCTATGTGTTGGCAATCTTCTAAGCTTGTTTTTCCTATAACTTTTTCAGATATATAATCATTCGCTAAATCTTTAGCTTCTTCCGTTAAGTTAACCAATTCAAAACATTCCTGTCCGTAATTTTCAAGCAGGGAACGTACATTCTCAGGTGCATTTGTCAATTCTTTTCTTAATAAGTCAGATACAACGAAAATGACTTCTTTTCGGCTTAATTTTTCAAATAAAGCCTTTGTAGGCTTTTCGAATTCTTCGTCAAAGAAGCCTCCTACAATAGATGTGTCAATATAAATCCTTTGTTTCACAATTATAAATAAGATAGAAAAATATGATTAAAATTTTTTATCTTATCCAAAACCAATGACTGACACCATAATAGCCCTATCAACTCCGGTTGGCACAAGCGCCCTCGCCATTGTACGCGCAAGCGGCAAAGCCGTGCCTGCAATATGCAAAGCCATATTGCCAGAATTCAAAATGCAACCTCGCATAGCTAGCTTAACAAAGGCACAGTCACCAACCGAACTTATAGACAATTTGCTCGCAATATACTTCCCAGCACCAAATTCTTATACTGGCGAAGATATTTTAGAACTCTTCCCTCATGGAAATCCTTTTATTGTTCGCAAACTTATGGCAGCCATTTGCGAGGTTCCAGATGTGCGTTTGGCACAGCGCGGGGAGTTTACCAAGCGGGCTTTTTTGAATGGGAAAATGGATTTAACGCAATCCGAGGCGCTTGGCGATATTTTGTGTGCAAGGGATGCAAAAAGCCTTAGCAATGCGCATAGGTTGTTGAGTGGCGAAGTTTCTTGCGAAATAAAGGCTTTGGCGGAGAGAATCAAGGAAGTTTCAGCTTTATTGGAATTGGAGGTGGATTTTGCGGAAGATATAGAAAGCACACCACAAAGCATTTTTCAAGGATATGAAAAATTGGAGCAGATTTTGCAAAATTTGCAAAATCTTAAAAAAAGATTCAAAACATCGCAAAATACCCTGCCCAAAGCAGTCTTTTTCGGTGCACCAAATGCAGGAAAATCCAGCTTGATAAATGCCCTTGTTAAAGAAGATCGGCTGCTTGTTAGCGAAACTGCCGGCACAACTAGGGATTTTGTGGAGGTGCCTTTGCATTTGCCAGACGGCGATATTTTGCTTATAGACACAGCCGGACTAGCCGAAGAAGTTCAAAGCGAAATTGACAACCAAGCTATGCAAAAAACAAGAGAAATTCTAGAAAAGGCTAATTTGAAAATCCTTGTGATGGATATTTCCATTCCACCTCCAAAAGAACTTGAAAAATGGCGAAAATTCGCAGATTTGGTGGTAGAAACCCACGCAGATATATTGGGGAAAGAGAATATCAGTGTAAACGAATTGCAAAAAAAATTAAATTCTATATTTTTCCCTGAGTCAAAAGGAGGAGAGGAAGCTTGGATTGTAAGCGAGCGGCAAATTGACTGCATAAAAAAGGCAGAAGAAAACGCTCTCAGGGCTTTGGAGTTATTAAAACAGTCGCAGGCAATGGAACTAGCTGCCTTTGAAATGCGCGAAGCCAGAAACAGTCTTTGCTCAGTGATAGGAGAAATTACCGATGAAAATGTATTGGACACTATTTTTAACAGCTATTGCATTGGGAAGTGATTTTGCGAACGTAAAAGTAAACTTTGGGGTTTGGGGAGCGCCCACTGCAAGCGTTTTTGCCGCAGACACAATGGAAAAATTTGGGGACAACTGGCGAGCTTTGAGAATTCCATTGGAAACTGCACGCAATTTTGAAACATTGGAACCATTTTTCGTTTTGACATTAAGAACTAACTACAAAGAGAATTTTTTAATTCACGCCGAATTTCCCTTGCGCAGGGATATTGAGGCTTGGTACCAAGATGCTTACAAACGTACTTATACTTTTAAGCCTTCGGAACTGGATTTGAATGTTCCAACGGAGGCTTGGGGACAGTGGAATAATCCTGCGGGGTTTGTGAAATTCGGGCGGTTTAAGCCGGAGATGGCGCCAACTCCAAACACCATAGTTTTAGGTGGTGCGCCTCACCACGATGCAATTCATTGGAAATTTGCCGCCGGAATTGGTAGGTATGATTTTTTAATTTCATCATTGAATCCTTGGCTCACCGAGAGTGAAAAAGAGGAACAGAAAACAGTCACAATACCAAATGCAAGGGGCAGGGTTTATGAAGAGCCTAGCAAAAATCTGCTTTTGCACAAAGTTGGCATAGATGGGGGATTTGGTTATTTTTCACTTATTGAACAGAGTTTAATAGGTGGCAAAAATTTGGAATTCAGGGATTTTTCGCCCTTTGTAGCTTGGCACAATAATTTCAGCTATGGATATAGCAAAATTAGCGTGGCTTTGGAAGCTGGGCTTAGACCTGCGAAAAAATCCGAATTTTATTGGCAATTCGCTATGGAAGATATTCAAAGCCCCGTTGGTGAGGTAGAGGGTGATGTTGGCTACACTACCCTTGCGTTTTTGGCTGGCTACAAGCAAAAAATCCCTCTTGGGATTTATGGGGATATTGAAAGCAGAATAGATGCGGTTCGCACAGACCCGCATTTCAACAATAACAAGGTTCCTCTGCAAAAAATGACAAGCAGAAAAATTTACAACAGCAATTTCAGGGAACAGGGCAAGCCGAATTTTGCGGATATGTACATTGTTGATTTCCCGCTTGGCTATCGCAGGGGTCCCGATGCCATTGATTTATGGTGGAATCTTAAATATATTTCCGCAGATAAAACCTTTAACGCAGAGCTGGAAAGCGCATATTTGAGGCAGGGTGATTGTGAAATTCATTCAGACCATCAAAAATGCAGTGAGCGCAAAATTTTGGAAGGGGCAGAGGAAAAGCTGTTTTTGCTGGATTTTTTGGTAAATTATTCTTATAGCAAATTTCTTGGCATCTATGCTGGAGCAGGTTTTCAGAATAATGATGCCTGGGTTAGGTTTGGATTTACTATATTTTAAGATGTGTATATCCTAAAAATCACGAAATTGGCAACTCAATGCGATATGCAATCGCTTATTAAGATTTTACTCAAAATACCCGGACTCCAACCTAACCAAATATCCTCTGGATTGAAAGTTCCTCCGCTTAAAGTATTTTTTGCCGACAATGAACAAGATGCGGAAAAATTAAAAAACTTATTGGAAAAATTTGGTGCAGTATGCACAATAGAAGATACAAAAAAAATGGTCAGCAAAAAAGAAGAAAGTGAAAAAAAAGTAACAGGCTCAATGGAGGCATATCTTAAACACCGCCACCATCACAGCCTAAAATTTAGAAGAAAATTTTGGATTTCAATATTGTCAATATTTGTAGTTTTCGCTATAATAACCTCTATTGATTTTTCTTGTGAAAATAAACAAATTCAGCAAAACCAACCTAAAAATCAAATTGCGCAAAGTGTAAATATACCAGACTCCGAACCTGAGCCAGATTCAAAACCCCAAAATAAAAACAATTCAACTGCCGCTGTGTCAGCAAATATAGCAAAAATCAACAGCGAATTAAAAAAGAACCCATACAACGCGGATGCTTGGAAAAATCTTGCAGATAACTTGGAAAAACAAGGGGATACAGTTGCCGCTCGCAAGGCAAAGGAATCTTTTGAAAAATCTGTGAAAGCGCAACAGGTGTTTGCGAGCCTTGCAAAAGCATTTGGCAATAAAGTGCGGATTGAGGTTACGGAAAATGAGGTTTATTACCGCACAAGCTATGATTTCACAGATGATGAGTTTAATGCAGAAGTAGTAAAATTAATGGATTCTCTGAGCGTTAAATTCCCAGGCAAAAACCTGATTGTTGAAAACTATACCTCGGATAATAGAATTCAGAGCAAACTGATTAAAAGCAAAACCAAGCCAAAATAGCCCTATTTTGCAAAATATTGCAAAAATTTCGCATTTTAAAAAAAAACATACTTTTTTTTAGCCTTTTCCCCAAAAAAGATATATATTAATATATAAGCCGTATTACCAACATGAGGTGTTTATGAACCGAATTCCGAACCTTTGGGTTCTTCCCGCAATAGCTGCGCTTGTGTTTTTCTTAATCACATGTAGCAACGAAAACCCCATCGACAATAATGGAAAGATAGATTCGTCTTCTTCTATTTCCGATGGTACTTCCTCTTCGCTTTTGGGAGGAATTTTTCCTGGAAGCTCTTCTTCCGAGCAAGAGAGCGAACCAAGCAGCCCAAGCACAGAACCCGAATCTTCTGATTCAGGGCAAGAAGCATCTTCTAGCTCAGATGAAGGTTCAAGCAGTGCCGATACGCAAAATGATTCATCTTCCTCTGTGGTATCTTCCTCCGTATCTGGGACATCCTCTTCGTCTAGGTCTGGCTCATCTTCTTCTAGGTCTACGGCATCTAGCTCTTCGGTTAAGAGTTCCTCTTCTACTGGTTCTCAAATTAATCCTGTTCCGAGCGGAAAAGCCGACTACACAGAAACGGTAGGCAGTGCATCTTTTGATATGATATACATACCGGGTGGCAAATTTACTCTCGGATGCGAAACTAATTGCCAGCCAGGTGCGGTAAAACCTGTGGATGCGGAAGTCAGCAGCTATTTTATTATGAAAGCCGAGGCAACATCTACGCTTTGGAGAGCCGTGATGGGCGAGTCCCATGCTGGCGGAACTTGGTACGAAGCCATTGAATTTGCTTGCGAGTTGAGCAAAAAAACAAACAAAAATTATCGTATGATGACCGAAGCGGAGTTTGAATATGCGGCAAAAAATTACAAAAGTAAGTTGTCAAACATAGGCGGCAACGGCATGACAGGCGAAGAATGGGCATATAATTCTTGGGATGCCGATAAACACATGGGCGGGAAAGACCCTGTGGGACCAACAAGCGGTGCGCACACTCAGAAAACACGCCGCGATGCAGATGCAAATGGTGCAGATAGAGTGACATCTCGCCTAATTCGTTCTATAGATGGCATAGGTCCTGCAACTCGTTTGGTTGTTTCAGCAGAGATGGCATACCCACCAGGCTATGTCCCAAGCTGCGATATTCACGCTCCAAAACTTGAGGGCGGCGAACCCACTAATTCTTATCGCGACCCGCGCTGGATAACAGGTGACGGTTACAAGTGGGGGAAGGGTTCAATAGCAATAGGTAGCATAGACCTTCAGGTTTGGGAAGACGGTACCGCAAAATTAGGCAACACTGCTGGTCAGTGGTTCACCTCAAACAACATAGCCTTTGTATTTGTTCCAAATTCCGGTTCTGTCACAAAATACGCCTACATCTTCCTTGATGCTAATCAAGGCTCGGTTATTTCCGAGAAAGATTTCACGGCTGGCGGTTATGTGGGAAGGTTTGAAAAGACGGCTGCAAGCGGGTCTAAACCTACCGTATCAGACCTAAAGACCGGCGAGGCCTTAGCTAGGGCGCAACCAGGTTTTGATAGTCTCTATAAGATGGTTGATATGGAGGCTTTACCCAAGACGGCAGGCGCAATAACAGCGTCTTATAAGCAAGATTCGCGTTTGTTAGACGGAGGAGATACCAAAGGATGGTTCCAAGACAATACTTCCATGCAAGGTGCGCATCACTACAGAAAAGACGTTGACTCAGACGAATTCCGCTTCACCGTTAATCAGAACAATCAACGGGCTGCTGTGCTCGCCGTTGGCAAGTGGTTTACAATCAATAACACGTTCCTGCGCGTAATACACAAAAACGGATATATAGCCGATTATCTGTATACCGTGACCTCTGGATCATCTCCGACCTTCTACCACAACTCCTTTATGGGGTATGAACGTGCTGACTTTAGAATGTTCAAGAAAGAGACCAACGGTAGCAGTTGGCCCAGAACTACCTGCGGCGACATTTGTAGCAAAGAAATTCCAAAGGGTCTAGATCCCGCAGCGATGTATGTAAACGATAAGGAAAAGGGTCAATCCACATTTACGCCAGCAAAATGCCCTTCGGGCGGCTGTAGATAGAGAATTTAACCTAAAAAGCGAGGTACTTTGAAAGTACCTCGCTTTTTTTTTACTTTTCTCCAAAAAAAATGTATATTATATATATTAGCCATATTGCCACCGTGAGGTATTTATGAACCGAATTATAAACCTTGGAGTTATTCCTGCAATAGCTGCTCTTGTGTTTTTCCTAATCACATGTAGCAACGAAAACCCCATCGAACTCCCAAATAACGGAGGAAAGATAGATTCGTCGTCTTCTATTTCCGATGTTTCCTCTTCCTCTCCACCTGTACAAGGGGAGTTAAGCTCTTCTTCCGAGCAAGAGAGCGAGCTAAGCAGCTCAAGCACAGAGCCAGACTCTTCTGATTCAGGGCAAGAAGCATCATCTAGTTCAGATGAAGGCTTAAGCAGTGCCGATACGCAAGATGATTCATCTTCATCTGGGGCATCAGCTTCGTCTGCTGATGCTGCTTCTTCTTCTGGCGGAGCTACTTCTTCCGCTGAAGTTGCCACTTCTTCTAGTTCTTCAACTTCATCCCTTGGCTCAAGTAGTTCTAGAGCGCAAACTTCATCTTCATCTAGAGCAACGTCATCCTCTTCGCTTAGGTCTAGTTCCAGCACGGCATCCAGCTCATCTGTTCGCAGTTCTTCTTCCGTTGCCGCTGTACCTCCGGTAAACACTCCAAAAGAAAATTTCACGCAAACGGTAGGCGGTGTATCTTTTGATATGATATACATACCAGGCGGCACATTTACCATAGGATGCGAAAGTGGCAACTGCCCGTCTGATACAAAAGCCGTATCGGGTGTGGAAGTCAGCAGCTATTTTATTGCTAAAACCGAGGTGAAGAACGGACTGTGGAAGGCAGTGATGGGCAGTGAAATTCCACCCCCTCAATATGCCAGTAATACCGGTTCCGCCACGCACATAACTTGGTACGACGCTATGGAATTTGCTTGCAAGTTGAGCAATATGACAGGCAGAAAATATCACATGACCACCGAGGCAGAGTGGGAATATGCAGCAAAAAAACATAAAGATAAATTATCTGACATAGGTGGCGGTAGCGGCGTTAGCGGCGAAGAATGGGCATATAACTCTTGGAACAGTACACACATGGGTGGAAAGGATCCTGTGGGACCAGGAAGTGGGCAGCACACTCAAAAAACACGACGTGATGCAAATGGATATAGTGACAATATAACAGCACGCCTAATACGTTCAATAGAAGGCATAGGTCCGGCATTGCGTTTGGCAGTCTCGGCAGATATGGACTACCCACCAAACTATGTTTCGCCATGCGATCTCCACGCCCCGAAATTAGAAGGTGAACCAGCGAATTCTTACCGCGACCCGCGGTGGGTCACAGGTAGTGATGCCCGTTGGACAACAAATGGCACTATAGCAATAGGCAACCTTGATCTCAGGGTTTGGGAAGATGGTACCGCGCAATTAACTGCAGGTTATGGCAGTAGCAGAGCCACTGTGGGTCAGTGGTTCACTTCAAATAATATAGCCTTCGTATTTGTTCCAAATTCAGGTGCCATCACAAAATACCTGTATATCTTCCTTGATGATAAACAAGGCTCGCTCATCTCCGACAAGAGTTTTACGAGCGGTGGTTACATCGGGAGAATAGAAAAGCAATCGGCTAGTAGCGTAGCCAAACCTACTGTAGCAGACTTAAAGACCGGTGAGGCATTAGCCAAGGCACAAGCAACTTTTGAAACTGAATTTAAAATGGTTGATATGACCAATATACCAGCCTCAGCTCAAAAACAGGATGCAAGGCTAATTGACGGACCAGGCAAAGGGTGGTTCCAGAACAACACCAGCGCTGGCGGTGTACATCATTACAGAAAAGACGTTGACGCTGATGAATTCCGGTTTACCGTTAATCAAAATAATGGTCGGACTATGCTCGCCAATGGCAAGTGGTTTACGGTAAACAACACATTCCTGCGTGTAGTACATTCAAAAGGATATACAGCCGATTATCTGTACGCTGTGGATGCGGATGGAACCTTCTATCACAACTCCTTTATGGGGTATGAGCGCGGTGACTTCAGAATGTTCAAAAAAGAAACCAATGGCGATGCTTGGCCCAAAACCACTTGCGGCAACATCTGTAGCGAAGAGATCCCAAAGGGTCTGGATCAATCAATGTATTCCAGCCAGGGGGCAACTGGTAAATCTACATTTGTGCCAGCGCCTTGCCCTGCGGGCGGTTGCAAATAGAGAATTTAGCCAAAAAAACGAGGTATTTAAAAAGTACCTCGTTTTTTTTGCTTTTCTCCCAAAAAAAATATATATTATATATATTAGCCATATTACCACCGTGAGGTATTTATGAACCGAATCGTAAACCTTGGAGTTATCCCTGCAATAACTGCTCTTGTGTTTTTCCTTATCACTTGCAGCAACCAAAACGAACTCCCAGTCGATCCACCTAATAAGGTAGAGACAGATTCGTCTTCTTCCATTTACGTTGAGCCTCCGACACCCAGCTCGTCATCGCAAGCGCAGGTATCATCTAGCTCAAATTCCTCATCTTCGTCTAGGTCTAGCAGTTCGGCAGGGGCATCCAGTTCCTCTTCTGCACGTAGCTCTTCTTCCATTGAGGCTGTACCTCCGGTTCCCAACCCAAAAGATGATTTCAAAGAAACGGTAAAGGATGCTACAGGAAAAGAAGTGACCTTTGACATGATTTACATACCAGGCGGAACATTCACCATAGGTTGCGAAAAGGAAAGCGGCTGCCCATCTGATTCAAAACCTGTGGCAGGCGTAACAGTGAGCAGCTATTATATTGCGAAAACCGAGATAACAACAGCACTATGGAAAGCCGTGATGGGCAACGAAGGTGTACCTCAATACTCCAGCAATACTAGTTCCTTCACGAACATGACTTGGTACGATGCTATGGAATTTACCTGCAAATTAAGTCAGATGACAGGCAGAAAATATCACATGCCAACCGAGGCGGAGTGGGAATATGCGGCAAAGAAATACAAAGACAAGTTGGAAAAAATAGGCAGCGGCGAAGAATGGGCGTATAACTCCTGGAGCGGCACACACATGGGTGGCACTGACCCAGTGGGACCAGGAAGTGGGCAGCACACTCAAAAAACTCGGCGCGATGCACAGGGAACCTCCGATAACATAACAGGGCGCCTAATCCGTTCAATAGAAGGCATGGGTCCAGCACTGCGCCTAGCACTCTCAGACGAAATGGATTACCCACCTAACTATGTTTCACCTTGCGATCTCCATGCACCGAAAATGGAAGGCGAACCAGTAAATTCTTATCGCGATATGCGGTGGGTCACAGGAGACACCGCTGTATGGGCACCACCTACTACTGGCAGTCAAGTAGCGGCAGGCAGTTTTCAAGTCAGAGTTTGGGAAGACGGTACCGCACAATTAACTTCTGGTTATGGCGGCAGAGCCACTACAGGTCAGTGGTTCACTTCAAACAATATAGCCTTTGTGTTTGTTCCGAGTTCAGGTTCTTCGGGTCTTTCAAGATATGGTTATATTTTCCTTGACGACAAACAAGGGTCGCTTGTTTCCTCCGATAAGGGTTTTATGGATGGCGGTTTCATAGGGAGAATAGAAAAGAGGTCTGCAAGTAGTGTAGCTAAACCTACAGTAGCCGACTTAAAGAGCGGCGAGGCATTAGCCAAGGCTCAGGAAAATTTTGAAACCCTCTATAAGATGGTTGATATGGAAAAACTGCCTAAGACAGCGGCAGAAATAACCTCTGCTTATAAACAGGATGAACGTTTGCTAGACGGTGGTGCTACCAAGGGATGGTTCCAGAACAATACCAGTGCTGGCGGTGTACATCACTACAGAAAAGACGTTGACCTTGACGAATTCCGGTTCACCGTTAATCAGGGTGGAAACAGAGTTATGCTAGCCAACGGCAAGTGGTTTACAATCAACAACATATTCCTGCGCGTAATACACGAGAAAGGTTATACAGCCGATTATCTGTACTCCGTGTCCGGAACCGGTGATAAACGCAACTTCTATCACGACTCCTTCCAGGGGTATGAACGTGGCGACTTCAGAATGTTCGCGCTAGAGACCAACGACGATGCTTGGCCCAAAACCACCTGCGGCGACATCTGTAGCAAAGAGATACCAAAGGGTTTGGATCAATCAATGTATAACGGCATGGCAAATGGCAAGTCCACATTTACGCCAGCACCCTGCCCAGCAGGTGGTTGCAAGTAGAGAAAATTCAACCCAAAGAGAATGATTCGCCAAGATAAATTCTCTTTGCCTCTTCATCATTAGCCAAAAACTGCGAGGTGCCTTCTGTAAGCACTTCGCTTTTGTACATAATGTAGGCACGGTCTGTTATGGAAAGCGTTTCTCTAACATTGTGGTCTGTTATTAAAATCCCCATGCCCTTTGCTCTCAAATTGCTTATTATGGATTTAATATCGTCCACCGCTATTGGGTCTATGCCGGCAAAGGGTTCGTCTAGCAAAAGAAAACCTGGTTCGCTCGCTAGTGAACGTGCTATTTCCAGCCTTCTGCGCTCGCCGCCAGAGCAACTGTGCGAAATGGTTTTTCTTATATGAGTTATTTTAAATTCTTCCAACAACTGCTCCAGCCTTTCTTTGCGCTGCTTGCGGTTCAATTTAAGCGTTTCCAAAATTGCCATTATATTGTTTTCCACAGAGAGCTTGCGAAAAATGGAAGCCTCTTGCGGAAGATAGCCAAGACCTAATTTTGCGCGGCTGTGCATTGGTAAATAGCTTATGTCTTGGGAATCTAAAAACACGTGCCCTTTGTCTGGCTTAACAAGCCCCACTATCATATAAAAAGATGTTGTTTTGCCGGCTCCGTTAGGTCCCAAAAGCCCGACTATTTCTCCCCTAGAAACACTCAAAGACACATCTCTAACAACGGTTCTGCCGCTGTATGTTTTGCAGATTTTATCTGTGTGTATGGTGCTTATGGCAGAGAGCATAAAGTTTCCGCAATTGCATTTCCCATTTCTTCTGTACTTGCCTTTTTTTGGCCCTCAACCCAAATATCTCCGGTGCGAATACCTTTGGATATAACGGTTTCAACCGACTGCTCTATTGCCTTTGCCGCCGCCTCTTCTTTAAAGGTGTAGCGAAGCATAAGTGCGGCTGAGAGTATTTGCGCTATTGGGTTTGCTATGCCCTTGCCAGCAATATCTGGCGCGGAACCGCCTGCGGGTTCGTAAAGCCCAAAAGCACCCTCTGCTATGCTTGCGCTAGGCAAAAGACCCATAGAGCCTGTGAGCATTGCGCATTCATCGCTTAGAATATCGCCAAATAAGTTGGGGCAAAGCATAACATCAAAATCTCGTGGGCGTTTTATGAGCTGCATTGCCGCATTGTCCACATATATATGTTCAAGTTCAACTTGCGGGTATTCTTTAGAGATTTCCTTAACAACTTCGCGCCAAAAAACGCTGGTGGTCAAAACATTGGCTTTGTCTATGCTTGCAAGTTTTTTTCTGCGAAGGCTTGCGGCTTCAAAAGCAAAGCGGGCTATGCGTTCCACCTCGTAGCGGCTATAAACCATTGTGTCAAAGCCCTTTTCGTTTTCTCCTGTGCCTTCTCTGCCTTTTGGCTGCCCAAAATAAACATCCCCTGTCAATTCCCTAACGCAAAGAATATCAAAACCATCGCCCACAATATCTGCCCTTAATGGGCAGGCACTAGCGAGAGCCTTGTACACTCTTGCGGGTCTCAAATTGCAATAAAGTTTAAAATGCTTGCGAAGCGGCAAAAGCGCTCCCCTTTCGGGTTGAAGTTCTGGCGGCAATTTTTCCCATTTTGGTCCACCAACAGAGCCAAACAGTATGGCTTGGGCGGCTTCTGCAATTTTAACTGTGCTTTCGGGCAATGGATGCTTGTGCAAATCATAAGCTGCACCGCCAACCGGAGCATATTCCAATTTCAATGAAAAACCGAATTTTTTGCCAGCGGCTTCCAGAACTTTAACACCCTCTTTCATAACTTCGGGTCCAATGCCGTCTCCGGGCAAAACCGCTATGGAAAATTCTTTCATCTATTTCCCCTTAGGCAAATCGGTAAATTTCCTTGTTTTCTGTGATATGCAACGCATTGGCAGCAAAGACCGTTTCTTTCACAATCTTTGCTTTGGCAAGGGCATTGCTTCTTGTTTATTTTGATATTCGGACAATCTTGAATTACAGGCATAACGGTAAGATAGAAAATTGAAAAACAGCCAAATTTTCACTCTTTTGTTAAATTCGAACGCATCCAGCCGAATTTTTGGTCTGCGTGGTAGCGTATGAAGGATGGGCTTATTCTTGTTGAATTGCCACCTCCGGCACTGGCGCAAGTGTAGCCGTTCTTGGTGTTTGGGTCTTTTTCTCCATCTCTGAACGGCAAATCCACCCTATCTATTTTTACAATGTAAACGCCATTTCCAAAACGGCGACCAGAGGAAGAGAATGGATATATATTTACATTCACGTTAATCTGACCATTGGTGGTTAAAGTGGTTGGCGCTCCATAGTTGCTGGGAGTTGGCAGGTCGCATCCTATGCTTTTTCCATTTGTGTTCACGGTGCCAGAAATATAATTCGGGGCTTGAACAACATTTCTGAATTCTTGCTCGGTTAAAGTTTCGCGATATTGAGTTACAAAGTTGCCCAATTGGTCGTAAACGGTGACTGCAAGTTGGAACGGTTGTTTTGCTACCAAACTGAAGTTTAAGCAATTTATGCGAGGCTCGCCTTTTTCGTCAAATATCGTTGTGCAGCGAGTTGGTGCTATTTTTATGTTGCCTTTGGTACTGCTTTCATTTGGGAAACCGTTTTTCACAAATTGGTAGCCCCCGTTATCTGCTTCTTTGCTTGGGTCTGCCAAACCCCACCATATATTTGGGTCATCACTTGCCGTTGGCGGCAAACCGAAGAGTTTTTGTTTTTCTTTGTTATCCAGCCATTCTTTATATGCAGCCGCATTTGTGGTGCTGGGGAAAACGGTTAAAATCAATTCACCAGTTCTTTGCTTTGGAATTTGCTTGCCCACGGTACCAAAACCGTGAACATCGCTATTGTTAAGACCTGCTCCCGAAACACTGCTAATTGGAACCATTGTTCCTGTCCTGACATCCCAAACTTGAGTAATATTTGGGAATTTACCTCCGCCATCATACCAGCCAACGCCTCCATCACCGCCGGCAATGGTGAATGGGGGTTTCACAGGGGTTTTATCTGCTACATCTGGCTTGAAATCTATTGGTGGCAAATCTGTTGTGTTGATACCCCAAGCTTTTGTGGTAGCTGGAGTTCTATTTGTTGATCTTATATACCAGCTTTCGTCTGGCAAGCCTAAGCCGTTGGGGTCGCTAAATCCGCCATCCGTTACGTCTTGCCCATTTTTTACATTGAAAGAGAGCGAATCGCCGGAATTAAGTATCAAATTGCCACCACATTCATTGCGGTTTTTGCATACTTGTCCGGTTATTATATAAGCATAACCCTGCGAACCCATATTTTCAGGTCCCGAAATTATTTTGTCAAGTTTATAAGCAAAAAGGTCTGTGCTTCCTTGTTTTTTTATCAATATTGGGAACTGACCGGAACCGATGAATTTCCATAAACTATCTATTTTGTTGTTGACATAAATTGTTGTTTCGCTTGTGCCATCTTGCTTTTGAATTGTTTCGGCTTTTAATATGCGAGGCGCGCCAAAACGAGGCGGCGACAAATTGGTAATTGCCATACGAAGCATCAAATTACTGCCATCAGTTTGCCTATCTGCATAGTAAAAATTAATAGCGTGTTTAGATTGGTCTTCCCATTTTTTATCTTCTCCGTAAGATTTAATGTTTATTTTTGCAGGAGCAGCCAAATGCGTTCCACCTAAATCCACAACTAACTCACCATCAATAAAAATCCACATATCATCATCGCCAACAAACTCAAAAATATCATTAGCTCCTTTTTCGTATTTGAATTCTGCGGAACCAGCCATTGTAAAACTGTAATTATGCAACTTGTTTTTAAGCGAGGTTTTAGCAGCAGCGCTTGGATCCAAAGGACCCACTCCATTACTAGCGGCTCTATCCCATTCATTGCAATTATTTTTATTTGCATCATCCGACCAATCACCATTTCTGGTTCTTGGACACCAGACATTTAGACTTTGCTTGCCATAAGTTTTATCGTCATATTTGTCTAATGGAAAATAACCGTTATCTAAACCACTCCCATTCCAATTAAAAAATGTGTTGTAATCATATTTGATTCTATAAATTGAGCCTCCTATATATTCCAGCTCCATCAGGTCTTCTACGGTCCTTGTGTGACTGCCATCCGTGTACCATTTAGCTATATCTCTGCCATAACAAGGTGAATTTTCGGTTGGCAAGGGACGTGCGCAATAACGACCTTTTAAATATTCTGGCTCGGTTCCTTTCATTGCTTCTTTATATTCATCATTATAGCATTGGCTGTAATCGAGTTTATTCTGAACCATATCTCTGGTTACATAAATTTTGTTTTGCCAAGCGCCGCCGCTGCAATTAGGTTCCATATCAGGTCCTTGCTTGAACCCTCTTGTGCCTCTCCTGCAAGTTCCAGATTCTTGATATTCACCATATTCTAAAGGTGTTCCGCCTTCTGAGCACCATATATAGCTATTGCCGCTAACGCATATTTGATTTCTCGGCGTTGCATAACTATTTGGAGAATTTGGATTGCTGCCAGCACACTGTCCGCTAGAACCTTTATCGGTATCAAACTCTTCAAATCCATAATCGCTCGCTTGAAAATCGCGAATTATAACGTCTAGACCTTGATTTTGCCCAAACGCATTGGAAAAAAGCGAAAAAGCGAAAATTAACAGAATTTTCTTAAACATAGCAACCCCCCTCTCAACAACTATGTCACATCTATAATATAATTATTTTTTCTCATTTTATGCGATTTTTGGCTAAAATTCACGTTTTTTTCATTTTTTGTGTGATTATTGAAAGATTTTTCTATATTTTCACCTGTTATTAATTAAGGAGCTTGCAAGTTTGGATATTCTACTCTCTTTAGCTGGCGGCATAGGCATCTTCCTCTTAGGAATGAAGTTTCTATCCGATGGCTTACAAACAGTTGCAGGTGATCGCTTGAAAACCCTTGTGGGCATGGCTACCAATAATAGGATATTTGGAGTGGGTATTGGACTTTTGGTAACTGGCATAATACAATCAAGTTCCGTTACAACTGTTTTGGTGGTGAGCTTTGTTGATGGAGGCTTAATGACCCTTGCCCAGGCGGTTGGGGTTATTATGGGCGCAAATATAGGAACCACGGTAACAGCCTGGCTTTTAACCATAAAAATAGACCAATACGGGCTTCCCATAGCGGGTATAGCTGCTATGATATATATATTTTGCAAAAAAGAAACCGTTAAGTACATAGCCCTTGGGTTTTTAGGGCTTGGTTGCATATTTTTAGGGCTTCTCTTTATGAAAGAAGCTGTGATTCCAATTAGGGAAAATCCAGATTTTGTTAAAATGTTCAGCATTTTCAACGCCAACAGCTACCCTGGCATTTTAAAATGCGCAGCACTCGGTTGTCTTCTAACGCTCATGGTGCAATCCAGTGCTGTTACAATCGGCATCACTATGGTGCTTGCTAGCCAGGGTTTAATAAACTTTTACACCGCCGCTGCCCTTGTTTTGGGCGAAAACGTAGGTACAACCATAACGGCAATTTTGGCTTCTTTGGCGGCAAACAACAATGCTCGCCGTGCAGCTTATTTCCACTCTCTGTTTAACTTAATAGGTGTATTCTATATAACGCTTTTATTCCTCCCTTTTATAGGCTTTGTGGAATGGGAGTTAAACACTTTCTTTGGATTAAAAAATTTGGACGAATCCAAAAACGTCAGTTTTGCAATAGCGGCTGTGCATTCCACATTTAATATTTTCAACACTCTTGTATTTTTAGCCCCTTGTAGAATAGTGGCAAATTTTTTGGAAAATCCCAAAGTGACAAGAGTTTTAACAAAAATAAAACTGCTCCGCAAAGAAACTGAACAACCACCAGAAATAGGAGCCTTGCTCACAATTTCATATACCCACAGAGACACATCATCTTATACCATGTTTTTTGAAATGGAAAGCCGTATTCAAAAGGTTTTGAGTTATATGGGGAACCAATTGAAAATAGGAATAGATAATTTGAGCAGTTGTATTGAAAATCCCGAAAAAGGTTCTCCTGAAGTTGAGCAGATTTTTGAAATGGAAAATCAATACGATAAAATAAAAGCCAAATTGATGGGTATTTTAACGAGCTTTGTTGGCAACGAAGAAACAGCAACCTCTGCTGTGCAGCATAGAATTTTCGCTTATGAAAAAATTTTTGATAATCTGGAAAGCACCTCCGATTATATTGCGCAAGTGGCAAAACTAAGGCTTAGGGTTTTGGATAATAAAGTGGATTTTCTGGATTACCAAAAAAAGGATTTGCTAAAATTGAATTCCCTTATTTCCGTAGCTTATGGCAAGCTGCTCCCAGTTTTGGGAACCGGTCGCAGGCATAACCAGCAAATGGTAGAGGAGCACGAAAGGGATTTTGCCGAAGTAAAAGATTTTATTCGCTCAATGAGAGCTACATTCTGGAGCGTGTCTAGCGGGAATGTAACCGAGCCAATAGTTGACGATGCCTATTCAAATATGCTTTATGCCTTCCGCAAAGTCCGCGACCATTTGCGCAGCACGGGCAATGCGGTTTTTGGGATAGATAAGGATTAGATTATTTATCTTTTCAACCCAATAAATTTCAATAAAGCATTTTCTATTTGGTCAATGTATTTATTTTCAATATGTCCGATATATTCGCCTAATCCCGATTTCTTGATTGTTGTTAATTTATCTATCATAACAAACCCTACTATGCCTAAATTATTTTCTTCTGACGGTTCAATTTTTACCCTGAAATCGGAATTAACTTCTATCGTAGTCATAGGAATAACCGTTAATGAATCAAAATCATCAAAAGCAACAGATTGTATTATTACAGCAGGACGAGGTTTTGTGGAGTATGTTCCACCAACCGTGGTGTAAATATCAAATTGTTTCATCGTCCCACCACTGGCTAACAGCTTTATCTATCCAGTCAATGGTTTCTTTTTCTGAAATGAAAGGATAATAAACAATTCCATTTTTTGAAATATTTTGTTCTGCCAAATCACTGACATAGATGGTTTTATTCGCTTCAACTATTTGTTTAACTGCCTGCATAATCATAAATATACAAAAAAACGCACCGCCACCCTATTGTGGCTCAACTACGGGAAACTCCGCTTGCCTTCCGGCTAGCGGTGGGCTACGCCCTAGTCCTTCACACAACGAACACTGTACAAGCCGAACTTACCGATGTTGCTCCCGCCTACGCTCTCTCTGATGTAGTTCATTTCCCAGCGGTAAGCGTAGATGCTACTGTACTCAGTGGAACTCCACCAGAAGCCGTAGTTGCCGACACTGTAGAAACTGCCATCGGAATTACTGCCGTAGCCGCCCGGCAGAGCGGAAAAGCCATAGGTGTCCTGACCATTGCCATTGTTATTGCCATTGTTGTTCCACCCATCCGTATATTTCAAATACTTAGCTGTACAATTACTACAACTATTGCTGCTCTCAACGAAATTTACCAACTTGTCCAAATCATCGTCATTAGGAATATGCCAACTAGAAGGACATATTCCCTGATGCTTCGCACCTACTTGTGAAGCACAAGTACTGGCGTTGCAGCTAGCATCAAGAGCCATTGCCGTTGCCCAGTTGTAAAGGCGACCGTATTTGTCGCAATTACTCGTGTTATCATCTGAAAGCTTGCCATCGTCTTCGCCGCACTTGCTGCCAGAGGCGGCATAATTCAAATTCTCAGCCATCCAAACCTGCTCTCCGATTTCAACGGTTCTATAAGATTGTCCGTCACAAGACATAGAGTTGTTACCAGTTACAGCATTTGGACAAGCAGTTATAATAATGATGCTTGACGAAGAAGGCGGCGGCGCGGCAACAGAGCTAGAGCTAGGGACTGCCATGCTTGACGAAGACGAAGAAGGTGGCGGCACAGAGCTTGAACTTGGCGCAACTGGCGCAACAGAAGAACTGCTCTGTCTTGCGCTTGACAAAGGTTCTTTATCAGAACTGGAACTGGATTTCCCGACATAGTTTGGGCTGCCAGGGTCTTCTGGGTTGTTGCGTTCAACAGATACGCAGGAAACGAAAAAAAACACTGCTGCGAACAAAGAAGATCTCAGAACCATATATGCACCACTATCCCCGAAGCCAAAATCGCTCCGCCAATAACATAAAACGCATTCCGCTTGGTCCGGCTGCTTTCCACATCTTTCCATACACTCACGTAAAAATCGCCTTCATGCCCCTTCTCATTGTATTTATCAAAAGCATCCTTCGTCTC
>JAITFP010000033.1 GCA_031281275.1 Candidatus Fibrimonadaceae bacterium
CCCACACCAACACCCCCAACCAAAAATTGTTTTATTTTCACACCTACGTTTCTGCCAACTGGTCACGCCATAGCTTGCGTTGGGGGCTTTTTTTCATTTGGGCCCCCCCCCCCCCCCCCCCCCCATAACTCCTTATACTACAAGGACTTACGACTTTCTACTTACATTTTTAAAGAAAAATTGGGTAGCAAAAATTGCCCAAAGCAGATTTTATTTAAAGAATTTCAAGCAATTCCGCTTGGGAATAACCCTAAATATAGGAGAAAATGTATATGAAAAAGATTAAAGCGATAGCTGTATCTTTGGTGTTCACCGTAACTTCGTGTGGCGGTGGTGGCGATGTTTCAACGGTAAAAAAAGGCAGACTTCAATTGTGTTCAACTTTTACGGTTGAAGAACTGTTTGATGTTCTTTTGGAAAAACCAAAATGGCAACGCGTTACTGAAAATGGCATAGATTATGTAAATGTCAACGGAATTACCGCTGGCGGTGGAAAACCTCAAAATGTGCTTGCACAGTTTTGGGTGAGGAATGAGGAATTTGGCGGTCAAGCATTTGAAATAGACGGAAAAAATGCGGATGGAGAAAACATAATAACAACGGCGTGTAACCGTACAGCAGATAAAGCAGCAGAAAAAGCTCGCGCTATTCAAGCAGACCCTATAAAAGATTCCCGTGATGGCAAAACATACAAGACCGTGAAAATCGGCGAGCAGGTTTGGATGGCGGAAAATCTCAACATAGAAATGGGCAATTCCGTATGCTATGGTAATGACCCAGCCAACTGCCAGAAATATGGGCGGCTTTATGATTGGAATACGGCTATGAAAGCTTGTCCAAAAGGTTGGCATTTGCCGAGCGATGATGAATTGGGGAAATTAGCTGGTAGAGGAGGAAAATACTTAAAAGCAAAGAGCGGCTGGAATAATAATGGCAACGGAACGGACAATTACGGATTTTCCGCCCTTCCGGGCGGCCACGGCGGTTGGAATGGTTTCTTCAATGTCGGCAGCTACGGCTACTGGTGGAGTGCCTCCGAGAGCAATGACGACAGAGGCTACCGCTGGTACATACACTACAAATTCGTCGAGAATAGGTACTACGAAATTAAGAGCAACTTGTTCAGTGTCCGTTGCTTGCAAGACTAAGGCGAAGCACGTCGCTAGCGAAGCGGTGTTGTTGAAATAATTTGCAGTTGTGCAAAAACCTTGTCAAGTCCTGTGTTCCCAAGGATTGGCAGAGTAAACAAAGGGGGAAAAAATGGAGTTGAAAATGAACAAAACAGCAATAATAGCATTGCTAATCTGCACAGCGGTTTTCGCACAGCAAAAAGGTTCTTTTACCGATGCAAGGGATAAAAAAACCTATAAAACGGTTACCATAGGTACCCAGACTTGGATGGCTCAGAATTTGGATTACGGAGGCAAAAATGACGATATTGGCGCATGCCCCGGCAAGAAAGCTGAAAACTGCAAGAAATACGGAACATTATATACTTGGAAAGAAGCAAAGGAAGTTTGCCCTGCTGGTTGGCATTTGCCTACTATGGATGAATGGAAAATCCTTGTGAAATTCGCTGGCGGAGCGGAAATTGCAGGGAAAAAGCTAAAATCTAAAAGCGAGTGGAAAGCCTCAGATGCGGCGGAGCGGCGTAAACATGATGCGATTAATAAGTCCAGGAACGATTGGGAAGCAGAGGAACGTATACGTAACACTCCTACCATAACTTTTTGCAAATACACAACAGAGGAAACAACTGCTCGCGGCAATGTTATAAAGACAGAACACGATGATTGCGTCACGGATGAATTCGGCTTTTCCGCCCTGCCGATTGGTGGTGGCAATGGCTGTAGTATTCCTCGCTCTCAATACGGCGGCTGGTGGACTGCTACGGAAGACCGTAACGAGATGAGCAACTCCATCGCCGCCTACTACATTCAAATGAGCAACGATGAAAATGGAGTGTGGTTATCCAACTACTACTGCAAAACGTTGAACGGTGTTCGTTGCATTAAGAACGCAGGAGCAGCTACGCAGAACGCCATTCCAGAGGCAACAGCGAAAGCAACGCAAACTGAAACAACGATAGTTCAAAATCAAACCCAAGAACAACAAGTTAAAACATTCAAACCCTCTTTTGACTGTGCCAAAGCCTCCACCCCCACGGAAAATGCTATATGCTCCGATGCCGATTTAGCAAAATTGGATAACACCCTCAACAGAGAATACTCAAAAGCTAGTTCCGTTTGCAAACAAGGGCAAAAAGAATGGGTAAGCAATAGAAACACTTGCTCGTCAAATATTCAATGCTTGAGAAATTCTTACATATTGAGAATACAGGTACTTAAAAGTTGTCAGTAAGGCAAACTCCGTGCCGCTAACGGCACAAACCTTGTCAAGTTCCGTGTTCCCAGGATTTGGCAGGGCAAACAAAGTGGGATGGAGAAAATGGATATGAGCAAATTCAGTTCTAATTTACCATTGTGGCAGCCAGTACAGATATTCGAACAGTTCATAGATGATAGGGACTGCCAATCTTATAGGTTTGCCAAGATAGGCACACAAACGTGGATGGTCGAGAACTTGGCTTTCGAAATAACGCCTGGGTCGAAAATATACAGAGATGATCCTGCTAACTTAACAAAATACGGTAGGCTTTATGACTTTGAAACGGCTAAGAAAGCTTGCCCTAGAGGTTGGCACTTGCCTTGTAAGGAAGAGTGGGAAAAACTGATAAATTTTTCCAGATCTCCTGATAGCAATGATTTTAAAGTACCTGAAGCTTGGAAAGAGAATCGCAAAGGAGACACCCTCGGCTTTGCTGCTCTGCCTGGTGGCTACTGCGATTCCGATGGTTTCCACGATGTCGGCAAAGTCGGCTATTGGTGGGTTGCCCCTGACAATAGTGGCAACGCCTACCGCCTGCGCATATCCTACAACTACGATGATATCCTCTACAACGAATTCGATAAGAACAGCTTGCTTAGCGTTCGTTGCGTGAAAGATTGTTAAAAATAGTGCCACTAACGGCACAACCCAGCCAACTCCCGTATTCCCAAGGATTTGGCAGGGTAAACAAAAGGGGGAAAACATAACCTGAGGAGGTTAAAATGAAAAAAATAGTAGCAGCATTCACCATAATCGTGATTTCTTTGGTATCTTGCGGAACCAATTATGAACCAGCGGTGGTATCTGGATTCCTCATTGAACAAATAGCCAAATGGATCAGCTCTCAGAAGCAATACGTTTTGACAAACGCCAAAGCAGGCTCTGATGCAGAAATAGGCTATAAATTTGAAAGTGTCAATAAAGAAATGGGACCAAAAATACTAGATTCTTATTTCAAGCAAGAAACCATCATTAACGGAAACCTTGCCACTTTTAAAATCACAGCAAAAAAAACTATTGGTGATTGCAAAAAGGGAATATGGACTATCATCCATAACGCTGCCAATCCTGCTAACCCCTATAGAGTTGTTATTGAGGGAGAGAATTGTGAGGCTTTAATTCCGAATCTCTGCAACTATGCCAGCAGTCGCAAATGTGGTATGGAAGAAGTAAAAGACCCCGTTGAGGAAGCAAAAGCGGAATTGGAAGCTGCGGCTGAAAAATGGATTAAAGAGGACAAAGCAGCGGCTAATACTCAAACTTTTACTTTTACCAAAGAGGGTGAAGAAGCACGTATTTGGAGAGCAACTAGCAAAGTGAAAATAGGCGATTGCCCAGCCAAAAGCGTTTGGGAGCTTTGGTCTGATGAATGCGAAACAGGAAACAATCCCCCAAAGAATAAGAATTGCAAATCCATAACTCCAAAGGTAATTACCAATTATAAAGGCGGTAGTGGTGATGGGTGTTAAATAATTGCGGTTATAAATCACTCCCCAAAAACTCCGTGCCACTAACGGCACAAACTTTGCCAACTTCCGTGTTCCCAAGGATTTGGCAGGGCAACCAAAACAAAGTCGAGATGATATTATAAAAAGTGTCAAGATAGGATGTTATACTAATAGTAAAGATCTGGCTTTTAATGGAAAAAGAAATAGGAAAGGGAAAAATGATGAGAAACAAAAGTTTAGCATATCCTGAAAATCCTTTAATCGGGTGAATCGGGGTTCCAGACAAGGTAAATTTGGTTATCGTGCGTTTGGGAGTGGTTTCACTACGCTATTTGAATTTCCGCCTTAGCAATTTTCGCTACGCTCTGTGCAAATTCCAAAAACATTTTGGCTTTTTCCTGCGTAGGAATAGAACCGTCTGCCAAAAAATTAACTTTGCTAGGATAACGAGATTCTACATATAAACCATTTATATCTTCTAACATTATCTCATCTATATTCCAGTCTTTTATCTCTTTAACTTTCAAATACAACTCTGTCAAATCGTGCGTTTTTCTAAAAAAGATATTTTTCATCGTCAAAAAAGCTTTCAAATACTTCTCAACCGCCTGTTGGCAATGAAAAACAACTTCACCTGTAAATTCTGGTCTAGTAAATAAAAATTCCGCAGCCCCTAAATCCTTGTCTGCAAAAAATGTCCAAGCCTGCGGATTAGACACGCTATTTTCCATAAAGTTCCTTGCCTGTTTCCTCTATTTCCCTAACAAAAAAATCCCCTACATCTTTTAAATATTTATATTCAGCTTTTGAATAAACTATTATATCCATAGGAAAATCTTTGCGAATTTCGCGAATGGATTTATTTATAGGTCGCCTTCTATCTAATCTTTCCTCAATATTTTTTGCAAATTCATCGTTATCTAAAATAACAACCAAATCTATATCACTATCCTCATTCGCAGTTCCCTTTGCATAAGAACCGAATAAAATAATCTTATAGACATTTAAACCTATAAGGCATTGAACTATTTTAGATATTACATCAGCGGATAGAGACATATTTGGAAATATAGTAAATTCGCCACCAAATCTATTTCGCCATTAAGCCACTTTTACGCTATACTTCGCCAACAAATCCTGAATAGATGCGTTTTGCACAGACGATTTCGCTTTGCCTGTAAAATTCGTAAACCAATCATGAACGGACTCACCTTTTATTACAAGAGACTGAACTGCGTTCACGTGTAAAAGTTCGTAATAATCAAGTTTTGGCTGACCAGGAGCTGCTACGCTAGAAGGAGATTGAGCCTGTAATTGAGGATGTAATTGAGCACTAATAGCTCTCATATTTTTCTCATTTTCTACCCAAAAATTCAATGTATTCTCATCACGCATTTCATTTTCACGTATATTTTCATTTATTGAATCCATAAACGCTTTTGCTTTTTCTGGGTCATTAAAGTAGTTTTCTGCTATATATTCTGCTAGTTTTTGACCCGCTGCCCTGCTATTAACAGTCGATTCTAACTCTTTAAAGGTAGTTTCGCCGCTATAACTAACATTAAGGAGACGCTCGGAAGGGCTAGCGTTAACCATAAATATTGACTGCTTTATCAAGTTAGCCGCATAATCACTGTCTTTTAAATCATCGGCAGCTACCAAAGAATCGCCAAACCTGAATAAAGTGTTAGGATGCGATGCCCTATATTCATCATCTATTATACAGAGTGCTTTAGAAATATCAAGAGATGTGCCGATTTTAAAAGGTGCTTCTCTCATATTATCCCGCGAAATGCGGGTATTTTCATCAGAAAGTTTTTTCCCTTCTTCACTTATTTCAACGGAGTCTTTCTTGGCTTGCTCGCTTGCACCTAGTTTGTCTGGTGCATTGGAGGAGTGGTGGCGGGCGGATGCTATTTCGGAAGAGTGTCTATGCTCCACCGCGGTTGAAATATTCATTGTAAATCCTCATAGTTAAATGGTTACATAATGGTTATAGGCATAAATAGAGAAAAACTTTAGGATTTTTTGTATTTTTCCGTAAATTTCTATATTCCATAAATGAACTTCAACATATTAATAGCAGGCGTTGGCGGTCAGGGCACACTTCTTGCGAGCAAAATTTTTGGCAACTATGCACAGTTGATAGGCAAAGACTGCAAAGTATCCGAAGTGCATGGAATGGCTCAACGCGGCGGTAGTGTTGTGACTTATGTTAGAATTGCAGACAAAGTTTATAGCCCCTTGTTTGATAAAAAGCAAGCCGATGTTGTGCTGGCTTTTGAGGAACTTGAAGCCTTGCGTTCTGCGGGGTATGTTAAAGACGATGGGATTATCGTTGTCAATAAGCAGAATATATATCCAATGCCGTGCGCTTTGGGTTTAGCGGAATATCCTAGTGATATTTACGAACAGTTGGCTGAATATAAGGCTACTATTCACAAGATAGATGCGATTAGCATCGCTACCAAATTGAATAATATTCGCACGGTTAATATCGCTATGCTCGGTTTTTGTGCTGCGGTGTTGAAGTTTGAGAAAGATGTTTTTGTTGAGGCGATAAAGAGAAGTGTGGGCGAGGCTACGCTGGAGGTTAATTTGAAGGCGTTTGAGGGGGGTTATTCAAGGAGGTTTTTATGAAAATTAGTTGGGATATAGAAAAACTCAAAAGTGTTTATGGGAATGAAAAGAAGTCTCAGACTAAGCCTTTTGTAGTTCCGGGGCAAGATACTGCCAAGACAGACAATAAAAAAATCACTTGGAGCATGGAGACAATTAAAGATGTTTACGAGCCTGAGAAAATATCGCAGACTTCTAAGAAAAAATAGCGAGCAATTTATCCACAATTTCTAAATACGAATCCGAAATTTTGTAGCCAAATAAATATGAAATCGGTGCGCCAAGTCCAAGAAAAGGACCAAAAGGAAGTGGTTGTGCCATATCTTTTTTTGCTATAAATCTAAACGGAACTATCACCGCCAAAGCCAAGAGCGAACCTATTATCAAAGCTATGTAAGCTAGCTCCACTCCCATAATGGCACCAAAGCCGGCAAATAGTTTTACATCTCCAAAACCCATTCCCTCTTTGTTTATTATTTTTGAAATGGCAAAAGAAAACAAAAACAAACCTCCCCCACACGCACCAATGCCTATCAAAGAATCTATCCAATCAATTCCACCATCAAAGAAAGACAATGCAAAACCCAGCAAAATTCCGCCTATGGTAACCGTATCGGGCAAAAGCAAATACTTGAAATCTATGGCAAAAATGGGAATTAAAGTTATCATAAGCCAAAACAAACGCAAACTTTCAGCCATATTTGCATTTTGCCAAGGACTAGGTTCTGCAATTATAGCGGCTAAAAATCCGAGTTGTATTCCAAAAAATTCCACCAAAGGATATTTAATTGAAATTGGTTCTTTGCAATTCGCGCATTTACCACCCAAAAACAGCCAACTCAAAATGGGAATATTTTGCCAAGGCAAAATTTTATGTTTGCAGTTTGGACAATGCGAGGCTGGTTTTATTATGGATATGCCACGTGGCATTCTGTATATTAGCACGTTGAAAAAACTGCCAAAGCACGCCCCTAAAATAGGGAAAAAAATCCATAAGAAAATTCCCTCAAACAAAATCCGTACTCTTAACTTTGGATTTCTTCTTCTCTGCAAAATCTTCTGCGGCAAGCAGAGTTCTCTTTGCCTTGCTCCACAATTCTTCAAGGGCTATTTCCGTGCGGCGTTCTGCTTCAAATAAATGAACCATAATGTCTCCGGCATCTAAAACTGCCCAGCGTGTTAGTTCTTTGTATTCTATCTTTGCTGGCTCTCCCCCTGCCTGTTTGTATGCTTTTTGCAGTTCACTCAAAATAGCTTGCATTTGAGCGCTGCTCTCGCAGGTTCCAACTAGATACCAGTCCACAACGCCAGATAGCCCTTGCAAATTCAATAGTTCAACATTCTCAGCGCGAAGCTCAAACAAAATTTGAGCACCTATCTTCACGCTTGCTGGGAATTTCTTCATAAAATCCTCTTTTTATCTCTTTTTAAGTACCTTTCTATAATCTTTGCCTAAAAAAATAGTAACACTTATGTTTCCACTTAAAGTGTCTTGCAAAATTATAAAATTTTTTGTGTCTAAATTCTCTTTCAACTGGTTGTAGCCTGCCCAGTGAGGATTGCGAATGGCTATAATGGTTTCTTCGTAATTTGTCCATTGCGGGTCTGTTCGTGCATCTAGAATGTCAAAGCCCCTAGCCCTTAAAAATTCTCTGGACTCTTCTGCGGCTCCAAGAATTCCACAACTGTTGTAAATCACTATTTGCCCAGACACAGGCTCTGAACGAACCACTACATTTGGTTGTTGCTCTTCTTCGCAAGCTAAGAAAAAACTACATATCGCAAAGAGGGTGAAGCGCGGCAATAGCATCTGACTTGCCCAATTCATATAGTCTCTCCAATTTTGCCAAATCGCTTTCTGTTCTTTTTACATTTAAATCTTTGCTTGGACGAATCAAAATCACTTTGCCCTTTCTTGCCTCTTCCTCTACAAATTCCAAATTTTTGTTATATCTGGCAATATAAGAATTTATCGCTTTTGCAAATTTTGGATATTTGAAATAAAATAACCTTGAAGGATGAAATTTGTTTTTTCTGCGAAAGCCTTCTGGGTGAGTTAAAACAACCACATTTTTTGAGCAACCGAGCTCCATAGATTTTTTTAGCGGTATAGCATCTACTATTCCGCCATCCATAAGTTTTTTGTCCTTGTGTTTCACTATTTTGCACATAAAAGGAATGGAAGAAGAAGCCTTTAGCACTTGTATAATGTGTTCGTCTTTTTCAAAATATTCCGGCTTGCCTGTTTCAACATTGGAGCAAACCGTGATAAAACGGGTTGGCGAAGTCAAAAAAACCTCGGTATCAAAGGGAATGGTTTTGGGAATTTCATCGTATATAAAATCTATTCCAAAATAATTTCCAGTTTTTATAAAACTACCAAGCGACAAATAGCGAGGGTCTTTTCGGAATTCCCTTAAAATTCTCAAATTTCTTCCGTGCTGCCTTGAAACAAGAGAGCAACCATAGCCAGCTCCGGCAGAAACCCCTATCACAAGCTGGAATTCTATGCCCTTTTCCAAAAACGCATCTACAACGCCAGAAGTGTACAAACCTCTTAAACCGCCACCTTCTAATACAAGCCCGTAATCTAACATAGTTTTATTACTCCTGTGGTTGGTGACAATATAGAAATATCTATATTTTATATAGTTTTATGGGAAAAAGAGTCCTCAAACCGCTCATTTTGGCTTTTGGCATAATCTTTGTTGCCGGTTGTGCCTCCATAACCAAGGGTAAATATCAAGAAATAACCGTAGAATCAAATGTATCTGGTGCCCTTGTTGAATTGGATGGAGTTGAATTGGGTTACACTCCTTTTAAAGGGAAAATTAAAAGAGGAAAAGAAGGGAGAATTAAAGTTAACAAGCCGGGATATTTTACTGGCTATGTTGAGGTGACTCAAAAAAGAAATGATGAAGCTTTCACCAGTGGGAATATGGGTTTGGGTTTTGCTTACGGTTCTCCATATTTTCTGTTTGGACTTGATGAAAATTTTGTTCAATATCCAAAAAGAAGAAGAGAATACGAAAAGGCAAGAGAAGAGTATGAAAAGAGAAAAAACAACGGTGAAGATATGTGTTCTGAGGCTGTGCCACAGAAGCCGCAGAACAATGCACCTTTACTTTTTTTTACCGGAACGGTTGGAGCAATAGGTGCATATGGTGTTTTTGCCTCAGTAGATATGTCCACAAACGCAGCTTGGGAATACAGCCCTTCTTCTTATTATGTTCAGCTTAAAGAAGAGGGACAATCCCATTCAGATTATTCCGATGAGCTTTTTATTCGCTATTTTGCCACTATGAACCATTCCCAGATAGCAATAGATGCTGGCAACAATGGTGAATATGCAGAAGCTTTGGCAGATATTATGGAAACAAAAATGGATGGGGAAGCCGCGAGGCAGGGCATAAATGAGGCTTTGGAAAAATCCAAGGGCGATCAGGTTATGTTCGGAGATGCACTTATGGAGCGATTTCGCCGGAGATAAGTATTCCGTATTTTTGGCGCTTGCCGGACCATATCCAAAAAGTGCCACCTCTGCTTTTGGGCATCTTTTTTTGGCAATAGCTCCATCAGATTCTATCTCCTTTTTAAATTGGCTAGCTGTGAACTTTGGAGCAGATACAGAAGGCACTAGCGGTCTTGACTATTATATAAAGGGCATAAACGGCAGATTCAAAGCACGTTATAGCCTATTGCCAGTTCACGAAAAAATCAGGGAATATGCAGGAACGGAATCTCGCGACATTAGAATATTTCCGCTTAAAATTTCAGACAAGGAACGAGTTAAATTGTTGGATACTTTGAGCAATTGGGTTGCAAAACCACAGCCCTATAAATTTTTCTCCTATAATTGCTCACACGGAATATACGCCTTGCTAGCGAGTTCTTTGGATTCATTGCCGCCGCTACCGCAAGAAATTATGTCTCCGCAAGAGCTGGTGCTCTTGCTTCAAAATGAAAATCGCTTGGGCTATCCTTACATTTTCCCTTCCTTAAAAGAAAGGGTACTTAATGCCGAAGATGAAGATGTAGCTAGGTTGGAATTTTTGGAATGGAAAAACATAGACCGAGACTCTTTAAGAGAGAAGGAATTGGCAAAGCTCAGATATTCTGTTTCAAAAAGCAAAAAGGAAAAAAGATATTTGCTAAAACCAGAGAATCAAAGGCTTAAACCCCACGGCTATTACCGTCTTGATGTTGGAACCTTGTTCATTGAAAAAGAGCCAAATGCCTATATCCGTTTTAGACCTCTTTTGCACGATATAAGCGATAATCCAAGCTATTATTCTGCCCAAAGCACATTGGAATTGTTTTCTTTTGGGTTTTCGGCTAACAAATATGGCGTAAATTTGCGAGAACTGAGTTTGGTTCACATACGTTCCGCTTCTATTCACGATTCCTGGTTCAAGGCTTGGTCCTCCGATTTTTTTGCTGGCTACAAAAAGGATTATGCCGCTTTGAATATGGGTATTGGCAAAAGTTTTTACATAAGCGAACCGCGCAAAATAGCAATTGAATTTTTACCTATAAATTCCCTGAGGTGCAAAAGCGGTTTTAGTTGTGATGATTTTATTGGAATAGAAGCCCAGCTGAACAAGCGCTCGGCAGTTAATTTTCGTTATGGGGCAGGTTTTGAGTATTTGAGAAGTATAATGGATTTTAATAGAGAAAGCATCCAATTTAAGACCTGGCTTTCTTATAATGCAAACAAAAACTTCAATTTATACACCGAAAATGTGTTTGATATTAAAAAACAGGGAGAATTGGGCTTATATTTGAGGTTTTATATTTAAAATCGCCCCCTTTTGTCCCGAAATTCGCCTATTTTGTTGTAAAATTTACCAAATTTGCCTTAAACATCACCTATTTTTCCTCAAAACCTACCAAATTTACATCAAACTTTGCAAAATTTGCCTCATTTGTCGCAAAATCTAGCAACTTTTTTGGAAAAATTGCAAATCCCCGAAGCCAAAAGCCATAATCAATGAGCCAGTCTGCTATTTATATACTCCTTGTCTTCGTGTTTTAGGAAACCGTTCTTTTCAAGAGTAAATGTTAATGCTTCTATGGTATTGTTTAGGTGGGCAAGGTCGTTGTATTTTAACTCCTTTATGGAAGATTCAACGTTATCTATCCGCTTGTTTATAGCCGCCAAGTCGTTGTGTCTCAAGTCGTCTATTTGCTTGCTAATCAGCACATAGCCGCAACAGACGAATGCCAACATTACTAGCATCCGCACATTATCAGCAGTAAATACAAGGTTTAAAATGCGTTCCATAGTAATACCTCCTTCGAATATACAAAATTCTTGCCGCCGCTACAAGGTTTAACCTTTTCTTTTTTCATAGAAACCTCCATATTTTTGTTTCTACTTACTTAGACGTAAAAAAACGGAAAAAAAATCCTAAAAAGTGAATTTTGCAAACATCTGTTGACATTTTTGTGCATTTTTTGGAAAAAACCCGAAAATGAGGCTCAAACTTTTGTATATTTCCTACCAGTTATGACCTTTTATAGATTAACCAAGCCTCTAGGGGTGGTTTTAGTGCTTTTCATTGCCCTCACAATGAGTTTTTTAGGCTGTGGAGAGAAAAAGAAAAAAGAAGCTGTTGAAAATAATGATAATGATTCTCCAACGGTAAATAATGAACCATGGGAAGTGAATGTTTATTTGGAGAATTCTTTTAGTATGGATGCTTATGTTGGGGTTCAAGGCAAGCAGCCCACAACTAGGTTCAGAAATGATGTATCTAGTTTAGTGAATACATTAAAGCCTTTGAGCAGCGATATAAAGTTATTTTACATAGATGATGCTGGCGCTAATTTGGAACCGGACAAAAATATTGTGGATGTTATTAAGAATTTAAGTTTAGACACCCTCTTAAAAAGAGCTTCTAGTCGCAAAGCAAGAGAAAATACAATGTTTTTGAATGTACTTGATAAGCCTCTTAAACATGTAAGTCCTTCGGGTTTATCTCTTTTGATTTCGGATTTCATAATTTCAATTCCAACAGGCAAAAGTTCTTATGAAAATGACATCAAAATATATATTGATGGCATATCCGATAAAATATACCATCTCTTAAAAGATAGAATGTTAGGAGAGGATAGCTTGGATTTGTCTTTACTCGTACTCAGAATGGAAAGCGATTTTCACGCTTGCTACTATACGGTGAAAAATGAATGTATAATCAGTAAACAATCTTTGGAAAAATTGCCAAAAAATGGGAAATACTTTGAAAGGAACACCCCAAAAGATAGTGGCGAATTTAATTTTGTTAGACCTTATTTTGTTTGGATAATTGGAACTTCTGCCCAAATAGGAAAAGTTGAATATGAACTCAGCAAAAGTTTTTCGCAAAAAAACGTTGAAATCAGCAAGTTTGTCAGCTACGATAAACCCGAATATCAAGTGAGATCTTATCCTGTTTCCACAAAATATGCTTCATACAAATTAAAAGGCGCTAAAAAAGATTCCATTGTATTATCAAAAATAGGAAAAGATGTTAGAATTCCTATAAAAATCAAATTACCTGGGACAACTTGGAATTCAGAAGGACCTTTTGCTGATACCGCCGCATATATTGTTGAAAGCAAATTTTTCCGCATAGACAGCATTGCAAGGTACAAAGATGATAAATTTACCCACGTATTGATTTTGAAAAATAATGAGGCTTTTAAAAATCTAAAGAACAAGGCAGAGATTGAATCGTTTCTTATAAAAACTAATCCAATGGTCAAGGCAAATCTATTTGAAGGACATTCCAGCTATAAAGAAGATTTAAATACCCTAAAAGAAGGGAAAACTTTTGGTTTAAATAGTTTAATGGACGGTTTAAAAAGAGTTTTTTATGAAAAAAATCTAAATTCCATAGAAATTAAAATAGGAGTTGAATAGTGAAAAAATTAATCCCCTCAGCATTTGCTTTGTTGCTACTTGGAATCTTCATTTTAGGATTACTGGATCCCGAAGGTTTTTGTGCGTCTTTTTTTCGCGAAATATGTATGTTTGAGCTAAGTGCGGCAAATGTGCTTATTCCCTTTATTTTTTCTTTCTGTGCTATTTTCTTTTTATATCGCATATATAATGATTCGCCAAAAAAATGCGCCAATCTAAAGCCTTTCTTTTTCTTGCTGTTTTTTACTCCTGCTATTTCTGTAATAATAATTATTATCTGGTCATTTATAGGAGTTATAGAAGATTTAGACTCTGAGCCGAGCAAACTTGAATTTCTTTTTGTTTTTATTTTAGCATTTATATATTTTCTTTTATTTATTCCGCTTGGCAGGTATATATGGAGCAAAGGAAGTTTAGTTCATTACCCTTATTTTGGAAGAGGAGTATAAAATGGCTACATTATATATTTTTGCTATTGGCGGTTCTGGCTCAAAGGTTGTTGAAAGTTTAACTATGCTTTTGGCTGCCGGCATGAAAGTTCGCAATTACGATGAATTGGTTCCTGTGCTTATAGACCCTGATTTAATAAACGGCAATTTAAACAGAACAAATGATTTACTGAAAAATTATGAAGAAACGGGAAAGCAAAGCAATTATGAGGGTCTTTTTTT
Source organism: Candidatus Fibrimonadaceae bacterium (assembly GCA_031281275.1). Classification (GTDB taxonomy): domain Bacteria; phylum Fibrobacterota; class Fibrobacteria; order Fibrobacterales; family Fibrobacteraceae; genus Fibrimonas. The sequence continues at coordinate 14,031 of JAITFP010000033.1, forward strand.
TGGAACAAAAATAAGACCTTTGGTGGAAAACAGCAGCGAAAAGTATAAATATGCTCTTGAAGGTTTAAATGCAACTTTTGGAGATTTTATCGCTTATGATTCTTTAGATAATAATGGTTTGGGATTAGCTCATAACGATAAAATCAAAAAATTGGCAGGTTTATTATTTTCTGAAAAAGATAATTATTTATTAAATTTAGATATGGAAGTTGGATTTAAAGGCTACCCAAATATAGGCAGCGTTGCTTTTAATAAATTTGCCAAATCCCAAGCTTTTAGAGAGGTTTTTCAAAATAACGTAAACTCTGGTGATGCCGTTATATTCATAGGTTCTATTTTTGGTGGCACAGGAGCGGCTGGGCTGCCAGCTTTGCTTGCAAATATTCGTAAAGATCCTATTCCCAGCAAGAAAAATATACTGAACGATATGCCAGTTGGTGTGGTTTCTATGTTGCCTTATTATAGTATTACAGACAAAACAGGCAATAAAATCAAAAGTTCACATTTTTTCCCAAAAACAAAGGATGCTTTGAATTATTACAAAGAATCGGTTTATAAGGAAAATGTACAATCCTTTTACTATATTGCAAATGATTGCGATACAGGTGCCCTGCCTTATAGCGAGGGAGGCGCAACTCAAAAAAATCCCGTATTCTTTGCCGAATTGGTTGCAGCTCTTGCGATTTTAGATTTTGCAAGCGATAAGCATACAGCTGGGGTTTTAAAAGCAAAGGAATTTTTGGAAATTAGAAGACAAGATGATGTTGAAAATACAAATGAAGACATAACCTTTTCTGAACATAGCAATTTAAACGAAAAAACCAGATTAAAAATAGCAGAACCATTATTTCAATTGCTGTTCTTAAAAAAATATATGGATTATGAATTTAAAAATGCAAAAAATGATGTTCAGGCTTGGACAGAATTATGGAATAAGGATGCAGGTGATTCTATTAATTTTGAATATAGCGGGGATTTCAAGGCTTTTTTGGATAGGTTTGAAGAATATTTGAAAGAATTGGGCAGTTATGGACATAAGTTTAAACCCTTTGATTTAGATAAAAAACCTCACGATTTAAGTGGCATTCTAAAAAACATAAATTATGATTTTGATTTTGAAGAATATAGCAAAAAACTTGATATACTCTCAAAAGGCAAATCATTTATAAAAAGACCATCTTATAAAAATTCTTATGAAAGGCTTTTTAAACTGATTTATAATGCTACGAGTGAAATGTTTAATGAAATACCCGGCATTGCCAAGGAGAAAAAATGAGTAAAAGCGGTTATTCACGAACAGGTCCACAAAATGCAAATGCTTTTGGTTTTGGCACTATTAAGCCTTACGAAACAGGTGATATAGAGAGAATAAAAGAAAAAGGTACTGATTTCAGTGATTTGCCAGTTGCAGTTCCTAGCCCTTTTGGACGTTTATTTTTGGTTAAAACAGCATTTGAAAGACTTACAAAGCAAATCGCGTGGGATCGCGAATTCAAAGAAGCAAGGGAAAAAGATAAACATCTCAATGAAATTTTATATATACAACAAAAACCCAGACCTGCAAATGATGAAGATTTAAGACTTGTGAGTGATACTTTAGACCTTGCGGAATTAGTATTTTGGCGGCATACGAATTTAAACGAAATCACCATATTAGGTACGGATTTAAGCCAAGACTCCGAAACCATAGATAAAGCGATAGCAAAACTGATAAGTGATAATGCCGCTACGAAAAATACCAGAAAAGAATTAGAAAAATTAAAAAATTTAATTGATAGCATAAGTCTATACGCAGGTATGGATAATGCAGCACTCAGCCTTAAAGATAATACTGGCAATTTTAATATGCACTTGATTGAATATGAGGGCAATGTTATAGGAGGAACCAGCTGGCAAACTTTATTTGTTCCTTCGGCTGATGAAAATTTTAATGGAATACATATAAATAGCGATAGAAAAACTGGTGATGTCCCAAAAGGTTTAGAGCAAAGAAAGGATAGAGAATTTAAAGAATGGCTTAAATATGTTGTTGGAAATAGAACGGGTTCTGCTATTTTAAATTATGTAAATGCTTTGGATATCAATGCGGGCAATAACGATTATCCAGAAAAATTTTGCGATATAGATGTGCCACAAATAACGGAAATGTTTGAAGATTATTTAATCGTTTTGCCCTATGATGCTAGCGATAATTTTATTTGCGGTTCAAAAAATGGAAAAACATATTTGCCGCCCATAAAAAGCGGAGTAGATATTGAATATGAAAAAATTGAATATATTCCTTTTCCCGAAAGGAATGAACCAACAATAGTAACCGTAAAATATGGAGATAGGGAAAAAATCTATGGTAAAAAAGTTAAAGAAGGGCAAGGCAAAATATTAACTTGTCATTTTAATGTAGCCTTGTTTCCGTATGCGAGCGAAGCGAGGGAATATAGAATTGCATTGATTGAAGACACAGCAAAAGAAATGGAAGCGATGGTATCTGTTTCTATTAACGATGCAGCCAAATATGAACGTGAAAATACCAGCGTGCAAAAACTAACTCTGTATAAAAAATATTCCGCAAAGGAAATAACATTAGATGTGGACTATAATGGAAATAGTTTTTGCGCGCAGTTGCCAATGCGCCCTATAAGAGAATTAGCTGTTGATGCGAATTATATCTTTGCTATTGATTTTGGCTCAACAAATACAAATATAGCATATAAGATCAATAACAATGAACCAAAACATAGTTTTGAATTAGATGGGCATTTGGCAACCCTGCTAAAATTCAAAGAAGGCACTCCTTTTTCAGAAGATGTTCTTACCGAAAAATTCATATCAAAAAAAATCAACGGAACATATTTTAGAACTTTATTGGCAGACACGCCCACTCATAACACAACTGCAAATGAAGTAGATGTTTTAGGCAAATTCAATATTCCTTATGGTTATAGAGATATTTTAACAGAAGATAACATAAGCGATAATTTAAAATGGAGCTTAGGCAACCAAAAATATAAAATATTTTTGGAACAAATTGCCTTTGAACTCCACGCCAAAGTTCTTTTGACCGGAGGAGTTTTAGAGAAGACTAAAATTATTTATACTTATCCATTGAGTATGAATAAAGAAGAGAGAAGTGCATTAAAATTTGAATGGCAAAAATTAGGAAAATTCTATTTTGGAGATGGCAACACTTTCGATAATCTAGAAGACAAAGCCGAATCCATTACTCCAATTAAATATCTTCACGCAAAAGGCAGCGGTTTAGTTTTAAAAAGAGAAACTCCAATTCCAGTTCTCAGCGTGGACATTGGTGGCGGCACAACGGATTGTTCTGTTATCACCAACAAAGATGGTTCCAATGCTTCTTTGTTATTTCCATTGTCGTTTAGATTTGCCGGAAAAGATATTTTTGGTGGAGATAGCAATGCTTTGACAGAAAAATATGGGAAAGAATTTAGAGATAATACCTTGAAGGAGAAAACAAAATATAAAAAAGTTTTAGAAAATATTATAAATAAAAAAAGCGATGTTAATTCTTATTTATTTTCGTTAGAAGATATTCTTGAACGAGATGATAAATACAGTGTTGTTTTACATAGAGATAAAAATGTTCGCATAGTCTTTTTGTATTTTTTCTCTGCAATAATTTGGTTTTTGGCAAAAGCTTTAAAAGAAAATTTTTGGAAAGAGAACTATTGGAAAAAAAGCAATAGTTTAGATACAGAAAAAGATATTCCATTTCCTTCAACTATTTATTTTACAGGAAACGGAGCTAGAATCTTGGATATTTTTGAAGAAGCTGATTTTGAAAACGGCGTATATTCAAGACCAAAAACAACTGCTCTGGCAAAATATATTTTTGAAAAAGTATATGGAAGAAAAATGAAAATACAAGAAACAGCAGATTTTAAAATTGACTTTTTCTCTCAAAATTCTAAAACACTCACAGGTGTTGGCTGTTTTTCAGAGGCAAAAATATTAGATGTAGAAAAAGCCGAAGATTTATTTATATCCGAAGATCGATTGCGTGGAAATAAAATTGATGATTTCAACAAAGTGTTTTTGGATATAATAAAAACAAAAAAATATGGCAATAACGATAAATTTTTATGGCAGGCTTTTGATATTGCAACGATAACAGCCGATAATGGTATTGTAAAATTTAAATTGATAGACGAATTAGAAATGGCTATAAATGAAATAGATATTGGTGTAGCTGTTAGCAACCAAAAAACACCTTTTGAAATTTTACATCTAATTATATTGAATCTTTTTAAGAAATTTGTAAATTGGCAATCATCTAAAAAAGGTCAATAAATTCTATGACTCCTATTATTATTTGTATAGTTATTGTAATAGTATTATTTTTTCTTTGGTCACTGAAAAAAATAAATGAATTGCACGCAAATATAGCGAGTTTGAGAAACGAAATAGAAGACTTGAAAAGAAATCAAAATAAACAAAATCAAGAGGTGGTGAAAAATATAGAAAAACCAACGGAAACGAACAGGGAACAATTGCAACCTCAAAAAGAAATGGAAATTTCTGAACCAGAAACAAAACCACCTGAAAGTACACAAAAAAAAGAACCTTTTTACTTAGGTATGCCAAATGAAAAAGGCTTTTTGAAAGAAGAACCTCCCAAAGCCGGTTACTTTATTGCTCAAGAATCAGGTATCAATAAAGCTTTCTTTATATTTGTAAATGACCAGGCTAAACTAAATGTTATTTTTAAAAGCGATATGGAAGGTAAATTTTACAATGTAGAAAGTGGCATTGCTTTGCCAGGAAAAGCCCTTTTGAATCAATCAAAAGGGCTTCTCGGCAAAAAAGGAGATTTTTGGACAGTTTTAAAACCTATAATAATTGAATTAGAATCAGGAAATTAGTTTGTGCTATTAATATCAATAATTACTATTTTTGTATTTCAAGCTCTAGCCTTTATTTGTACATCTATATGGGCAGTTACTTTTGCAAGAATATTTCCAAAAAAAGATATTTGGGAAGTGAGGAAAGAAGGGCATTGCAAAGAAATTCTTTTAACTAGAGAATATGAAAACGAAGAATTGAAAGATATTTTAGAGAATATAAATAATTACATAGCGAGTTGCGGTGGCACTGTGCCAGATTTTAATATTGTTAAAGATATTATAGAAAGACATATAGATAATTTTGAAGAAAAAATCAATAACTTTTTAACGGTTCCGCTGTTTTTGGGGTTGGTAGGGACCATAACTGGAATTATACTCGGTTTGGGAGATGTGAATATTGATAACGAAAAATTTGTATATGAATTAACAGAACACGTAAAATTTGCTATGATTGCCAGTTTAATAGGACTCGCATTAACTGTTATTAATTCTGCTATTGTTTTTAATATTGCAAAAAATAAAATGGATTATAGAAGAAATATTTTTTATAATTTTTTGCATTCCCCAAAAGCAGAAAATTTATTTCCATCTGTTTCTGGAAATTTGGAAAATGTTTTGAGAAATATGCACCAAAATTTAGAGCAGTTCAATTATGAACTTAGCAGTAATTTAAAAAGATTTGAAGAAGTTTTTAGCAATAACAAAGAATTGATAGATAGCAATAAAGAGTTAATAGGGGCTTTAATGAATTCTTCGGCACTCAATAATATGAAAGAAATAATGGGTTATAATTCAAAAGTTTCTGGAGAATTAAATGCTACTTTCAAAAATCTGAATGAATTTAATAAATATGTATATATAATAAACGAGTTAGTAAAAAAATTGGGCAGCTTTGAGCCTATAACAGAAGGAACTGTAAGTTTAGCAAGGGCAGCTGATAATTTAAATGCATTAGCAGAAAATATTGATAAAAATGTCAAAGAAAATACCCATTTAACAAACTTCTTAAAGGAACATTTAGATGCCATAGAAAAACTATCCGATGATGCTAAAAAATCTGTTGAAAAAGCTAATAATGAATTAGCCGATTCTTTGCAGGGTCTAACTGATAACATAAAATCTTTTGACAAAACAGTAAAAGAATCTTTAGATGAAAAACTGGCACCGGTTTCTGTTAGAATGCAAGCAACTTTTGAAGGTTTGGAAGAGATAACAAATAACTTTGAAGCCATTGTTAAAAAGGCTTTGGAAAGTGAAATGACAGGATATGCTGCACAAGTGGCACAACCTATAAAAGACTCATTTAAGAATATTTTAGAATTTACTCAGCAGCTAGAAGAAAATATAAATGAAACGGAGGTTAAAGAATGGGTGAATGCTAAATTGGAAAATTGGGGAAGGGAAGTGGAAGAAAAATTGCAAAATGTTATAGTGAATGCTTCTCAAAACAATATTTTGCAGAATTCTGATTTGGAAAAATCTGTAAAAGAACTTTGTTATATAATGAATAAATCGTTGAATATTCAAGAAGATATTAGCAATGATATTAAGCATCGCTCTCTTTGGCGTTTAATTTTTAAAAAATGAAAAAGCGTAAAACAGATTTCTTTTGGCCCAGTTATTCTGATTTAATGACTAGCTTATTTTTTATTATGCTGGTACTTTTTGTATTTGCCGATATAAAGAACAAAAGAGCAAACAAAGAATTGGAAGCTGCAAAAAAGATAACAGAAGAGCAATTGACAAAAATTAAAGAAATGAAAGAATCGGTGGAAAAAATTGACTCAACATATTTTAGATACGATTCTATAAATAAAAGATTTTCTTTGAAACAAAGGATTAATTTTCCAGAAAACAAATCTGATATAAACAACAAAGACACGGCATATCTTTTGGCGGTTGGAAGGGAATTGCAAAGTACGTTGGATTTTTTGAAACAAAAAAATAAATTAAATGCAACTTATGTATTGATTCTTGAAGGAATGGCTTCTAAAGATAAAAAAGCTTCTGATGATTTTAATTACGCATTGAGTTATAAGAGAGCACTTGCTGTTAGAAATTTATGGGAAGAGAGAAAAATATATTTTGACACTTCTTTTATAGATGTCCAAATTGCCGGCTCCGGCATAAGTGGCATAGGTAGAAGCGAACAAGAAGAAACAAATCAACAATTACTGATACATATAATTCCAAAGATAGGTGAGATTAAATAGTGGAATATTCCCTCTTTGCCGCCACTTGGTAAAACTTGTTTTCTTCGGGGCAATAGCCTGTTAAAAGTTTTCCGTAAACGCAACCTGTGTCTAGCCCTTTTGCTCGTGGAAAATCCACAAGACCGTTCATCGCCCAATGACCAAAAATAACTATTCTGTTAGGGAAGGTGGCTTGCTCATACCAGGGTTTTTCATTCCACATCCTTATAGTCAAAATATCTCTCTTGCTCATTTCTTCCAAAGATTTTTTCCCTGGCTCCAAACCCGCGTGCAATAAAATTTCTCTGCCTGTATCTATCCAAAGAGGGAATTTTGAAACTATGCTGGCGAGCCACTGCGGTTTTTGAACATTTTCCAAAAAATGCAAATCCTTTGCTGTTCGTTCTTGTTCAGGTTTGCTCAAAATTTGCAAGAGCTTTGCCTCGTGGTTCCCCAAAACGCATTTTATATTGTGCTTCAAAATAAACTCAACAGTAGCAGGACTGTCTGGTCCTTTGTTTATCAAATCGCCAGTTTGGTAAATAGTATCTTCTGGTTGAGGAGAAAATTTTTCAAATAGTTCCGAAAGTTCTTCTACGCAGCCATGCACATCGCCAATGAAGAAAGTTCTAGGCACTATGCAATTTCCAATATCAAGTCGCCTCTCATAACGGTCTGCCCACGTTCAACCTTAACGGTGTGAATTTTGCCATCGCAAGGAGCAAGAATTTCATTTTCCATTTTCATTGCTTCCAAAATCCCAAGCAATTGCCCTTTTTTAACCTCTTGCCCAGGCTTTGCCTGCAAGCTGGAAATTTGCCCAGGCAGCACTGCGGTTATCTTGCCGCCAATATGCTTTGCCGGCTTGGATTCGCCGCCATAATGCGAACTGTCTATTTTGCTAACGTCCACGCTATAACGTGTTCCATTTATATCAACCGAATCTGGAAAGCCATTGCTTTTTTTGCGCACCACAATGGATAAAACCTTTCCATTCACCATAACAAGCCGAGGCGAGCCATCGGACCAGGTTTCCAATATGCGAACTTTTGAAACATCTTTTTCTTTTTTTATTTCGAAATCCGAGCGCAAACTAGCAATTTGCGGAATATCAAAAACATTTTTCTGATCGCGAGTTCTGACTGTGCATTTCATGGGGGTAATATAGTAAAATCTTACTCTGCCGATTGAGTAATTAAAACTTTGCTCCAGCAATAAAGGGCACCTACACTTACATAATACTTTCTTTCCTTTCCCGTTTCATTTTTTTCTACTGAAATACGCACTTCACGATCACCTACTTTCGTTGCGGTAAGCCACGAACATTTCAATTTCGTATATTCATTCCACCTAACTACATCCTCTACTACGCAAGCGTATTTTTGACTATCGTCAAGATTAGTTCCACTAACTCCAACAAAACCTGTAGCAGTTATGCACCTAACTCCCCCTTGGGCATCAAATGATAGTTCTTCTTTTGATAGTTTTGGGTCGCGCGCGCAACTTCCCTCAGGAGTTATATGACACCAATTATCCGGGAGTTTTGTATCATAAATAGGATATTCGGCAACATCCTCAGCAGGGCAGTAATCAAGAATTGAAGGATCTGGTTTATATGGTTCATCACTTGGCATTGTACACGGTGAACTGTTTTCAAACTCTTCTTCAACAAGACAAGAGCATAAAATTAGGCAAAAAATTGTGAGTAGGTATTTCATAACTGGAACCTCCTTATATAATATACATTATTATTTATTACAATATGTGCAAAAATCTTTAATCTTCCGAAAAATCTGAAACAACGACTTCATGTAGCGTGGTGTCCAATATGCAACCTGGCTCTATTTCGTAAATAGGATTATAACTTGTAATGTAGTGAAATTCTTGGTTATATTTTATTTCATACCGCATTGAAATAATACAACCCGCAAACCTTGGCAGTTCAAGTTCGCTATTCTTTATTTGATCATACATTTTTTTATACATATCAGATATTGAAGTATATTCAGGTTTAAGAATGGATCTGTTTTCGAACGGATATTCGGCACTATAATCAATATCGTACGGAGTTTTGCCAATATATTCAAAGGAATCCATAATGCTATTTTTTACGACTATTTTAGCTTCATAAGGATACATTGGTATTAGTCCAATTAATCTATCATATCTTTTAGCTTTTGGAAAGAATTTATAATCAAGTTTTCCTTTCAAGGTGAATTTATAATCTTTTATATCTTGGCTTTTCCAAATATCCCATTCGGATTTGAATTTTTCCTCATCAAAATAAAAAGCAGGATGTCCAGCACTGTTGACATTAGTACCAGTATCATCGCAAGCCAAAAGCACAATTGATGCCACAATAGCACAAGCGAGTTTTTTTATTGACTTATTCATTGAAATAGTCTCCTTATCTATCTGTATGCCTTAGACATATATACATCTTGAAAATTATATTGTAATGGATCAAAAACGCCGATTGGATAATACCCATTGTCTCTTCCGTTCCAACCCCAATTATTATGTATAAAAAAAGTATTAGGCTTATGTATTCTTGCTAACCCATCAATAACCCAAGCATGGCATCCTGGATCGTTGGAATTAGCATTACAACCCCTTGCCACAAAAGGATATCCATATACTATTAAAGTAGGTTTAATCGCAGATGAATTATAAGGTCGAAAATCTGGGCTGGCAAATCCATAATTATATGATAACCAATATAAAGCAAGTTGCACGCCACCGGGATTTTCACTGACATCGCAGCCATAAAGCATACCAACGCCAGTACCTATTCGTTGAAATAAATTTGCTACGCTATTTCTTGCGGTTTCTTTTAGAATTCTTTCGGTTGGGCTATCTGTTGAAGATGGGTAAAAATCATTGCCGTGCTTGTATTTCGTTAAAAGAGCCCAATTATAGGAAGTATTGCCCATAGAGGTAGGATATTTCCAATGAGCCATAATTTGAGCCGTTGCTGTAGCTGCGCAACCTGCCAGATATTTATTATTGCCAGTATTATTAATACACTGCCCTCCAACATTATCATTGAAAGGCATTCCTTGCCCCCATTCCACAGGCACAAGCGGCTCTACAGCAATCTCAAGCGGACCTAAGTAAGGTCCCCTTTGAGCTATTATCATTTCCTTCTGGTCATCAGCTTTACCAAATTTTGCAATGGATTCCAACATATAGCCCTCAAGCCTTTCCAAAAATATCTTCAAACCTGGATTATCCGTTTTACCATTAACCAAAGAACCCTTTTTTGTAAATGCCAGCAAGGGACTCTCAACTCGAACATCATTTGAGATTATCACATAACCCAAAGAATCTCCAAAATTGAAAACATAAGCCAAAGTATCTGAAATATCAAGACCACGATATTCGCCAGATTTCATCATAGAAGATTTAATCTCGCCAAAACGCAAAATAGAAACCGAATTAACCCTCCGGCTAGATTTGGACTCAGAAGGATGTTCTTTGTCTAAGAAAGTAATTGCTTCTTCTATCAAATTTGTAGCCGCCGCCATATCAATGCGGTAGTTGGTGTCCTGTACCTTGGCAAGAGGCTCAACTTTGGATAAATTATCACTTGGCAGATTCTCATCTGAACACGAAAAAAGAAAGGCAAGAGAAAATAGAAGGCATATAAAGTTTCGTATTTTCATAGAAGTTCTCCTATAATATAATAACCTTATCTACTAATATACATTATTATTGTTGCAATATACCAAAAAATCTTAAATCACACAATACTTTCAAACTCCGCCTTAGGAATATTGCAGAAAACCTCTACTATTTCAGCATCAAGCTGTGTTCCGGCAACGTCTTTGATAATTTGCACGGCTTCTTCATAGCTTTTCCTATTTCTGTAAATACGGTCGGTGCAAAGTGCCGAGAATGTATCGGCAACGGCGATGATTCTGGATTCCAGCGGTATTTTATCTGGCGATACGTTGAAATAACCCTTTCCGTCAATACGTTCATGGTGGCAATAAACAATCTCTCCAATTAACTGATAGCTTGTCGGCTCAAGAATTTTCTTCCCCAGCTTCGCGTGCTGCTCTATCATAAGCCGCTCCTTTTGAGTAAGTTTGCTAGGTTTATTAAGGACACTATCTGGAATTCCGATTTTCCCAATATCGTGCAAAATAGCAGCATCCATCAATCTCGCCTTGTTGATTTTATTTTTCAACCGTTCAGGTAAATGCTCATATATAAGTTTCGTGACATTTGCAACATGAACCGAATGTCCCTGAGTATATTGGTCCTTTGCCTCCATCGCATTCACAAGAGTTTTAATAATCTCTCCGGTTTTTTCGGAAATTGTGGTGGACATGCGTTTGAGCATTGTAATCATAGTATAAACAAAAATAGCACCGAAAACAAAAACAAATGCTATGAGCAAATTTGTCATTGTAACCGTATCTGCAACAAGGAAAATAATATCAACCGCTATGTAGCACACAAAGAAAAACAACATGAGAATCATACATATAGTGTAAATCCAATCCGCAAATATTTTCTGCTCATTTGCCTGCACCTTGAAGTTTGCAAGGGATTTTAAAAACGTTATTATGCTGTATAGCATAATACATCCCCCAGTAGTGACAAGCAATGTGCATATACATTTTAGCAATGCATTATTCTCCTTATTAATAATAATATAGTAAATCTTTAATCTTTCGGAAAATAACAAAAAATGATAATTGTTTCACGTGAAACAATTATGAATTTAGCTGGATGCGATAAATCGTGCTTCTGTGGTTTTGCCAACACAAATTTCGGTTCCCGTGGTTGCCCTTTTGTTTTTATGTAAAAATATTGCGAAATAATGTGAATTTCATACAAAAAAAATAGAAATTATCGCCGATTATTGGGTTATGCCCAAAAAAAATACTATATTATCAGTATATGGAAATCAAGAAAATAGGACTTATTGCCACGGCTGCTGCCATCGGTGCTATATCCTGTGCCGATTTACCCAAAGCAAACGAAACGCGGTATTTGGGCGAACCTTCCTATACTGTCGATGAATTTGAAAACCTTGACAATGCAACACGCAAAGAAACAGAATACAGAGCCGATTCCATAATCAAAAAATACAACACAAAATTCGCCGAAGATTGCACCCTATATTCAGAGGGACAAATACAGGGCAAACATAAACGCATAGATTGCGTAACTTTCAAGTAATCAATTATCTCTGCCTCTGTAAATATAGTAAGTAATGATTAACTCATATCCAAACGCTTGGGATACGGGACAAGGGACAGGAGAGACATGATTTTTCGCTCAAAAAAGCCATTTTCATTGCATATTCATATCCCATATCCCTTGTCCCAAAGAGAGTTAATCATTACTTATCAAATTAATCTCTGCCTCTGTAAATATATTTTAAAAAAAGACTTATTGTTGAAGACTTCACGTATCTACCATCTGTACTGACATAATACTTTAAACCCATGAGGTTTACCGGACCATATCCTTTTAAACCCAAAAGATTATCAAGATCTAAGCCAACTGATATATCATACGCATATCCTTTCTTGGTTCCAATTTTTCCCCACCCATCTTGATACGCAATAGAAGAATAACCCACAGATAAGCCAAGTTGAATGGATTGCACTGGATAGTAGATTGCCCCTGGACCAATCATAAAAAAATAAATATCAGCGTAAGGATGGGAACCGTTATCCATAAAATGGTAAAAACACGTGCTTGTAGCTCCGCTCAACTCTCCTACAATATATAAGTCTGCCCCTAGATCGATGGGTCTTCCTCCTATTTTCATTCCAAAATCAAGTGCAACATCGTTGCCGCTGCCACCAATGTTATAATTGTTTAATGTAGCCCATGCAGGTCCAACCCCAAAACCTATATCAAAATAAGAAATTGCAGAAGCAGAAGATGCAAATAACATAACAAGCGTAAAACTTGCCGACAATAGATAATTAGAAAACTTACGCATAGCCTATTAGTTATGTTTCACGTGAAACAATTTTGATTATTTCGGATATTCTATTCAAATACAAATGTTCTTTTAAAATATGTTCCCTCGCATTTTTTATGATTTCTTGTTTTGCCGCTGGATTCTTCATATAAAATTTTGCCAAATCTGTGTATGCTTCGGGGGAATTTGCTACGCATATTGCGTTTTTGGGGAATAATTCAAATAAATCGCTTTGGTCATCGCTAATAACAAAACGCTCGCAAAGAGGAATATCAAAAACCCTTTGATTGACCGCAGAGGGCATTTGGCAGCTTGTTATGTTTATGTGTATGTTTCCGCTGGAATAATGAGAGCATAAATCGCTCCGGTAATCTATATCGGGGAGGGTTTTTATATCGCTGCCAAATAGATTTTTCCAGCCGCTTGGGTCTCCGGCAAAAACCAAACCCAAAGCGAGCAGAGGTTCCAAACACAAACGCCGTTTTTCGGCAGAAGCCAAATGTATGCAATAACTGGCAAACCACGCTTCAGCTTTGGTATCGGCTGGAATTTGATGCGCAAAAACTTCCCTCGCCAAAATTTGCTCTGCGGCACTTTGTGCTATTGGCAGGGCTTCTTCTTTATCATATTGAACGTGTTTCCAAATTTCTTCTAAGAAATTTCCAGCTATGGCAGAACCGGTAAACACCAAATCGTAAATGGATTTTTTGTTCTGCGGATAAAATAAATGCGTATCTCCGGCAAGGGGTAGCCACTCCGCTTTTGCAAAGTTTTTATCCAATAACCACGGAATATAGGCTTTTTCCCAAGTCCACGCCACTATGTTTTTGCATTGCTCCTCGCTGAATAAACAAGCTATGGGGCGTGGGTCATCGACAAACCAAATATGCACAGGCACCGAAAACCTATTGCAAACAGAGAGCAAAACACCCTCGGAATCTATGCCTTTTGCATTTACACTTAGCACAAGGTGGGGCGTGTTTTTTTGAAACAGCTCCATGAGCAAGGATTCTTGCTGACTAGGGTCTCTGCTCTGCTGCGGGAGAGTCATGCAGGGGATTTGCAATTCTTTTGTGGCGTTTAATATTTCCTGTTGCAAGAAATGAGTACCGAATGGGAGGGCTATGGCAGTAGGTTGTGCTGTGGTAAAATTGAGATTAAGAATGGTTTTTAGTGTGGATTCGGCTTGGTTAACACAATATCTGGAGGCAGCTGGATGGCGAATGACAGTTAATTTGTTGTTTTTGAATATACTTTCAAATTGCGATAAGTCATCGCTGAACAAGGCTACGTTTTGACCAGCCAATTTTTCTTTTACAATACTCAAGTTTTCGGCAAAGGCATCGCAGAGGATTATCAGGGGGATTTCATTTTTTTGAAAATCTTTTAAAAATTCCAAATGATAGCCGAGGCCTGTGCCAAAGGCAAAAATAATTCCACCAATGGAATTTGGCCTGAACCAGTTTCTTTCTTGTTCGGGTTCTAGCGCACTGTGCAAGAGCCGTTCAAAGCCATCTCCATAAATGCGAGCGCTTAACTGCCCCGAAGAGGCATTAAAATGCTCGCAGCGCATTTTATTTTGCTATTTCAGATGTTGGAATGCCTTTGTGGTCGCTGGCTTTTTCGTGCAGTTTTAAAAGTTGTGCTTTTATTTTTGAAATAGCCACATCCAAAGCCTTGCCAAAATTCTCTTCTTCGGCAGAAGCCGCAAAGGGCGAGTGTCCTTTTACGCTGGCGGTTATTTCAACCTTGCGTTTTAGCTCAATGCCATTTGCAATTTTTGAAATGCCTTCTACCACCACAGTAAATTCGGTAACCTTATGGAAAATAGTTTCCAGCTTGCCAAGCTCGTTTTGAATAACAGTCTGGAATTTAGACGCAGGCTCATCTAAGTGCCTAACGGTAACATTAATGGGTATATTGCTCATGGTAAGGAATATAGTAAATACGATTAACTAAGTTACTATATTACTCCTATGCCTCGTATAATTCAACATCCTAAAAGAACGCTCTGGGTGCAATCTTATGTTCCAGAAGCTATTCGTGGTTTATTTACCACTTTGCGGCATTTTTTGCGGGGGCTTTTCAAATATGAAACCCTGCCGACAATTCCATATCCAACCATAAAAACACCTATACCTAAAAACTATCGCGGAATGCACCGTTTGCTAAAAAGGGCAGATGGTTCGCCGCGCTGCGTTGCTTGCGGAATGTGCGCGGCTGCTTGTCCGGCACGTTGCATTAGGGTGGACGGTGGGGAATCTGCGAATGGGCAAGTTGAAAAAATGGCGGTTCGATTTGAAATAGATTATTTGGCTTGCGTGTTTTGCGGGCTTTGCGTGGAGGCTTGCCCAGCAGATGCCATAAGAATGGATACAGGAGTAACTTCTTTTGTGCACGACTCGCGTGAAAAATTCATAACAAATATGCAAGATTTATCTAAGGCAGGTTAATATGTTTTCGACAATTCTCTTTCTTTTGTTTGCTGCTGTGTGTCTTGTTAGTGCTTTTGCATTGCTCATTTCAAAGCACCCTATAAATGGAGCAATGGCTCTTGTGCTCAATATGCTTTCGCTTGCGGGCATTTACACCCTTGCTCACAGTACCTTTCTAGGCGTTTTGCAAATTCTTGTTTATGCAGGCGCGGTTATGATGCTCATAGTTTTTGTGATTATGGTACTTAACGGAGCAAAAGAAACAAGGCTGCCGAGAATGGATAAGCTCGGCGCAAATTCTATTTTCGCAGTTTTTTGCGGAGGATTGCTTTTGTTGGCTGCTATTTACAATGCAAATTTGCCAGAAAATCCAGAAGCCGTGACTGGAAGCGTTGCCGTTATTTCCGAACACCTCTTTGATACCAGTTACAGAGTTTCCATAAATATTCCTGGTGGATATTTTATTTTATTTGAACTTGTCGGTTTTATTTTGCTTTCTGCAATGGTGGGCGCTGTGTTTTTAGTCAAGAGAAAAAAATTGCCAGGAGAGAATGAATAACGACAAGCTCATAGGAAGCATTACAATAGCTGCGGTATTGTTGGTTATTGCATATTTAGCCTTTTCTATATGGCAAAATGAAAGAAAAGCAAGAAATGTGGTGCTGGTGCAGTTTCCAGAAATGGGAGCTTTGCAAAACGGAGATGTTGTTGCCATAAGAGGTTTTGCAATAGGTCATATTGTTTCTGTAACTAAGGCAAACGATAAAGCCCTAGTTGAAATAGGCTTGGACGAGCCTAGAATTTTTCGCAAAGACACCAGATTCAGAAACGTTAGCCCAAATATTATGGGTAGCCGTAGCATTATAGTTGAACCCGGAAAAAAAGGAGAACAGGTACCCAAGAACTATGTTTTTGACGGAGAATTTGAACCGGGCTTTGCAGAGATTTTGGCACTAGCCGATGTTGCAAAAAAGCAGGTTGCCGCCCTTGTTGAATTTGTTCGCGTTTTGCACACAGGCGATGAAAAAAATCCCTCTTTGCAAAAGAAAGTAGAAGAAATTGTGAAAGAATGTGAAGATGTGCTAAGTGCTTTGTCTAAGGCAATAAATACCGTTGAGAGTCAAACTATGGGTGCGTTGAATAAAGTTGGCGATTATGCTGTGCAAATATCGGATGCGAGCAACAAAATAGATAAATCTCTGGATACTATCAGGGTTCAGGCAAAGGAGGGTATTGAATCTGCGGATAAAGTAATCTCATCTGTGAAGGAGGCAATAGAGAACCTAGACAAAATTATAATCCAATTTGAAAGCAGCCCTGTTACCGTGGCTTTGCTGGACAAAAAAGAAATTGTGGATGACATAGATAGTTTGCGTTCTTCGTTGCAAGCATTTGTAAACAGCATTGACAGGAAGGGTATTAAAATTTATGACGAAAACGGCAAGCGAAAAAGCATGATTAGCCTGAAAAACATTCATCTGCTTAGAGAAACAGCGAGAAGCAAGGCTAAGAAGCGTGCGGCTTTGGAGGGGAGATAGTTTCCTTATTGGCTTTTTGAGGATTTTTCCACCGAAAAATTTGTAGTTTACTCGGCTATGAACAAGCTATTTTTTACTCTGCTATTGCTTGCTTTTGCTGCCTACGGGCAGGTGCAGGAGCGGGTTGCCATTATCAATACTTTGGATGACCGCGATTCAATAGGGTTTTCAGAGCTGACTTACTTAACCGATAGGCTACGAGAGACGGCGGTTAATGTTTTGCCTAGTGAACGGTTCGGAGTGATGACCACTGAAAGCATAGTTGCTTTTCTTGGGTCAATGGAGAACACAGTGAAGGTGTGCAAGGAGGCTAGCTGTCTTGCTGAACTGGGCAGGAAGGTTAGTGCTGACTATGTGGCGCAGGGGCGGATAGGGAGGTTCAACGAGGATTTGACCATAAAGGTGGAACTCTACAATGTCGCAACTGGAAATTTGATGGGTTCTTTTACTGGCTATTTCAAGGATATGTATAGCTTGCTGGCTCTTATAGACGAGAAGGCGCCGGATTTGTTCAAGAAAATGCTTGTGGAATCTAAGGCAATAGAGGTTGAGAAGCCTGAGGTTGCCAAGGTTGAGCCTGTGCCTGCGAAGCCTGAGGTGGTAGTGGTTCAAAAGCCTGTCAAAACCAGCTTTTATGTTGCTATTGGTTTGGACTTGGCTGGGGCTGGGTTGTTTGTTGCTGGATACCTGAAAGACAAAGATATGGCAGATGCTTATGATAAATATAAGAAGGATGAATATAATAAAGCCAATGGGCAGGCAGATTTCGATAATGCTTGGGATAGCTATGAAAGCAGCAAAATTAAAAGGAATGTGTTTTGCATAGTTGGCGGAGTGCTTTTGGCTTCGGGGATAGGGGTTCATATATGGTTCTAAGATTTTTTATTTTCTCGGTTGCATTTCTTATCTCTTGCACAAGCGAGGAACGCGATAGCGTTTGTGATGAGAAGAGCGTTAATTATAATGGCTGTGTGGGAGGCGTTTTGCCTAGTTCAAGCTCTGAGCCAACTCAATCAATTACTTACGGTGATCCTGTACCTTACGATGGCGAGGTTTACGAGACGGTTGTGATTGGCGCACAAACTTGGATGGCGAGAAATTTGAATTCCAATGTGAGCAACAGCACGTGCTATAACAACGATCCAGCCCTTTGCAGGATTTATGGCAGGCTTTATGAATGGATAGCAGCTAAGTCTGTATGCCCCAGCGGTTGGCATATCCCTAGCGATGATGATTGGACTGCATTGATTACAACAGTTAGCGGTTCTTCCTCAACGGCAGGTAGGTATTTGAAAGCAAAAAGTGGTTGGCTCAACAACAACAACGGTGAGGACAAGTACGGTTTTTCGGCTCTGCCTGGCGGCGGCAGATTTAATGAGGGCGATTTCAACAGTGTCGGTATATCAGGCTATTGGTGGACTAAAACAAATAACAACGGCATTCCCAATGCCTTGGTTATGTACTACAACGAAGATTATGTCTCCTTACGATTAGGAAATATGAACGACGATTTGCTTAGTGTTCGTTGTTTGAAGGACGGTTAGCACGTTGTGTTAGCCGTTGTCGTGCGTTTATATTTCTATATTCCCTTATCAATGAAAGCAACAATCACAATTTCACTTCTATTCGCGCTCCTGCTTTCTGCTTGCTATCTTGATATATATGAAATAGGAAATAGTTCTTCTTCATACTATTCTTCTGACTCTCTTTCTTCACCTAGCTCCTCATCTTCACGAAAAATCGAACTGCTGGATTCTTTGCATTGTGATGGGCAATCTTACAAGATAGTAGAAATGGATACGCAAACCTGGATGGCTCAAAATATAAATGAAATACCTAAGGCGGGAAATTATTGGTGCTATGGCGGTTTTGAGGAGAATTGCGATATATATGGAAAATTGTACGACTGGGAGGCTGCAATGAGTGTTTGCCCAGATGGTTGGAAATTGCCTAGCAAAGAAGATTTTGAAAATTTATCGAAATATGAGGATGTTCTTAACGCCACATCTGTGTGGCATACGATTTATGCCGGACTCAAATATGAAGAAGAGGATAGAGGTTATGATTTTAGAGAAAAAGAGGGATATTGGTGGTCTTCCACAGAATCTGGGAAATTTGCGCATTATCGCCAAATTATAAAAGGTGATAGTAGGTTGCGTTCTTATGATGTTTTTAAAACAAGGGGCTTTTCCGTTCGCTGCATAAAAAAATAACCGAATCACTTCATTCTCTGAACAACAGCACATCGCCAATATCATTTTTGCCAAGAGCAAGCATATAAAGCCTGTCCAAGCCAAGTGCTACGCCGGAACATTCTGGCATTCCTTTTTCCAAGGCGGCTAAAAAATTTTCGTCTATTTTTGGAATGGATTTTCCCATTTTTTTTCTTATTTCTATGTCTTCTAAAAAACGTTTTCTCTGCTCATTTGCATCTGTTAATTCTTCATAGCCATTGCAAAGCTCTATTCCATTTACGTAAAGTTCAAAGCGGCAGGCAACATTTTTACGAATTTTTGAAAGGGCAGCTCTCTTTGGCGGATAATCAACAATGAATTCTGCGCAATTTTTTCCCAAATTGGGTTCAATTATCGTACTCATTGCGTAATCTTCTACTTCTTCTTCTGTCCAATCTTTGTGCTGCGCTTTTAACTTTTCCATATCAACACATTCAAAGGCTGCTTGCCAAGGGGTTCTTTTTAATGGTAAATTTAAGCCTGTTATGCTGTTGACCAAATCTAAAATTTCTTGTTGTAATTCCTCTGCGGAAAATCCAATTCTATACCACTCGGCTATGTTGAATTCGTAGTTATGTTTTGCTCCTGTTTCTCCTTTTCTAAAAGCGTGAGTTAATGAAAAGATATCGCCAAAGCCCTCTGCCAAAAGGCGTTTCATAAAAAATTCTGGGCTTGTTCCCAAATAATGTTCAGGGGGCAAGGTTTCAAAATAATCCAACTGCGGGTCTGTGCCGCAAGTTGCAGAAAGCATTGGAACATCCACTTCTAGCAAGCCGCGATTCAAAAAAAATTCCCGCACTTTGCAGTGAAGTTTTTGTCGCTGTTTCCAATTTTCAATTTTCAATTGAAAATATCTCCCTCGCTAAATCTTTATACTCTTTCATAATAATATTGTAATATTTTTTTGGCAAGGGCGAACCGCTTCTCAGCTTTTCGTCTAAAACCCCAATGCCAACATTATAGGCTATCAGGGCATGTTGCAAATTTTTGTATTTGGCAATTAAACGGAGCAAATAAGCTGTGCCAACCATCAGGTTCTTTTC
Organism: Candidatus Fibrimonadaceae bacterium; assembly: GCA_031281275.1. Classification (GTDB taxonomy): domain Bacteria; phylum Fibrobacterota; class Fibrobacteria; order Fibrobacterales; family Fibrobacteraceae; genus Fibrimonas. The sequence continues at coordinate 34,288 of JAITFP010000033.1, forward strand.
TGGGTCAAATAAATCTGCCGGCGAACTTATTTTTACTCCAACAGAACGCGCAACCTCCAAAGCAGACTCGTATTTTATTTGCATAAGACCCAGTGCTCCAGATTTTCCGCCAGACGAATAAAGACCTCTTGCATAAGGGTTTCCTCTGCTTTCGTGTTTTATCACTGCCAAAATCAAAACCGGGTCTATTTTGTAGTCTGTTGAAATGGCAAATAACTTTCCTGCCAAAATGCTCTTGTGCTCTTCTGGCAATTTTCTCTTAGACAGAATATCAAGACCCCTACTAATGCGAAAATAGGTTAAAACCTTTTCTCCCTGTTTTTCAATTTCGGCAATTTTCACCTGTTCAGCCAAAATTTCCTTATTCAAAGCCTTGATCTGCTCATTTTTGCCCTGCCAAGCGATAAAAACAAAAACCACAAATATCGCCGTAGCCACGCAAATGAAAATTAAATGGAGAATGGAAAGGCGCATTAAAATAAGGTAGTAAAAATAATTAGTATTTTTATCCAAATTATGCTTCTATATCACGGCAGTTATTTAGAAATCAAAAGCCCTCAAATCCTCGCAGGAAAATATGCAAAGGATTTTGGCGTGGGTTTTTATTGCACCGAGCTAAAAGAACAGGCAATCAGGTGGGCGAGCCGCTACAATTCTCCAACACTCAATGTTTATGAATACGAAAAAAATTCTTCATTAAAAATAAGAGGCTTTAGCGAAATGACAGAAGAATGGCTAGATTTTGTTATTTTTTGCAGAAGTGGGAAAAAACACGATTATGAAATTGTTAGCGGACCAATGGCAAATGACCAAGTTTACAATTATATAAGTGATTATATTGACGGAGCTATAACAAGAGAGCAATTTTGGGCTTTGGCAAAATTCAAACATCCCACGCATCAAATAACTTTTTGCACCGAGCTGGCATTGGAGAGTCTAAAATTCATAAAAAGCGAGGTTGCAAAATGATAGGCAGGGAAATAAAAGAGCATAATGATTTGTTTTTTGTGTGTTCTCTAATAGATTATATAGCGCGAAAAACTAAATCGCATAGGGGCACGGTTGCAAATTCAATAGGAAAAACAGAACTGAACCGAATTTTTGGTTTGGCAGATGTTTACCATTCAGAAAATATAGACAAAATAAGCGATGAGCTTATAGAAAAATTTGCTGTGCCAAGTGACAATTTTCCCACCGAAAGCAAATATACAC